>NZ_JYJG01000587.1 GCF_000955955.1 Lentzea aerocolonigenes
GGCGAGTGGAACGCGTGCGACACCTTGAGCTGCTTCGTCTTGCGATCGTCGAATTGTTCAACAATCCGACGAGTCTCTTGTTCAACACCGGCGATGACGACCGAGCGCGGACCGTTGACGGCGGCGATGGACACGCCGCCGGTGAGGTGCGGCAGGACCTCGTCCTCGGTGGCCTCCAGCGCGAACATGACACCACCGGACGGCAACGCCTGCATGAGCGAGGCCCGCGCGGTCACCAGCGCGCAGGCGTCCTCGAGCGAGAACACCCCAGCCACGTGCGCGGCCGCGATCTCGCCGATGGAGTGCCCCGCCACCTGTTCCGGCACCAGCCCGAACGACTCCAGCAGCCGGTACATCGCCACCTCGAAGGCGAACAACGCGGGCTGCGTGTACCGGGTCTGCTCCAGCGCGGCGGCGTCCTCGCCCCACATCACCGAGCGCAGTGCCGGGTCGAGGTGCGCGAGCGCCGCGTCGAAAGCGGTGGCGAACACCGGGAAGCGGGCGTGCAGCTCACGTCCCATCCCGAGCCGCTGCGATCCCTGACCGGAGAACAGGAACGCGAGTGTGTGCTCCTCGACCGCGACCCCGCGCGCGAGCTCCGTCCCGTCCGGCAGCACCACCGCGCGCTGCTCGAACGACGCACGCGCGGTCGCCAGCGTGAACGCGATGTCCAGCGGCGACAGGGCATCCACGACCGACTGCAGCCGAACCCGCTGCTCCTCCAACGCCGCCGGAGTGCGCGCGGACAGAACCCACGGCAGCACAACAGGAGCAGCGGCAACAGAGCTTTCAACAACGACGGGCGGCGCCTGCTCGAGGATCACGTGCGCATTCGTGCCCGAGACACCGAACGCGGAAACGCCAGCGCGCAGCGGACGGTCGACGGACGGCCACGGCCGCGCCTCGTGCAGCAGTGACACGTTGCCGCGAGTCCAGTCGACCTGGGTGGAGGGCGTGCCGAGGTGCAGGGTCTTGGGCAGCAACCCGTTCCGCAGCGCCATGACTACCTTGATCACACCCGCGACACCCGCAGCACCCTGGGGGTGACCGATGTTCGACTTCACCGACCCGAGGTAGAGCGGCTCGGCGCGGTCCTGTCCGTAGACCGAGAGGATCGCCTGCGCCTCAATGGGGTCACCGAGAGTTGTACCCGTGCCGTGCGCTTCAACAGCATCCACATCGGACGGAGCGAGGCCGCCGTTCTCCAAAGCCTGCCGGATGACACGCTGCTGCGACGGCCCGTTCGGCGCGGTCAGGCCGTTGGAAGCGCCGTCCTGGTTGACCGCGGAACCACGGACGACAGCGAGGATCTTGTCGCCGGCGCGCTGGGCGTCCGACAACCTCTTCAACACCAGCACACCGACGCCCTCGGACCAGCCGGTGCCGTCGGCGTCGTCGGAGAACGCCTTGCAGCGCCCGTTTCCGGCGAGCCCGCCCTGCGAGGTGAAGGCGGCGAACCCGGCGGGCGTCGTCATGACCGCGACACCACCGGCCAGCGCCAGATCGCACTCACCGGCACGCAGAGCGGAAGAGGCGAGGTGCAACGCCACCAAAGAAGACGAGCACGCGGTGTCGACGGTGACCGCGGGGCCTTCGAGGCCGAGGAGGTAGGAGATGCGGCCGGACAGCACGGAAGCGGCGAACGCGGTCGTCGCGTAGAGGCCGACGTCCTCGCCCGAGCGCGAGAGCAGGTCGGCGTAGTCCTGCGAGGTGGTGCCCATGAACACGCCCGTACGAGTTCCGCGCAACGACTGCGCGTTGACCCCGGCGCGTTCCAGTGCCTCCCAGGCGGTTTCGAGAAGCAGGCGCTGCTGCGGGTCCATCACGACGGCTTCCCGGGGCGAGATGCCGAAGAACCCGGAGTCGAACGACGCCGGGTCTTCGAGGAAGCCGCCTTCGATCGTGGCGGAGTCGAGCTCGGAAACGTCCCACCCGCGATCGGCCGGGAACCCGCCGATCACGTCCCTGCCTTCGGCGACGACCTGCCAGAGGTCCTCCGGCGAGGCGACCCCGCCGGGGTACCGGCAGCCGATGCCCACGATCGCGATCGGTTCCACCGCTGCCGCGATCAGCCGCTGGTTCTGCTTGCGCAGCCGGTCGATCTCCTTCAGTGACGACCGCAGAGCCTCGACGTACTGGTTAGCAGAGGTGGTCATCGCGCTTCCTTCTCGGATCGCCCGCTAGTTCATGGCGTCCCCGATCGCCAGACGCAGGAGGGCTTCGCCGTCCATGTCGTCGATCGATTCCGCCTCGGCTGCAAGCACAACATCCGGAGCGCTGTTGTTTTCCCCACTCTCCTGGGCAAGTTGCAGGACGAGGTCGAGCAGACCGGCCTGGCGCAGGCGGCTGACCGGGATGGACGCGAGCGTCTCCCGGATGTGCGCCTCGGGGTCGTTGGCGGCCGCGACGTCGCCGAGGAGCTCGGTGCGGATGAACTGGGCCAGCGCGGCGGGTGTCGGGTAGTCGAACACCAGCGTCGCGGGCAACGCCACGCCCGTGACGGCCTTGAGCCGGTTGCGCAGGTCCACGGCGGTCACCGAGTCGAAGCCGACGTCGCGGAACGCCCTGGACGGCCCGAACGCCTCCGCGCTCTCGAAGCCCAGAGTCGCCGCGGCCTCCGTGCGGACGAGGTCGAGCAACGTCCTGGTGCGTTCGGCCTCGGGCAACGCCAGTAGCCGCTCCTTGAGCCCTGAGTCGGTCGTCTCCGGCTCTTCCAAGGCTTTCTGGACGGACGGGATGCCCATCAGCAGCGGGCTCGGCCTGGACGCGGTGAAGCTCGGCGCGAACTTCTCCCAGTCCATGTTGGTGATCGTCAGTGACGTGTGGCCGTCCTCGACCGCCTGCTGCAACGCCGTGATCGCGAGGTCCGGTTTCATCGTGTGGACGCCTCGGCGGCGCAGCTGTTCGGCGCCTTCCTCGTTCTCCGACGCCATTCCGGAGTCGGCCCAAGCGCCCCAGGCGATCGAGGTGGCTGTCAACCCCTGTGCGCGGCGGAAGTGCGCGAGGCCGTCGAGGTAGGCGTTGGAGGCGGCGTACGCGGGTTGGGCGCCGCTGCCCCAGCTCGCCGCGCCGGACGAGAACAGGATGAACGCGTCCAGGTCGCTCGTCAGCTCGTGCAGCAGCCACGCACTCGTCATCTTGGCCTTGAGCAGCCGGTCCAGCTGGTCGATGCCGAGCGCGTCGGTCGGCGCGTTGCCCTCCACGATGCCGGCCGCGTGCACGACGGCCGTGATGTCGGGTACCGCGTCGATCACCGACTTCAGACTGGCGCGATCCGACGCGTCGCAGGCCGCGATGGTGACGCGGGCTCCAAGCGCTTCGAGTTCTGCCTTGAGCTCTTGTGCTCCCGGTGCCTGATCACCCCGGCGGCTGGTGAGCAGCACGTGCTCGGCGCCGCGGCTCGCCACCCAGCGGGCGACGTGGCCGCCCAACGCTCCGGTTCCGCCGGTGATCAGGACAGTGCCGCGCGGGTTCCACTCGGTGGACTGCGGCGCGCGCTGGGCCGGGACGAGCCTGCGCCCGTGGACACCGGTGTCGCGGACCGCGAGCTGGTCCTCGCCGCCGCCATTGGTGATCGCGGCGACCAGCCCCTGCTCGATCTGCCCGTCGATGATCTCCGGCAGGTCGACCAGGCCACCCCAGCGGCGCGGCAGGTCGAGCGCGGCCACCCTGCCGAGGCCCCACAACGCGACCTGCTCGGGGTTGCGCACCTCGTCGGTCGGCCCGGTCGAGATCGCCTGCTTGGTGACCGCCCAGAACGGCGCGGTGCTGCCGACGTCGCCGAGTGCCTGGAGCAGCAACACGTTCAACGCGAGGCCTTGTGGCGTCGACGTGAACTCCTCGTGCGGTGTGTTCTCCGTGGCCAGCAACGAGATCACGCCCACCGGCTCGATGCCGATCAGCTCGGTGGCGAGCAGCGCACGTTCGGCGTTCTTGTGCACGGTGATCTTGACAACGTCGCTGCCGAACGTGCGCAGCACCGCTTCGTGCCATTCGTCTGTGTGCTCTGGGACCGCCGCGAGCCAGGTTCCGTTGATGCCGGTCGCCTGAACCCCGCGCAGGAGCTGCCACGAGTCGCGGTACCGCCAGCCATCCACAGTGGACTGGGTCTGTTGCCTCGCACGCCATTCCCTCAGTGCCGGAACGACGTTCTCCGCGTCGACGCCCAGCGCCTCGGTGAGGTCGCCGTTCTCGACGAGCCGCCAGAACGCGCCGTCCTCGGCGTTGACCGCCTTGGCGCCTGCCTTCGGCCAGAACCTGCTGCGGCTGAACGGATACGTCGGCAGATCGATCTTCCGGCCGCCGGGGTACCGCCACTGGACGTCGAGTCCCGCGACCCACGCCTCGGCGAGGCTCGTCGTGAACCGCCGGCTGTTGCCCTGGTCGCGCCGGAGCGAGCCGACCGTGACCAGCTCAACGCCCTGCGCCTCAGCCGTGGCCTGCGCCGGCATCGTCAGCACCGGATGCGGGCTCGACTCGACGAACACCCGGTAGCCGTCCTCGATCAGCTTCCGCGTGACCGCGACGAACTCGATGGGCTTGCGCGCGTTCTCGTACCAGTAGCCGGCGTCGAGGCTCGACGTGTCGATGCGCTCGGCCTTGACCGTCGAGTAGAACGCGATGTCGCTGGTGCGCGGCGTGATCGTGCCGAGCAGGGCCATGAGCTTCTCGCGGAGCGGCTCGACCTGCGGCCCGTGCGACGCCACTGTCGACGCCACCACGCGCGCCCGGATCTCCCTGGCCTGGCAGAGTTCCACGAACTCGTCGAGCTCCTGCAGCGCCCCGGCGACCGTGCAGGCGTCCGGGCTGTTGATGCCCGCGATCGACAACACCGGCCACTGCTCGATCAGCTGCCGCGCTTCCTCGACGGGCAGCGCGACGCTTGCGACGGCACCGTTCCCGACCAGCTCGTCCGCGAACAGCCGGGATCGCAGCACCACGATCCTGGCGGCCTCGTCCAGGCTGAGCGCACCGGCGACGTATGCCGCGGCGATCTCACCCTGCGAGTGGCCGACCACCGCGGCCGGCTCGACCCCGTTCTTCCGCCACGTCTGCGCCAGCGACACCATCACCGCGAACAACGTCGGCTGCAGCACCTCGATGCGCTCGAGCAGCGCCGCGTCGCCCCGCAGCACATCGATCACCGACCAGTCGACCAGCTTCCCGATCGCCGCGTCGCATTCACGAACCCAGTGCGCGAACGTCTCGTCCTCGTCCAGCAGCTCGACCGCCATGCCGTGCCACTGCGACCCCTGGCCGGGGAAGACGAACACCGGCGCACTCTCTTGCGCCACCCCCTGAACCACTTCGTCGCCCATGAGCACCGCACGGTGATCAAACACCGACCGCGTCGTCAGCAACGAGAACCCGATGTCCTCCGCCTTGCCTTCGAGCGCGCGCACCTGTTCGATGCGAGCCTTCAGCGAGGCCGGTGACTTCGCCGACACCACGAGCGGCACGGCTCCGCCCAGCGGCACAGCTCCACCCAGCGGAATCGATCCCGACTGGCCGG
>NZ_JYJG01000588.1 GCF_000955955.1 Lentzea aerocolonigenes
CATCGACCGCGCGCAGGGCGCTGCGGTCAGCCTGAGGAGGCGGCGCCGTAGCGGGCGGAGGCGAGTTCCGGCGTGCTGATGCGGCGTGAGAGCCGTGGCGGCAGCAAGAGCAGGGGTGGCACCGCGCGCCCCTCCAGCTTGCCCACCAGGAGCTCCACGGCGTGCCGGCCGAGCTCGTCCACCGGGAGCCGCACCGACGTCAGCGGTGGTGACACCTGCTCGGCGATCTCGTCCGGGCAGATGGCGACCACGGCGACGTCGCCGGGCACCTTCCGGCCGGACGCGCGCAGGCACGAGCTCACCCAGCCGAGCGCCGCGTCGTTGTGCACGACCAGCGCGGTCATGGCCGGGTGCGCGCGGATCAGCGCCTGGACGGACCTGAGCACCGACTCGTAGTCCTCCTCCGCGGGCATGGCCGTGGTGGCGATGCCGCGACGCATGGCGGCCGCGCTGAACCCGGCCATCGCGCGGTGCGCGAAGCCGGTGTTGCGGCGGTAGACCGCGCTCGGGGCGCCGAGGAAGCCGATCGAGCGGTGCCCGAGGTCGGCGAGGTGGTCGACGCACTTGGCCCCGGCCGCCTCGAAGTCGAGGTCGACGCAGGTGAGGCCCTTCGTCGCCGCCGGATGTCCGATGAGGACGGACGGCTTCGCGAGCTCCCGCAGCACGGGCACCCGCTCGTCGTCCATCTCCACGTCCAGCACCAGGAAACCGTCCGCCTGGGCGTTGTCCGCGGCCCTGCGCAGGCCGGGCGCGCCGTCCTCGGCCGTCATCAGCAGCACGTCCATGTCGTGTCTGCGCGCGGACGTCACGGCGGCCGTGACGAACCGCATCATCACCGGCAGGTGGAGACCGGCGCGCAACGGCAGCACCAGGCCGATCACGTTCGACCGGCTGGCGCTCAGGGCGCGCTCCCCCGCGTGCGGGTGGTAGCCGAGCGCCCTGATGCTCTCGCGCACCCTCGACTTTGTGTCCGCCGAGATCGACCGCTTGCCCGTGAGCACGTATGAAACAGTGCTCGGGGCTACACCCGCGTGTCGTGCGACGTCCGCGATGGTGACCACACCGACCCCTCTCGCGAACCCACATCACCCGATGCGTTCCCGACACGATAGGGAGCACGTTCAGGTGAACTCAAGGGTAATGTTCGCGTTAACATTGTTTGCGAAACGTGGTCCAGACGAATCGTGTTGTCTGGAAACTTCCTGAACAGAGGCTTCGTGCAGCTCAACGAAGTTTTGCACCCCCGCTCCGTGCCGTACAGGTGGCGGCACGGAGCGTGAGCACGTTCACATGTGAAGATCACCCGAAGGCCGTCGTCAGTGCCCGGTACGCCGGTTTGGGGGCGAAGGACTCGTCGAACGGCAGCGCCGCCCCCTGACCCGGGAAGACCGACGGGATCCACGAGTGCTTGTCCGACAGCGACCAAGTGGTGAGCCCGACGCACCGGGCCACCGCGAGACAGGCCCGCGCCACCGCGCCGTAGTCGGAGGCCTGCGTCGCGAGCTTCGCCGAGTCCGCGGGCAGGGTCATCCGGACGTCCAGCTCGGTGATCGCGACGTCCACGCCGAGATCCGCGAACCGCTGCAGGTTCTGCTGCATCGACGACGGCACGCCGCCCAGCAGCAGGTGCCCCTGGAACCCGACGCCGTCGATCGGCACGCCCTGCTGCTTGAACGACCGCACCAGCTCGTACACGGCGTCGCTCTTCGCGCCGAGCCCGTCGGTGTTGTAGTCGTTGTAGTACAGCTTGGCATCCGGATCGGCGGCCCTGGCCGCTCGAAACGCTTCCGCGAGATAGCCGTCGCCGAGCTTCTGCTGCCAGAACGACTGCCGCCGCGTGCCGTTCTCCTCGAACGCCTCGTTGACGACGTCCCAGGCGAACACCTTGCCGCGGTAGTGCCCGGCCACCGCGGCGATGTGGTCCAGCATCGCCTGCCGCAACTCGGAAGCCGGCAGGTCCTGCACCCACTGCGGCGTCTGGCTGTGCCACACCAGCGTGTGCCCGCGCACGCGTTGGCCGGCGGCGACCGCACCCGCCCAGATCCGGTCGCCGCCGGTGAACGCGAACTGCCCGCGAGAGGGTTCGGTGGCATCCCACTTCAGCTCGTTGCCGACGGTGATGACACCGGCCTCGCGTGCGGTCAGCTCACGGTTCTGCGTGTCCTCCAGCTCGGACACGGTCATCGCGCTGCCGAAGTACTTCCCCTTGGCAGCGGCCAGCTCGCGCAACGGCTTGGTACCGGACGACGGCGCGTTGCACAGCTGCCCGTTGAGCCGGAACTCGGGCGGAGGGCTGTTCGCGCCGCTGTAGGTGGCGTTGAACCCGAGGCCGGAGACGGTCGCTCCGGCAGCGATGGTCCGGTTCCAGTCGAGCGCTGTCGCCGACGTCTGGGTCCACGTCGCGTTCCAGCCGTTGGAGATCCGCTGGTTGCCGGGGAAGGCGAACGTCAGCGTCCAGCCGTTGATCGGCGTGCTGCCGGTGTTCGTGATGGACACCGAGCCGGTGAACCCGGAACCCCAGTCGTTCGGCACGCTGTAGGCCACCTTGCACGGCCCGCCGGGCTCAGGCCCGGGTCCAGGTCCAGGCCCCGGCCCAGGTCCTGGTGGGGAGCCACCCAGGTACGGGTCGAGGTACGCCTGCTTGGTCGTGTTGACCGTCGTCCAGTCGTCGTTCAGGATCCCGCCGGTGTCCCCGGAGTTGGGGTTCCACGACCAGAACGCGAAGCTGAAGCCGTTGTTCAGGTACTCCAGCAACGTCTTCAGCCACACCCGGTCCCGCGGGTCGGCCAGCGTCGTGCCGAACTCGCCGAGCCACACCGGCGCGACGTTGTTCTTCACCAGGTAGCCCCAGTTGCGGTCCCAGATCCCCGCCAGGTTCGACGGGAACGCCGGGTCCTTGAACCACGACTGCTCGTACACCGAGGTCGCGTAGTCGTGCGCGGAGTAGACGAGCCTGTTGGCCACGTTCAACCGCACGGGCGCCGCCGCCGCGCCCTGCAGGTTGCCGCCCCACCAGTAGTCGCCGCTGACGCCTTCGACGATGATCAGCCAGTTCGGGTTGGCCGCGAGCACCGCGTTGCCCGCCCGTTCCGCACCCAGCCGCCAGTCCTTCGACACGTCCCCGCAGCCCCAGCACGCCGGGTCGTGCGGCTCGTTGTGCAGATCCGCGCCGATCACCGTGGTGTTGTTCGCGTACCTGCGGGCCAGCATCACCCAGTCGTTGATCCACCGGGACTCCGGATAGGCGTCGGTGTACCAGAGCGCCGACTGACCGGAAGAGCTCGGCCGGTGCCGGTCGAGCACGATCTTCAGGCCGATCCGCCCGGCGTGCTCGACGATCTTGTCCATGACCTGGATCCCGGACAGCCCGGCCAGATCGGGGTTCTTGGCGAGGTCGATGCCGTTCGGTGTGCTGCCGGAGTCGAACAGCTGTGAGGCGTACGGGAGGCGAACAACGTTGTAGCGCAACGACTTGATCTGGTCGAGCATCTCGCGGTAGTTGCGCGCCCACAAGCCGTGCGGGCTGTAGGTGTCTGTTTCCAGGCCGAACCAGTTGATGCCGGTCATGCGCACCGGCGCACCAGCGGAGTCGATCAGGCGAGCTCCGCTGGTGTGCCAGTATCCGTCGCCGGCCGCCGTCGCCGCCGGAGTGGAGACGACGACGGTGGCCGACAACAACAGGACCAGCGCACAGAGGAGGCGTTTCATGTGCGCGTCTGTCCTTTCTAGAGGGCCGGGTAGGCGTTGCGCATGAGCTCCTGGAACTGCGCGGAGAACCAGTGGCCGGACAGCGGGGCGTCACCCAGGGCACCGGACATGCTGTTGCCGTTGCGCGGGTTTCCGGTGTACGTCGGGTCGCACATCCGGTCGAAGCCCTTGCCCTCGTTGTTCGGGATCTCCTTGCTGGAGCCGTCGGACTCACCCGGTGGCTTGATCCACACGTAGGCGTCGATGCCCGCTTCCGGCGCGGCCTTGGGGCGTTCGCCGAGGCCGGCACCGGACTGGTTGCACCAGTTGCCGAGGTGGATGCGACGGTCGAGCCGGCCGCCGTTGACGTACGCGTCCGCCGACGTGCGCGGGCCGGGTCCGGTCGGACGGGCCGCGCCGCCCCAGCCGTTGCGGCTCGTGTCGATCAGCATGCCGACGTTCGCGTCGAAGCCCGCCTGGACCGCCCGCTGCCGGAACGCTTGTGCGTAACCGAGTTCGTCGATGTAGCGGTTCCAGTCGACCCACTTCGCCTTCTCGCGCACCACTTCGCCGTTGATGTTGTCGTCGATCTTGAAGTACGGCTCCTTGAGGATCCCGTAGTTCGCGGTGTTGGCGATGAAGCCGTGCACGTTCGCCTTGGTGCTGCCCTGCGCGGTGGCCGCCTGGTACAGCAGTTCGGCCGTCGGGCCGAAGTTGTCGTCCCAGCCGAGCCAGCCGTGGTGGCCGACGTCGAGGTAGTTGTAGACGTTCGGGACCGCGCCGAGCTTCGCGAGCGCGTAGCCGACACCGGTGATGTAGTTGCCGTTGGCCTTCATCACGTCGCACTGCGGGGTGTAGGTCGGCCGCGGCGTGACGTTGGTGATCAGGTTCGGCAGCGAGTCGATCTCGACGACCGTGACGATGCGCAGGTCCTTGTACGCGGGCCTGGCGAGGATCGCCGCGATCGGGTCGATGTACTCGGTCTTGTACCGGTCGATCTCGGTGGCCTTGAGCTCACCGTTGGAGGCGAGCGCCGAGCAGTCGCGGCCGGGCAGGTTGTAGATCACCAGCTGGATCACGAGTGGTGAGCCCGCCGCCTGGCGCACCGCGTCGTCGAGGTGCGCGGCCAGGCCGCGCGCGCCGGTCGTGCCGTTGATCGCCGCGATCCGGTCCATCCACACGCCGGTGGGCTGGTTCGCGACCCTGCTGCCACCCGGTTCCGCGTTGGCCTTGGCCGACCAGTCCGCGTTCACGTAGACCTTGGCGCCCGCGTACGGGTTGTCGACGCGGTTGCCGGGGTTGGGCGGGTTGCCCGTGGTCGTCGTGGTGGTGGTCGTCGAGGTCGGCGGTTGCTGGCCGGTGCAGACCGTGCCGTTCAACGAGAACGACGAAGGATCCACGTTGGTGGAACCGGTGTAGCTGCCGTTGAAGCCGATCTCGGTCGACGCCCCGGTGCCCAGGTTGCCGTTCCACGACATGCTCGCGGCCGTGACGTTCGCGCCGGACTGCGACCAGGTGGCGCTCCAGCCCTGGGTCACCTT
>NZ_JYJG01000589.1 GCF_000955955.1 Lentzea aerocolonigenes
GGCGCCGGCGGGAGGCGCGCTCAGCGCGATCCCCGCGGTGGCGACGGCGGTGGCGACCACGACTCCCGTCGCGGCCCACCGCCTTCGCCCGTTGAACGTTCGAAGGAACGACATTGTCCCGGATCTCCTTCTGTCAATGATGTTCGATCTGAACGAACGAGCACGCGTCAGGCGTGCACTCGAGTCGTTTCAGCCCGAGGTGTTCCATGCCGATCGAGCCGGTGAGCGCGAAGCCGTCGCCGAACGCGAGGTCCGGATCGCCCCGGACCTCACCGCGCGCCAACGCCTTCCGCCAGGCCTCGTCGACCCCTGGCCGCAGCACGATCAGCCCGAGTCGCTGGTAGGGCTCCTTCACGCAGGTGCCCCACTCGGCGACGAACGGCTCGTAGACCTTCGCCCGCACCGGACCGGCGAACGCGGTGAAGTCGTTGTCCCTGCGGACTTCCGAGCATTCACCGGTCAGGTCGTTGAGCCACGCCGCGATGCCACCGACGCCCTTGGTGAGGTCCGGGGCGGATCCGGCGCGCGCGACGAGGAGTGCGCACGCGACCGAACCCACCACCAGGAGGGCTACGAGTGCCCTCTTCACCCTGTGGAACAGGCGGAGCCGTTGAGCGTGAAGGACACCGGGTCCGTCACCGCACCGGTCGTGTTGGCGTTGAACCCGAAGTTCACCGAGCCACCCGCCGGGACGTCGGCGTTGTACGACGCGCCCTTCGCGGTGGCTTTCCCTCCGGCCACGGTGATCGTCGACGACCAGGCCTGCGCGAGTGTCTGACCCGCTGGGAAGTCCCAGACGAGCTGCCAGGCCGAGATCGCGGACGTACCGCTGTTGGTGATCTTCACGTTGGCCGTGAAGCCGCCGTTCCACGTGCTCGGTTTGGTGTACGCCACCGAACACGTCCCGACGGTGCCGGTTCTCACCGCCACACTCGGCGAGGCCGGGGAGACGTTGCCCGCCGCGTCGAGCGCGACCACGTTCAGGCTGTAGTCGGTGTTCGCGGTGAGCCCGGTGACCGTCGCGGAGTTGGTGCCCGAGGTCGCCACCACCTGGCTGCCGCTGTAGACGCGGTACCCCGTGACGCCCAGGTTGTCCGTCGCCGCCGGCCAGTCGAGCTTCACGGAGTTGCCGGTGATCGCGGACGCGACCGGAGTGCCGGGCGCGGTGGGCGGCTGCGTGTCCGGCACTCCCCCGCCGAACACGACGTCCGAGCAGCTGTAGAACGCCTCCGGACTGTCGGAGCGCTGCCACAGCGAGTAGATGATGTGCCTGCCGGACTTGTTGGGCAGCTTGGCCTGCCAGCTGTACTCACCGCTCGCCAGC
>NZ_JYJG01000590.1 GCF_000955955.1 Lentzea aerocolonigenes
GCCCACGCCATCCTCACCCTCGAACAACGCACCCGATCATGAAGATGGAAAAGGCTCGGTACATCTCAATTACCAGAAGCCCCACCTTCATGCCCTCACGCTCACGACCAACCCACACCATTCGCCAACAGACTCCTAGGGAGGAAGTCGTGCGAGTTCTTTTCTCGTCATCGCCGGGGCTTGGCCACCTGTTTCCGATGATCCCGCTCGCCTGGGCGCTGCGGAGCGGGGGTCACGACGTGCTGGTCGCCAGCACCGGTGACGTCGTCGAGCGCGCCGCGCAAGCTGGGCTGCCCGCGGTGGAGGCCGCGCCGGGGCTGGACATGATGACGTTCTTCGGGACTACAGTGCGGGAGAACGAGCGGTTCGGGGACTTCGCCTCGATCCACGAGCTGTTCGTGGAGGACCCGCGGCGGGCGATGGAGCTCGTCGCTCGGGTGTTCGCCGCGCTCGGCGACCGGCTCACCGAGGGGATGCTCGCCGCCGCCCAGGGTTGGCGGCCGGACCTGGTGGTCTTCGAGCAGATGGACTCCGCGGGCCCGTTCATCGCCGCGAAGCTCGGAATTCCCGCCGTGCAGCACAACTTCGGTGCGGCGCGCGGGACCGACGAGCTCGCGCTGTACGCCAAGTACACCGACGCCTACGACCGGCATGGCGTGACGCGGCCGACCGAGGCCGACGCGATCATCGACATCGCCACCGAGGGGCTCGGCACCCCGCAGATCGGGTGGCCGATGCGCTACGTCGCGTACAACGCGGGCGGGGTGCTGCCGGGGTGGCTGCTCGCCAAGCGGGAACGGCCGAGGGTGTGCGTCACCCTCGGCACCGCGGTCGGCCTGATGTCCGTCGGCGCGCTGGGCCAGATCGTCGAGGCGGCCAAGGAGATCGACGCGGAATTCATCTTCGCGCTCGGCGACTCCGACGTCGCGGAACTGGGCGAACTGCCGGAGAACGTGCGCCTCGTCGAGTGGATCCCGTTGAACGCCCTGTTGGAGCACTGCGACGCGATCGTGCACCACGGCGGCTCCGGCAGCACCTTCACCTCGCTGGCCGCCGGAGTGCCGCAGTTGCTGCTTCCGCACGCCGCCGACCAGTTCGACAACGCGACACTCGTCCGCGACGCTGGTATCGGCCTGTGGCTCGAAGACGCCACTGTGGACGCTTCGCATCTCACGAAGCTGTTGGAGGACAAGGAGATCAGGGCGGCGTGCGAGCGACTCCGCGCGGAGAACGCCGCACGCCCCCTGCCATCGGAGCTGGTGTCGAAGCTCGTCGCGCTGGTGAGCTGATCCGGCTTCGATGGAGGCGCCGACCTCGCGCAACCATTCGCCAACAGGCTCTCACTGATCTCCTGAGCTTGTTCCGAATGCCACCCATCGCCCTTCGGAGACCACTTCGACGGAGCCGTCGACCTTGATGGCCGTCTGCTCGTCGATGGCGTAGGCCGGGACGCCGATGTCCGCGGCCCACCGCTCCGCGTCCGCCAGGGTGTTCTCGGGAAAGGCGTCCAGGTGCGGGAAGATCGCGAAGTCGACGACCCCCAGCGTCCGGTCGTCCGGCGCGGACGGCCACTCGACGAAGTCCGCCCCGATCCGGGGCGTCAGCACCATGCTGCCGGCACTCACCCCCACCCAGACCAGGTCGGGCAGCGACGGCAGCAGGTCCGCCAGCCCGGACTCGCGCATCCAGTGGGACAGGTACGTCGCGTCACCGCCGCCGACCAGGAGCACGTCCGTGTTTTGGACCCAGGGCACCCACCGTTGCGCGCCGATGGTGGGCAGCGCGGTGAGCTCGAGGACGCCGAGCGACGCCCAGCCCAGGCCGGAGAAGTGCCGATCGGCGGCCACGAACCGCCGCACCGAGGCCGGACCGCACATCGGATGACCCCACTGGGCGGTCGGGACGCAGAGCGCGCGGCACTCGGAGATCGGCTTGCCGAGAAGCCGCACGAGCGCCGCGTGGATGCTCGGGTTCGTGACGCCGCCTGACGTGAGCAAGAGCTTCATGTACCTGCAGACCGCGGACCGAGCCGGAACTCATCGAAGCGACGCGATCTCAGGAAACGGACTCCCACCAGCCGAGTGGACGATCGTCCTCGTCGTAGACGTTGCCGTAGTACCACTCCGCGTTGTTGCCGGACGTCCACTCGGCGACCACGGACTGGATCGCCGGGAACCCGGCGCCAACAGGCACCGTCACCACGATGAACCGCTTGTCGTGCGGTGCCTCGACCAGCCCCGCGAGCTTCTCGAAGGCGTCCTGCAGGTGTGCGAACGCGCTGTCGTCCGGCGGTGTGCGGGGGTAGATCGCGACGCAGACGTTGCCACCTCTGGTCAGGATCTCGAACGTGCCGTCGTCGAACATGCGGACGCGATCACCTGCGGCACAACCGGTCGCGAGGCCCGGGCTGCCGAGGATCTCGTACTCGGTCTCGGAGATTCGCACGGCCGGGACGACCTCGTAGGCCGGTTCACCGGAGGCTTTGGTGCCTGCGAGAAGGCGGACATGGCCGTCATGTGTGCGGAGGTCGTTGACCTCGACGGACAGATGTGGCGACGACACCGTCCAGCGCAGCAGCTCGTCGACCTGCACGGCGCCCATCGCGCGGACAACCTCGGCCGGACGGAAGTGGACCTCCGTTCCCGTGGGTCCGTCCGCGGCGATCGGGACGAGATCGGTCACCGGCAGCGCGTGCTCGTAGCGCTGGGTCCAGGAACCGTTGGCACGTCGGTTGGTGTGCACCAGCCACTCGCTCAGCGCGGCGACCACCGAGATGCCCCGGCGCGGGTGGCCGTCCGGCAGGCACGGAGCGTCGGGCGCGTCGAAGAACCGGAGATCCCTCGACACCATGACGGGCTTCTTGACTGCCCGTCCCTGCCCGTCGACCACGGTGGCGGTGCCCCTCCCGCCGTCCGACACCGTCACCGACCCGTCGGCGTGCAGCGTGATCGAGCAACGTCCGCCGCCGTTGGCCTCGGCCTCCTCCTCGGCGTAGGCGACCACCTCGAGAATCAGATGTCCCGCCCCGCCGGGGGCGAACAGCTCTGGGGCTGCGCGGATCCCAGCCAGGTGGTCGACGTCCACCTGGCTCGTCCAGTCATGTGTCGTCTCTGGTCCTGGAGTCCCCATCGGCCAAGCATTCCAGACGGGAAAGTCGGGTGTGCCGGGTTCCGAGACCGTGCAACCCTGGCGACGTGCTGCTGAAGTTGACGGGGTCGAGTTGTTCGGGCAAGTCCACGCTCGCCTTCGCCGTGGCCGACCGGATCCGCGGTGTCGTCGTCCACGATTTCGACGAGATCGGTGTGCCGCGGGACCCCGGCCCCCACTGGCGCCACCGCAGCACCGAGCTGTGGGTGCGCCGCGCACTCGAGTACCAGGAACGCGGACTGGACCTGCTGTTGACCGGACAATCCCCACTGGGCGAGGTCCTGGCGGCGCCCTCCGCACCGGAGGTGGACGGGATCGCGCTCTGCCTGGTCGACGTGGACGACGAGATCCGCCGCGCCCGGCTCGCCGACCGCGACTCCGGCCGGTGGGACACCTCGGCGGTCGACGCCTTCCTGGGCTGGGCCGCCTGGCATCGCGCACACGCCCGAGATCCGCGGCACCTCCCCGAGGCGATCACCCGCGGCAGTGCCCCGGACATGGCCTGGCACCGCTGGACCGACTGGACCGCCGGCGATCCGCGGTGGAGCACCCACATCGTCGACACCACCGGCGAGCCCGTCTCCCAGTCCGTCGACAAGATCGAACAGTGGGTGGTCGAACAGCGCGCCGCACACCGAACCGGCCGGCTGCCCCTGGCGCTCGGCTGGGTCGATCAATCCGGATGACGCCGGCTCCGGCAGCGAGGTGGCGGGATCGCCTCGGTGGCGATCCCGCCACGGCTCACCACTGGTGGGCGACGTCCACGACGATGCGGTCGGTCAGCGTGAGCACCCGGAACGGCAGGCGTGCGCGGACACCGAGCCCGAGGTCCGTGGTGCCCTCCCAGGATCCGGCCCAGGCGACCTGCCGGAACGTCTGGTAGCCGGTCACGTCGACGACTTCGGCCGGGTTCGCCGGCTGGTAGGTCGGGTCGAAGTTCTCGTCGTAGGACGGCGAGTACGCCACCACCAACAACTTCGCCCCGCCCCGCAGCGGAACCGGCTTGCCCGACCCGACGTGGGTCACCTCGTCGGTGTAGGTCACGTAGTAGCTGCCGTCGGCCTGGTGGGTGTCGATCACCAGCCGGTCGAAGCACTCGTGCTGCCCGGAGCGGATGTCGGTCACGGTTCCACCGCCCCCGTTGAACACGGTCTTCAGCCCCGAACCCCAGTCCACCGGCGCACAAGCAGCAGCGGCACCGGCACTCGCCGGCACCACCGTCATGGCCGCCAGCACGGCAGCGATCGCCAACGCGAATCCGCGCATGATCTTCCCCCTTCTCGCCTCGGGCTCCCCGCCCGTCGCAGAGGACACGCACGGCCGGCCATCCAGGTTGTCCCGTCATTTGGCGCGCTTTGGAGTCACCGCACGGCTACATGCCCGCCGTCAGAGGAGTCCGTGTGCCTCCGCTGGCCAAGCCGCGTTCGACGAGAGGCCCTCCACGTGAGGACTTTCGTCGTTTCCAGGCGAGCCATACACGCACCGGGCTAGCTTTGGCACATGGGGCCCACTACTTTCCGCAGGCCATCGGCCCGCGTCGCCATCGTGATCATCTCGGTGGTCGTGTACTTCGTCCTGGCGTTCCGGATAGACGAGTTCGCGGACGGGCTGACCCAGAACGTTCTCACCGGGTTGCTCGTCAGTCTGCTGGCGGCGATGGTGGTCCAGACCTGGCGGCTGGCGGTGGTCCTGAGGTCGGATGGGGTACTCGTGCGCAACTCGTGGCGTGACCGGTTCCTGCCGTGGGACGAGATCAGGGGCATCGACCGTGAGCCGAGCCGCATCCAACGCGTGTCGTTCCTGATGGCCGACGGCCGGGTTGTGCCGTGCGACGCGATGCGCGGGTGGGCCTCCCGTGACGAGCCGCACGCGAAGGCGCTCGTTGAGGCCGTCACCGCTCGCCTTGCGGCGCAGGAACAACAGGCCGACTAGTCGGTTGATTCCAAGGGGTCTGCTC
>NZ_JYJG01000093.1 GCF_000955955.1 Lentzea aerocolonigenes
GCGTACGCAACGGGACACGCTCAACGCAAAGCGACCACCCGGCAAAGCCGCGATTCGCACCCAACGGGACCGCCCAAACCAAGCCGCCCACCCACCCAAGCCGCGAATCCAAGCCGCAAAACCTAAACCCCAGACACCCGCACCAACGGCGGATACAACACCGAAGCATCCCCCCGCCGAAACAGCGCAGCTGGCCGCCCCCCATCCCGAACGGTCGTCTCCCCAGTAGCCACCAGCAACCCGTCCACCCCAGTCACCTTCCGATGAAAGTTCCGCGGATCCAACGAGACCCCCCAAACGATCTCGTAGACCCGCCGCAGCTCAGCCACCGTGAACTCGGCAGCACAGAACTCAGTCCCCAACGGCGTGTACTCCAGCTTGGCCCGAGCCCGCTCCACCCCGTCCCCCAAAATCCGCGCATGATCGAACGCCAACGCGGAAACCTCCTCGACCGGCACCCAAGAGGCAGCGGCAGCATCAGTCCCAGCAACGGGAACCGGCAGGTCAGGCGCCAACGCCAGGTACGCAACGGAAACAACCCTCATCCGCGGATCCCGCCGAGGCTCTCCGTACGTCCCCAGCTGCTCAAGATGCAGCCCGGACACGCCTGTCTCCTCACGCAACTCCCGCACAGCCGCCGCATCCACCGACTCGGTGACCTGCACGAACCCCCCGGGCAACGCCCACCGCCCCCGATACGGCGCCTCCCCTCGCCGAACCAGCAGCGCACACAGCGCGTCAGACCGCACGGTCAGCACCACCAGGTCGACCGTGACCGCGAAGGGAGGGAAATCACTTGGCGAGTACACACCGAGAAGTATAGGCTTATCGTCAGATCGACGACAACAGACCCGAACGCCCCGACCAAGGAGGCAACACCCATGGCCGACATCAGCAGGTACCCCGGACTCAGGCACCTCAGAGGAGCCCCGACCGTCCACATCAGACACATCCGCAAGGGCAAGCTGATCCACGAAGGCACCGGCCTGAGCTTCTGGTTCCGCCCCAGAACCGCAGTCCTGTCCGAAGTCCCGGTGGACGACCGCGAACTCCCCACCCTGTTCCACGCCCGCACCAAGGACTACCAGCAGGTGACGGTCCAGCTCACCGTCACCTACCGCTGCACCGACCCCGAGACCACGACAGCCAGGATCGACTTCTCGATCGACCCCGACACCGGGACGTGGCGCCAGGATCCGCTGAGCCAGGTGTCGAGCATGCTGACGGAGCGCGCCCAGCAGCTGGCCCTGAAGGTCCTCTCGACGCTGGACCTGGAGACCGCCCTGCGCGCCGGCGTGGAGCGAGTGAAGGAGTCCGTGAGCGCGAACCTCACAGCGGAGCACATCGGCCTGGACATCATCGACGTCCGCGTCGTGGCGATCCGGCCGGACTCCGACATGGAGAAGGCGCTGCAGACCACGATCCGCGAGAAGGTCCAGCAGGAGGCGGACAAGGCCACCTACGAACGCCGGGCGCTCGCGGTCGAACGGGAGCGGGCGATCAGCGAGAACGAGCTGCAGAACCAGATCGAGCTGGCCAAGCGGGAAGAGCTGCTGGTCGTCCAAAAAGGAGCGAACGCTCTCAAGAAGGCCGAGGACCACGCCAGGTCCAGCCGCATCTACGACGACACGAAGGCGGAGGGCATCCGCAAGCTCGCCGAGGCAGAGGCTGCGGGTGAGAAGGCACGTCTCGAGGCGTACAAGGAGATTCCTCAGGGCACGCTGCTCGCGATGGCGGCCAAGGAGCTCGCCGGTCACCTGCCGGAGATCGGCAGCATCACCATCACGCCGGACATGCTCGCGCCGGTCCTGCGGAAGCTCGCGGAATGAGCCTCGCCCCGCGAATTGTGCTGGTGCACCGGCGCACCGAGCTGACAGAGTTGCTGGCACGGCATGGCACACGAGGCCAGGTCGAGTTCTTCCTGAAGTCCCGCAACAGAACTCTCACAGAGGTGGTGGATCGTGACGAGCAGGCCCGGAGGGCGCTGGGAAAGGTCAGCGCCGCCATCCCGCTGGACTGGCGCCGTGGCGTGGTCGAGAGGGAAGACCTGTCGCGGTTCCTGTTCGCGCCCGAGGACGTAGTCGTCATCGTCGGGCAGGACGGGCTGGTCGCCAACGTCGCCAAGTACCTCGACGGCCAGCCCGTGATCGGCATCAACCCGGACGAAGGCGTGCTCGCCAAGCACGCGCCGGAAGACGCGGAAGAACTCCTGCACGGCACCGAGAACACCGAAGACCGCACGATGGTCGAGGCCAGGTCGGACGACGGCCAGACCCTATACGCGCTCAACGAGATCTACGTCGGCCACCCGAGCCACCAGACCAGCCGGTACCGCATCGAGAACGAACGCCAGGCGTCGTCCGGCATCCTCGTCGGCAGCGGCACCGGAGCGACGGGCTGGTGCTCGAGTGCCCACCGCGAACGGAAAAGCCCGATCCGCCTCCCCGAACCGACCGAGCCGAGACTCGTCTGGTTCGTGAGAGAAGCATGGCCGTCGCCGAGCACCGGCATCGAGCACACCGAAGGCGAGCTCACCGACGATCCACTCCACATCGACGTGGAATCCGACGGGCTGGTGGCGTTCGGCGACGGCATCGAGAGCGACGCGCTACGCCTCGGCTGGGGTCAGCGGCTGAGCGTCGGGCTCGCCGCTCGCCGGCTCCACCTGGTGCGCTGAACCGATCACCAGCAAGCACACGCCGGACAACACCGCACCAAGAATCAGGTACAGCGCGATCGCCCAGGTTCCCGTGCGCAGCAACGACTGTGCGACCAGCGGTGCCAGGCCGCCACCGAGCACAGCACCGAGCTGGAAGCTCAGCGCCACCCCGGAATACCGCACCCGAGTCCGGAAGAGCTCGGCGAAGTAGGCAGCGGACGGACCGAACAACGCCGCGGAGCCCACGAAGCCGAGCACCATCGCGAACGTGAACCAGCCCGCGTCCGTGAGCCAGAACAACGGGAACGCGAACGCGGCCTGGAAGATCGCGCCACCGAACATCACCGGCAGGCGGCCGACGCGATCGGACAGCCAGGCGAACGCAGGCACCGCGATCACCTGCGCGAACGAGCCCACGACAGTGGCCACCAGCAGGTCGTCCGCGGAGATCTTCAACGCCGTGCGACCGTAACCGATCATGAACACGCTCAGCACGTAGATGAAGATCGTGAAGCCCAGGTTCACACCCGCGCCCAGCAACACGACGCGCCACCGGTCGCGCAGCACCTCGGCGATCGGCAGCCGCGACTTCTCCACGGCGGCGAACCGCGGCGATTCGGTCAGCCGCAACCGGATGTAGAGGCCGATCCCGACCAGCACGACCGAGAACAGGAACGGCAACCGCCAGCCCCAGGACAGAAACGACGCACCAGAAGCCTTCGAGGACAGGTACATCGCCAGGTTCGCCAGCACGAGACCGACTGGCGACCCGATGAACACCCAGCTGCCGTACCAGCCCCAACGGCCTGGTGGCGCGTGCTCGACGGCCATCAGTGACGCGCCGCCCTGTTCACCGCCCATGAAGAAGCCCTGCACGATCCGCAGCAGAACCAGCAACAGTGGCGCGAGGATGCCCACCTGCGCGTAAGTCGGCAGCAACCCGATCGCAGCCGTCGACAGGCCCGTGACGGACAGCGTCACCACGAGCATCGCGCGCCGGCCTATCCGGTCGCCGAGGTGCCCGATCACCGCGCCGCCCAACGGTCGTGCGAGGAAGCCCGCGCCGAACGTCGCGAACGCCAGCAGCACGGCGACGCGCGAGTCGAACTGCGGGAAGAAGATCTTGTCGAACACCAGCGCCGAGGCAGTGCCGTAGAGCAGGAAGTCGTACAGCTCGATCGTGTTACCGACCGCGGATGCCACAGCTACTTTGCGTACCCCCGTCATCGTTCCAGCCTGGTCGAGGGATTGACACTGCGCAATGGTCCGGTCACCCTTCGTCCTACGTTCCTACTCTTCAGTAACGAGGTAGCAATGACGCGCCGAGTGACTGTTGTTTCCCTGCTCACCGCCCTGATCGCGGCTCTTTTCGTCCCCTCCGCCACGGCCGCGCCGAAGTACCGGAACTACGTCTCACTCGGAGATTCGTTCGTCTCCGGACCGTTCATCCCGCTGCAGCGCCTCGATCCGCTCAGCTGCTTCAAATCGACCCAGAACTACCCATCGGTCGTCGCCCGCAGGCTCGGGATCGCCAACTTCACCGACATCTCCTGCGGCGGCGCGCAGACCAAGGACATGGCCGGCGTCCAGTCCGGGATTCCTGGCCAGTCCGTGCCGCAGTTCTCCGCCCTGAAAGCGGACACCGACCTCGTCACGGTGTCCATCGGCGGCAACGACATCGGCTTCATGGACATCATCCTGACCTGCGCCGGCAAGAGCCTGCTCGACCCGAACGGCGCACCTTGCAAGGCCAACTACGGCGACTCGCTCGCCGCACGCGTCAACGCCACCGCCGCCAAGGTGGCCGACGTCCTCAACGGCATCAAGCAGCGCTCCCCGAACGCCAAGGTCGTCGTGGTCGGCTACCTGCGGATCCTGCCGCCGTCCGGTGGGTGCTGGCCGATCGTGCCCATCTCGAAGGGCGACGTGCCGTATCTCGACAACGTGCAGAAGCAGCTCAACGGAATGCTCGGCGCCCAAGCCCACGCCGCCGGCGCCACTTTCGTGAACCCCTACGACATCAGTCTTGGTCGCGACACGTGTGCGGCGCCGTGGGACAAGTGGGTCGAAGGCATCATTCCCACGAGCCTCGCGTTCCCAGTTCACCCGAATGCCAATGGCATGGCTGCGGTGGGTGAGCAGGTCGCCGCCGCACTCGCCGGGACGGAACTCGCAGGCGTCTAGTTGCACGCACTTTCGGCGGTTTACACGATCTGGTGTTACCGCTCAGTTGATTGGAATTCCGGGTCCTTGCCGCGCCAGAGTGTTGGCATGGCAAGGACCCGGCTTCTGTTCACCTGCCTCGCGCTCGCCGCGCCGCTCGTCCCCACAACGGCCGCGGCGGCACCCCTGGCAGCGCCCCTCCTCCCCGCATCCGGCCTGGTGCTGTCGGTGCAACCGGAGATGGGCACGCTCAGCACCACGCAGTTGTCCTGCGAACCCGCGGGCGGACTGCACAAGCACGCCAAGGAGGCGTGCGCCCAGCTCATGCCCGTCGAGGGTGACTTCCGCAAGCTGGAGGACACCGGCGCGATGTGCACGATGGAGCTGAACCCGACCAAGGCGACGTTGCGCGGCAAGTGGCGCAACAAGAAGGTCGACTTCCAGCAGGTCTACTCGAACCCGTGCGTCGTGCGCGCGTTCACCGGCAAGGTCTTCGACTTCTGAGACCGCGTCACCGGTGTTCCAGCGCACCGCCGTCGCGCTGGAACACCGGTGGCGTTTCTAACCGGGCAAACCCCACGACGGCACCGGAGCACCGATCACCGGGCCGACCTTCAGGTCTGGCTCATCACCGCTGCGGTGGATGACGGCTTCCTCACCGCGCCGCAGTTCGATCCGCAGATCTCCGTTGGGCAGCACCGAAAAACGCTTCGGCCGCCCCCATCGATCCCGCACGACCGGGTCCTTGATGTCCGTGCGCACAACGCAAGGTGCACCGGCCTCACTCCGCAGCTTGATCCACCGCGTCGCGCCCTTCTGCCGTGAAGCGGAGAGCAGGAACGCGCCCTGCGTACGGAAGTTGTCCAGCGAGATCTCCGGCCACGGCACCGCCGGGAACACCCGGATCACGCCACCCCAGCTCTGACAGAGCATGTCGTACATGGACTGCACGGCGCTCAACGGCGTTTCGATGACCGGACCCGACTCCTGGTACATCGTGTTCGGCTTGATGTACCGGCGCATCAGCTCACCGAGGTAGAAGTCCGCCTTGTCACCGCGCAACATCTGCGCCGAGATCGACGCCGCACCCGTGAACGTGTAGCCCTGCAACGCGCCTTCGAAGCTGATCCAGTGGTTCAGCGAAGTCTCGATGACCTGGCGCTGCGCCGGATCCTCCCAGGTGACCTCGTACAGCGGATAGATCTGCAGCATGTGCGAGTAGTGCCGGTGCGACTTCGCGAACGGCACCCCCGCACCGATCATGTACCCGTTCGCGTCCACCGGGTACGGCGTGAGGTTCGCCAGCGTGTCCTGCCACTTCGGGATCAGCGGATCGTTGACGCGCAACGACTTCGCGGACTCCAGCAGCGTCTTGCAGCCCCACCGGATCAGCGCGAGGTCGTAGTTCGTGTCCGGCGAGTTGACGCCGTACTCGGGCGAGAACGTGATCGGCAGGTGCCACTTGCCGTCCGCACCCTTGGTCAGGAAGTGGAAGTAGTAGTTGATGGCCCTGCGCAGCAACGGGAACAGCACTCCCCGCAGGATCCGCTCGTCCATCGTGTGCCGGTACGTGAGCCAGACGTTGTGCATCGTCCAGGTCAGGTTGCCGACCTCCGGCGTCGGCACGTCCTTGCCGGGAATGCCCACGCCGTAACCGGAGTTTCCGATCCCGGCGCCGTTGTTCAGCACCGTGTCGGTCGTGCGCGGGATGCCGGCCGAGTCATGACGGTACTCGGCCGGCACCTGTTCGACGAGCACGTCCCGATACCTGTCGACCGAGTACGTGACGGCGTCGAAGTCGACGTGGTTGGAGCCGTGGATCAGCCAGTACTCCAGCTGCACGTTGAGGTTCCACCACGTGTTGGGCCACGGCGTGTTCTCGAGCCACGGCCCGCAGGTCGCGATGGCCGGTGCTTCCTTCCGTGCCGCGGACGCGAACTTGTAGAGCTGGATCCAGTAGAACGCCTGCAGCTTCTTGTCCGGAATGGACAGGAAGCTCCTGCGGTAGAAGTCGTGCCACCACAACCTGTGGTCGACGGCGAGGCCTTCGATCGAGCCGCACCGGACGTTGGTGATCGCCTTGCGCACGGCGGTTTTCGTCGGATGAGACCACGCGACGCTGGTGAAGAGCGTGCGCCGAGTGCCACGGGTGCTCTCCCGCCACGCCGTCACGTGCTCGCCACCCGCGTTCAACGGCTGCACGGCCAGCTGCACGTCACCGGAGCTGGTCAGCTGCACGGGCGGGTTGTCGGTGAAGCCCGCGGGTGCCGGCTTGTTCCACTTCGGGTCGGTGCGCGGGCTGATCGCCTTGAGCGGGTGGAAGACCCACTTGAACGCGCGCTCGCCCTCGCTGGCCTGCACGTCGATGGCGTAGAGATCGCGCTTGGTGTGGATGAACGCGCGGATCCTGAGACTGCCCGCGGCCGTGGTGATCGTGCCGGTCAACTCGGCGTTCCACAGGTCCATGCGCAGGTCGACGCCCGTGATCGCGCCGACGGGTTCGAGCGTGAAATAGCCGATGGGCAGCCGGGCGAGGCCGAACAACGCCCCGAACTCCGGCCGGTGGTCCTGCACCTGGGAGTGCTGGACGTTGAATCTGACGGCGTTGGCGCCGGGCTCGGCGTAGATGCCGGACCCCAGGTAGCCGTTGCCGAGGTATGGGCCTTCGTACCAGGTCGTCGGCATCTTCTTCCAGATGAGATCCGATGACCCGATGAAGTCACGCCAGTTGAAGTCATCGCCCGCGGATGCGATGTCAGGGAGCAGCGCACTGCCCGCTACCCCGGCCAACGCGCCTCCGATCAGCGTGCGCCGGTTCAGTTCGACCACTTTCGGGCACCTCACTTCGATGTGCGGTCAGGTCCACGCGGGCGGCGATTCATCGGATCTTTCGTGAGAGCCCAGCCAGAGTCAAGAGGCGTAATTAGGCTTCGATCATGGGGGACTTCCTGGTCACCGCGATCGGCTTCCCGATCACGTTCCTGCTGCTGGTCATGGGCATGGCGCTCGCGGCTCGGCGGATCCTGGGCCTGCGCATCGGCCTGATCCGCACGGCGCTGGCGTGCCTGCTGGCGATGTCCGTCGCGTCGAGCGCGTTCGGCGAGACCACCGCCGAGCCGACGGCGGGGCTGGTCACGCTCCAGCTCGGCATCTCGATCCTCGCGGTGATCGGCGTGCTGGCGTTCGCGGAGATCATCGTGCCGACCGGCTCGATCCCGCCGCCGACGGAGTGGTGGGGCATGCTGCGCCGCCGCATCGCCCGCACGCGCCGGTACTCGCGGATCACCGCGATCGCGTTCCGGCACGGGCTCGGGCCCTACCTGCGCGGCCGCGAACGCTCGTCCACCGGCCTGGCACGGTCGCTGCGACTCGCGTTGCAGGACGCCGGGGTGACGTTCGTGAAGCTCGGACAGGTGCTGTCGACGCGCGCCGACCTGCTGTCGGAGGAGTTCGTCGAAGAGCTCAGTCTGTTGCAGGACAAGGTTCCTCCGGCCAAGTGGGAGGACGTGCGCGCGGTGCTCGACGCCGAGGTCGGGCTCGATGCCTTCACGTCGGTCGATCCCGAGCCGTTGGCTGCCGCTTCGGTGGCGCAGGTGCACAAGGCCGTGCTGAAGTCCGGCGCCGAGGTCGTGGTGAAGGTCCAACGGCCGAACGTGCGCGCGGTGGCCGAGGGTGATCTGGACATCGTGTCCAGGCTCGCGGAAACGTTGCAGCGCACGCGATGGGGCTCGGCGCTGGGCGTGCGCGACCTGGCGGCGGGGTTCGCGGCGGCGTTGCGCGAGGAGCTCGACTTCAAGGTCGAGGCGCGCAACATCGCGGCTGTGGCAGCGGCTTCCGACTCCTCGGTGACATTGCCACAAGTCCATTTGTCGACTTCTCGAGTTCTCGTCATGGACCGACTCGACGGCGTGCCTTTGCGCAGCGCCACCGAGGACGAGGGCCTCGCGCGGACGTTGCTGCGGTTCGTGCTGCGCCAGGTCATGCTCGACGGCGTCTTCCACGCCGATCCGCACCCCGGCAACGTGCTGCTGCTCAACGACGGACGACTGGGCCTGCTCGACTTCGGCTCGGTCGGGCGGATCGACTCGGCGCTGCGGTCGGCGTTGCAACGACTGCTGATCGCGATCGACCGCAGCGACCCGGCGAGCCTCACGGATGCGTTGCTGGAACTGACTTCCCGGCCGGAGGACATCGACGAGCAACGGCTGGAGCGCGCGCTCGGCCAGTTCATGGCCAGGCATCTGGGCGCGGGCATGCGGCCGGACGTCGAGATGTTCGGCGACCTGTTCCTGATCGTGTCGCGGTTCGGGCTGAGCATCCCGCCGGAGATCGCGGCGGTGTTCCGCGCGCTGGCAACCCTCGAAGGCACGCTGGCGGTGCTCTCACCGGGCTTCAACATCGTCGTCGAGTCGCGGTCGTTCGCCGCCGAGCAGATCTCCGAGCGGCTCTCCCCCGAGTCGGTGCAGCGCACGCTGACCGAGGAACTGCAGGCCGTGCTGCCGATGCTCAGGCGGGTGCCGCGCCGGATCGACCGGATCACCGGCGCGATGGAGCAGGGCCGGCTGAGCATGTCGATGCGGCTGTTCGCGGACGAGCGCGACCGCTCGTTCCTGACCGGCCTGCTGCACCAGGTGATGCTGACGGTGCTGGGCGCGACCGCGGGGGTGATGGCGGTGCTGCTGCTCGGTTCATCGGGCGGGCCGCAGGTGATTCCGGAGATCGGGCTGTACCAGGTGCTCGGCTACAACCTGCTGATCGTGTCGGTCCTGCTGGGTCTGCGCGTCGTGGTCACGGTGTTTCGCCCGCGTCCTTGACGAATCTGGTTTGCAATGCAAACCTGATTGCAGTCGAGTGACGTTGGGGGACGCATCATGACTGGGGATCCGACGGGTCTGCTCATCGAGCTGAGCGACCTGCGCAAGCGGGCACGCATCGACCGGCACGGCTACTGGCTGCCATTTCTGCTGTTCGGGTTGATCACGTTGGGGGCGACGCCGTTCTACGTGCCCGAGTACTGCCGCAAGACCGGCGCGTGCCTCGCGGACAAGCCGTGGCTCTACCACTGGCTGCATCCGGACGGGCGGCTGAACGGACCGATCGGCAGCTACGAACCGACCGTGGCCGCCGACATCTACTGGATCGTGGCGTTGTTGTGCGGCTATCTCGCGGTCGTGTGGTGGTACCGCTGGCGCGCGGCGCAGGTCGGGGTGGAGACGCCGACCAGGCTCTACGCCCAGGTCACGATCTTCATGCTGGTGCTGCCGCTGGTCGGGGTTCCGGTGCTGAGCAAGGTGTTCTTCAACCAGGTCGGCTGGCAGATCGCGCTCCCGGTCACCGTGGTGGCGATCGTGGCGGCCACGTGGACCGCGCGCCGGCGGGTCGTGACGGCCCTCGCGGTGCTGGCGTTGTTCGGTCTCGCGCACTTCATCCCGGCCTATCCGTACGGCCAGATGTTCGTGCTGGCAGCGGGACTCGCCGGCCTCGCGTGGGTCGAGCGCAGCAAGGTGTGCACGGTGTTCGTGGCCCTCTTCGCGGCGGCCGTGGTGTTCGTGAACGAAGCCGGCCGCTTCGACCTCTACTGGCCGTACCAGGTCGAGCAGTACGCGACCACGGGGCTGCCCGCGGTCATCCTGCTGGCGGGCGGGATCATCGGGTCCGTGCGACGAGAGATGGCCCGATGAATCCCACGGCGGGGCTGGACGACACAGTCCACCAACGACACCGGCTCGGCGTGCTGACCATCGCGGCCGAGGCGAAACGGGTGGAGTTCTCGTACCTGAAGTCGGCGCTGGAGCTGACCGCGGGCAACCTGTCGCGGCACATCACCGTGCTGGAACAGGCGGGCCTGGTCGAGGTCGAGAAGGGCTACGAGGGCAAGCGGCCCAAGACGTGGCTGCACATCACCGCCGCAGGCCGCACCGCGCTCGCGGCGGAGATGGCCGCGTTGCGAGCACTGCTTGAACGGCACGACAACCTTTAGAACTGCCGCCGGTACACCGAAACGTCGTCGCGCCACACGCCGAACACGTCCGGTGCCGACTGGACGATCGTCATCTCGTTGAGGTTGCCGAGGATCCGCCACGCCCGCGCAACCGCTTGCGCGCCCGCGTAGGCGATCGTGCAGAACCGGCGCGGCTCGACGACGGTGCGCACGCGGTCGACCGCGCCGACGCTCATCGGCGTGTCCTGCCACAGGTCCAATGTGTACCCGGTGCGGATCGGATCACCCGACCCCAGCACGCCTTCGATGCTGACGACCAGCCGGTCACCGTCCAGTCGCAGGTCGTAGTGACCGCTTCTGGGCGGGTTGCCCCCGGTGTAGGCGGAGCGCGCCGGATCGAGCACCCAGTGGCCCAGGAACGGCACGAGGTCGTCACTCATGTGTGTCTCCTTCGCGGAACCTGCGCCACTGGCGGATTGTCCGGCGCATCGAGGTGGGCGACCATCACCCGATGAGTTATGAGACGGGCGTTCGGTGGAAGTGGATACCGTTCGTCGTGCTCGGCTTCGTGCTGCTGAGCTGGATCGTGTTCGAGGCACTCGACCTGATCGACTTCGAGGGAGTCGTGACGTGGGTGCGCGGAATCGACCCTGTGTGGGCGGCGGTGGCGATCTTCGCCCTGCTCGTCGTGGACGTGCTGCTGCCCGTGCCGTCCACCCCGCTCATCGTGCTGGCGGGAACGGCACTCGGCCTGCCCGCTGGGCTGGCGCTCGCAATCATCGGATCCCTGGGTTCCTCTGCCGCAGGATACGCGCTCGGGCGCTTTGCGGGTCCGTGGTTGGTGCGCCGGGTTGTAACCATCGAGGAACTAACCGAAATGCGGCGCTGGGGCCGTCAGTTCGGGCCCTGGTTCTTCGGGGTGGCGCGCGGCATTCCGATGATGGCCGAAACCGTGTCCGTGTCCGCCGGAGTGTCCCGGACGCCGTTCCGGACTTTCATGATGTACACCCTCATCGGCACCGTTCCCATTTGTGCCGCCTACGTGTTCGCGGGATCGAAGGCCGACACGGTCGAACAGATCGTGATGATCAGCGCGGTGGGGTTCCTGCTCACCGTCGGGCTCTTCTACCTGCTGCGCCGGCTCGTGAAGGCGGCGCCCTAGGAAAATCGCTGGCGCGGGGTGGTTGTATGTAGATGCGCCCGGTGCGCAGCAGAGGGTTACTTCTGGTATCTCAGGTTCGACTCCTGAGGCCGGCTCCGGCCGGTCTCGCTCACCCCGGTGGGCACGTCACCTTCTGCGACTTGAACTCGGGCGCCCACAGAACTCCACATCGGCCGGAATTAAACCGCTGGACCGGCGTGGTTGTATAGAAATCGCACCCGGTGCGAAGCCAACGGTTACTTCGCCTCGAAACCGCAAAACCGTTGGCGACTTTGATCTCGGGAGCGCACAACTTCACACGTGTCCGGTGCGAAGCAGAGGGTTACTTCCACTGTTAATGGGCGGGTTGCGGGTTCGAATCCCGTCGGCCGGGAAACCGGTCGTAGCTCAATCTGGCAGAGCAGCTGCGTACCTTCCGCGACCTTGATCTCGGACACGTGTGGGGTTTGTGGGCTCCCCTTTCTTTTGTCCTGAGGGGGAAGAGCCGATGGCGAAGTTCAACATCTTCCGCGCACGTCCGGCGGGCACCAGCCCGGTCGCCACGGCGCCGGTGCCGACCGTCCGCACCTACGAGGGCGGCGGCGGCTACGTCCGCGACGCGAAGTCCGAACTGTTCCTGCTCGCCGTGTCGAACATGGGCGGCGAGGACACCTTCTACGAGTCCGGTGGCCGGCGCGACACCCGGTTCGCCCAGCTCGTGCACGCCGCCGCGCTCGCGGATCCCGAGTGGACCGCGCGCTTGCTGAAGTGGCTGCGCGGCGAGGCGAACATGCGCACCGCGTCGCTCGTCGGCGCGGCCGAGTTCGTGCTCGCGCGCCTGCTCGCCGAGTCCGGCGCGGGCGTCACCAACCGGGCCGTCATCGACTCCGTGCTGCAGCGCGCCGACGAACCGGGCGAACTGCTCGCCTACTGGACCGCCATGAACGGCCGGCGCGTGCCGAAGCCGATCAAGCGCGGCATCGCCGACGCGGTGCGGCGGCTCTACGACGAGCGCGCGATCCTCAAGTGGGACAGCGACTCGCGCGGCTTCCGCATGGCCGACGTGCTGAACCTCGTGCACCCCTCGCCCGCCGCCGACTGGCAGGGCTCGCTGTTCCAGTACGTGCTGGACCGGCGCCGGGACGCTGAAGTCGCGGTTCCTTCCGATCTGCGCGTGATCGCGGCACGGCGTGAGCTCATGTCGTGGCCGGTCGAGGAGCGGCGTGCGCTCTTCGGGCGTCCTGACGCGGCGGACGTGCTCCGGCGTGCGGGGATGACGTGGGAGGCGGTGGCCGGATGGCTGCAGGGTCCGCTCACCCGTGAGGTGTGGGAGGCGCTCGCGCCGTCGATGGGTTACATGGCAGCGCTCCGCAACCTCCGCAACTTCGACGAGGCAGGCATGTCCGACGAGGTCGCGGCGGCTGTCGCGGCACGACTGGCCGACCCCGGCCAGGTCGCGCGCTCGCGGCAGTTCCCGTTCCGCTTCCTGTCGGCGTACGAGGCGGCACCGAGCCTGCGCTGGGGCCACTCCCTGGACCAGGCGCTGCAGGCGTCGCTGAGCAGCCTGCCCGCACTGCCGGGCCGGTCGCTGATCCTCGTCGACACCTCGGCGTCGATGACGCAGACCACGATCTCGGCGCGGTCGAAGGTCACCCCGGCCAAGGCCGCGGCGGTCTTCGGTGTCGCGCTGGGAGCCAAGGGCGAGCAGGTCGACGTCGTCGGGTTCGCGACCGGCACGTTCCAGCACCACGTCAAGCCGGGCGCGTCGGTCATCCGCGAGGTCGACCGGTTCCTGAAGCGGATCGGTGAGGTCGGGCACGGCACCGACATCGCCGGATCGCTGCAGCGGACCTACCGAGGTCACGACCGCGTGTTCATCATCTCGGACATGCAGACGGTGTCCGGGCCGGGCATCTCGGACCTGGTGCCGCGGCACGTGCCGATCTACGGCTTCAACCTGGGCGGATACCAGCAGGCGGCGTTCGCGACCGGCAAGGCCAACCGCCACGAGTTCGGTGGCCTGTCCGACGCTACGTTCAGGATGGTTCCGCTTCTCGAAGCAGGTCAGAACGCGGACTGGCCGTTCTGAAAGTGAGGGCGCTTACTTTTCGTAAGCGCCCTCACCAGCTATCATGGCTCGCATGGAGTTCAACGTGTTCGCCAAGGCGTGCCCGTCACGCCCGACGCTGGAGCACGTCACCGGCAGGTGGGGCAGCCTGACGCTGGGCGCGCTCGTGGACGGTCCGCTGCGGTTCAACGAGCTGCGCCGCCGGGTCGACGGCGTCAGCGAGAAGATGCTGTCCCAGACGCTGCACGCGCTGGAGCGGGACGGGCTGGTGCACCGCGACGCGCAGCCGACGAACCCGCCGCGGGTCGACTACACCCTCACGCCGCTCGGCCGCGAGACGGCGGAACGGTTGCTGTCGCTCATCCACCTGCTGGAAGAGCGCATGCCGGACGTGCTGGCGGCGCAACAGGAGTACGACGCCCGCTGATCCTCCCGGCCTACGCTGGGCACGTGAAATGCTGTGGACGTGGCCTGACCGAGGCCGAGCTGGTGCTGCTCGACTCGGATCCCGCGCTCGTACCGGACGAGCTCGTCCAGAAGGTCGCCTGGCACAGCCCGACCTGCTTCGACCGGGACGAGTACGAGGCTGCCTGGCGCCGGCTCACGTCCCGGGTGATCCAGGTCCTCCACAACGCCCCGGACTCCCAGCTCACCGCGGGACTGTGGTGGGCGAGGTGGACCGACTGGCCCGAGGACGAGCGCGCGGCGTTCCGCGCCGAGATGACCGAGGTCCTGGTCAGCGCCGCCGGGGACGAGCGGCGCTGGCCCGGACTGGATGCCGTGTTCCAGGCCGCCGCCCAGCTCGACCAGGACCTGACTCCGTGGCTGCGTCTCGTCGACGGCTTCCCCGACGCCGTCGTCGCGCATCTCGCCGACTTCTGGTCGCTCGACGTCTGGATCAGCGGCGGCCACTACGGCAGCCGGCTCCTCTGGGAGAACCCGTCAGCCACCGAGCAGCTCGTGGCGTGGCTCGTCGCTCCGGCGCTGCGCGACCGGCTGTCCGAAATGGACGGTCAGGTCGCGCAGCGCGCGGTGGAGCAGATCGGCTGGCACCTGCTGGAGATCAGCACTCGATGACGTTCACCGCGAGGCCGCCGCGCGCGGTCTCCTTGTACTTCACCGACATGTCCTTGCCGGTGTCGCGCATGGTCTTGATGACCTTGTCGAGCGACACGAAGTGCGAGCCGTCGCCGCGCAACGCCATGCGCACCGCGGTGATCGCCTTGATCGACGCGACGGCGTTGCGCTCGATGCACGGGATCTGCACCAGGCCGCCGATCGGGTCGCAGGTGAGGCCGAGGTTGTGCTCCATGGCGATCTCGGCGGCGTTCTCCACCTGCTCCGGGGTGCCGCCGAGGACCTCGGCCAGGCCGCCGGCCGCCATCGAGCACGCCGAGCCCACCTCGCCCTGGCACCCGACCTCGGCGCCGGAGATCGAGGCGTTCTCCTTGAACAGCACGCCGATCGCGCCCGCCGTGAGCAGGAACCTGACCACGCCGTCGTCGTTCGCACCCGGCACGAACTTCGTGTAGTAGTGCAGCACCGCCGGGACGATGCCCGCCGCGCCGTTGGTCGGCGCGGTGACGACCCGGCCGCCCGCCGCGTTCTCCTCGTTGACCGCCAACGCGAAGAGCGTCACCCAGTCCATGACCCGCAGCGGGTCGGTGACGAAGTGCTCGCCCTCCAGCCGCTTGCGCATCTCGGCGGCGCGCCGGCGAACCTTCAGGCCGCCGGGCAGGACGCCGTGCTCGGTGCAGCCGCGCTCGACGCACTCCTGCATCACGTGCCAGATGTGCAGAAGTCCTTGGCGGACCTCGTCTTCAGTGCGCCACGACAGCTCGTTGGCCATCATGATCTCGCTGATGGACAAGCCGGTTTCGCGGCACCGCGCGAGCAGTTCGTCGCCGGTCAGGAACGGGTGCGGCAGCGGCGTGGTGTCCGGCTTGATCCGGTCCGTACCGCTCGCGTTCTCGTCGACGACGAACCCGCCGCCGATCGAGTAGTAGACGGCGTGCTCGACGGACTCGTCACCCCGGTACGCCTCGAAGCTCATCCCGTTGGGGTGCAACGGAAGCGACTTGCGGCGATGCATGACGAGGTCGCGGTCGTGCACGAAGTCGATCTCGTGCACGCCGCCGAGTTTCAGACGCCCGGAAGTCACGATCTCCTCGACGCGGCCCGCCGCGACGGCCGGGTCGACTTCCTCGGGAAGATTGCCTTCGAGGCCCAGGAACACGGCCTTCGGGCTGCCGTGGCCGTGCCCGGTCGCGCCGAGCGAGCCGAACAGCTCGACGTGCACGCGGTCCACTTCGGACACCCGTGCCCCGAGCTTCTCGACGAACATCGCCGCCGCGCGCATCGGGCCGACCGTGTGGGAGCTGGACGGCCCGATGCCGACGGAGAAAAGGTCGAAAACGCTGATCGCCACTGATCAGTCCTTCGTGGTGGGGTTCTGCAGGTCAGTCGTTGGTCAGCTCGGCGTACTTGGCCGCCGTGAGCAGGTTCTCCGCCGACTCCACGCGAACCTTGAACAGCCAGCCGGCGCCGTACGGGTCGTTGTTGATGACGGCCGGGTCGTCGACGACCGCACCGTTGACCTCGATCACCTCGCCGGTCACCGGGGAGAACAGGTCGCTGACGGACTTGGTGCTCTCGAGCTCGCCGCAGACGGCGTTCGAGACGACCTTGGCCCCGACCTCGGGGAGCTGGACGAAGACGATGTCGCCGAGAGCGTCCGCGGCGTACTCGGTGATTCCGCAGGTCAGCGGGTCCTGGGTACCCGGCGTCCAGTCGACCCACTCGTGCTCGACGGTGTAGAGCAGGTTCTCGGGGAACTCCACGGCGACTCCTCTGGCTGTGACGGCTCGGTCAGGTGACTACCCCCTCCGCCGTGCAGAGTTGCCTACCCCGAGCGGTCTTGCTGCCTGAGAGTGTGCGGGAGCTTGCCCCTTCGGCGCCTCGACTGCTTCGTCGAGGTCTCTCCCACTCGGGTTTCGGTGCCGCCCTGGTTGGACCAAAGGGCACCACGGCCGATGTTCAGTTTTGAGTCCTTCGAGACCAGGCGAACGCTATGTGCGTCCCCCGCCAAGTGTCAACGCGAGATGGTTGACATCCGGGAGAGCGCTGCCATGGTGAGCAGAGGCAGACATCGGAGGTCTCATGAGGAAGCCGTTCATCGTCGCCTTGCTCGCCACACTCGTCCTGACCCCTGTGCCCGCTGTCTCGGCAGCTCCGGCACCGTCTCCGATCACCGTCCCCCTCACCCAGTACTTCGACAACGACGGCATCGACACCGCGTCCGGCCGGACCGGGAACTTCGACGGCTCCGGTTACGCTTTCCCTGCGGAAGGACTGCCGTCCGGGCAGGTCACGGCCGATGGCGTGCCGTACCTGTTCCCGGGAAATTCACAGGCCGAGAACAACAACGTGGTTGCCCTGGGGCAGCGGATCGAGCTGCCGCGCGGACGCTACCTGACCCTGCACTTCCTCCTGGCGTCCTCGTACGGGGCAGCCGGCGGAACCGCGACCGTGCACTACGCGGACGGGTCTTCGACGACCGGTTCGGTGAGCGGGCCGGACTGGTATTCGGGCAGTGGTCCGATCTCCGCGCCGTTCCGGTACTCGCCCGGCGGCACCGACCAGCACCCCGTGTCGATCGGCACCTCGCAGGTCTGGGCGGATCCCCAGAGGGAGGCCGTCGGGGTCACGCTGCCGGTCACGAACCCTGCGGTCGAGGGCAAGTCCTCGCTGCACGTGTTCGCGCTCTCGTTGCAACCGGTCGGCAAGGGCTCGGTGATCGCGGTTCGCGGTGCGCGCAGCACGACCAAGTTGCCGCGCGTGGGCGGGCAGACGATCGAGGCCACCGTCGTGAACCTCGGCGACCAGTGGCTGTCGAACGTCTCGGTGCGGGCCGAGGGGCTCGGTCTCGTGACGCTCGCGCCGGCGTCGGTGAAGCGGCTCGCGCCCGGTGAGGAAGCTCGGGTGCGGATCGGGATCCACGCGTACCGGACCGGCACGTTCGACGGCCGGGTGGTCGCGTCGTCGGCCAAAGCTTCGGCCTCACAGGACGCTCGGTTCACGCTGGGCGTGACGGACTACCAGGCGACTGACGCGTCGTTGGCCGCGCACGAGTCGCCTTATTGGTTCGACGACGCCAAGTTCGGCATCTTCATCCACTGGGGGCTCTACTCGGTGCCGGCGTGGTCGCCGCCGGGTGAGCAGTACGCGGAGTGGTACTGGCAGTGGATGCAGGACCCGGCGAACGCCGTCAACGCGTACCACGCGGCGACGTACGGGAAGGACTTCTCGTACGACCAGTTCATCCAGCAGTTCACCGCCTCGAAGTTCGATCCGGAGGAGTGGGTCCGGCTGTTCGAGGCGGCCGGCGCGAAGTACTACGTGCTGACCTCCAAGCACCACGAAGGTTTCGCGCTGTGGGACTCGAAGGTGTCCGGCCGGGACTCCGTCGACCTGGGACCGAAGCGCGACCTGGTGAAGGAGCTGTTCGAGGCATCGCGGAAGTACACGCCAGGGCTCAAGAACGGGCTCTACTTCTCGATGCCGGAGTGGTTCAACCCGGACAACCCGTGGAGTGGGCACGGTCCGAAGAATCCGTGGACTGGAGCCGCTGAGCCGTACACCGGCTATCAGGCCGGGCGGGACTTCGTTCGCGACTACCAGGCGCCGCAGATGACCGAACTGGTCAACGGCTACGACCCCGACGTCATCTGGTGCGACATCGGCGGTGCGAACGACTCGCGGCGGGTCATGGCCGACTACTTCAACAAGGCCAAGAACCGGGCTGTCCCCAAGGACGTGACCGTCGACGACCGGTGCGGCATCCCGACCCACGACTACACGACGCCGGAGTACGCGACGTACCCGAACACCGTGGTGAAGAAGTGGGAGGCGTCGCGCGGCCTCGACCCGCGGTCGTACGGCTGGAACCGGGCGACGCCGGACTCGATGTACATGACCGCGGACGAGGTGATCGACACGCTGGTCGACACGACGTCCAAGAACGGCAACTTCCTGCTGGACATCGGCCCGCGCGCGGACGGTTCGATCCCCGAGATCATGCAGCAGCGGTTGCGCGAGACCGGGGCTTGGCTGCGGACGAACGGCGAGTCGATCTACGGCACGACGTACTGGTCGCGGATGGCTCAGCAGGGTCCGCTGCGCTTCACGGTGACAACTCCTGGGAGGACGAACGAGGCGTTCTACATCACCTCGTTGGTCCAGCCGGGGTCACAGCTCGTGGTCGACGCTCCAGTGCCGCTCAAGGACTCGGACAAGATCACCTTGCTGGGGCATGACAGGCCCCTGAATTGGACCCGATCGGGTGGAAAACTGGTGGTAGACGTGCCGCAGGGCGTTGGCCAGCACGCATGGGTGTTCAAAGTGGCTTTGTCCTGACAGAACAACCAGCCAGTGACCGGATAGTGCGATCCGCACGGTGACATGACCTTCCGGGTGCCCCACATTGTGAGATGTCGGCCACCGAACGGAGGAGTCATCGTGCGGATCGCAGTGCCCCGCGAGATCAAGAACCACGAGTACCGCGTCGCTCTCACCCCTGCCGGTGCGCACGAACTGACCAGCCGCGGCCACGACGTCTTCGTCGAGCAGGGCGCCGGCCTCGGTTCCGCGATCACCGACGAGGAGTACCTCGCCGCGGGCGCCAAGATCCTCGCCTCCGCCGACGACGTGTGGGCCGAGGGCGACATGGTCCTCAAGGTCAAGGAGCCGATCGCGGCGGAGTACCCGCGTCTGCGCGCCGGCCAGACCCTCTTCACGTACCTGCACCTCGCCGCCGACAAGCCGCTGACCGAGGCGCTGCTGGCCTCCGGCACCACGGCCATCGCCTACGAGACCGTGCAGCTGCCGAACCGCTCGCTGCCGCTGCTCGCCCCGATGTCCGAGGTCGCGGGCCGGCTGGCTCCGCAGGTCGGCGCGTTCTCCCTGATGAAGCCCTCCGGCGGCCGCGGCGTGCTGCCCGGCGGCGTCCCCGGCGTCGCCCCGGCCCGCGTGGTCGTGATCGGCGGCGGCGTGGCCGGCGTCAACGCCGCCACCATCGCCGTCGGCATGGGCGCGGACGTGCAGATCCTCGACACCAACGTCGATCGCCTGCGTCAGATCGACGCCCAGTTCCAGGGCCGTCTGCGCACGCTGGCCTCGAACGCTTTCTCCGTCGAGCAGGCCGTCCGAGAGGCCGACCTGGTCATCGGCGCCGTCCTGGTGCCGGGTGCCGCGGCTCCGAAGCTGGTTTCCAACTCCCTGGTCGCCGACATGAAGCCGGGCTCCGTCCTGGTGGACATCGCCATCGACCAGGGCGGCTGCTTCGAGGACTCCCGCCCCACCACGCACGCCGAGCCGACCTACGAGGTCCACAACTCCGTCTTCTACTGCGTGGCGAACATGCCGGGCGCCGTCCCGCGCACCTCGACCTACGCGCTGACCAACGTGACGCTGCCCTACGCGGTCGCGCTGGCCGACAAGGGCTGGACGCAGGCGCTGAAGGACGACCGTTCGCTCGCCCTGGGCCTCAACGCCCACGCCGGCCAGCTGACCAACGGCCCGGTGGCCGAGGCGACCGGCCTCGTGCACACGCCGCTGGAGACCGTCATCTGAGGCCAACTGAATGAATGAGGCCCCCGCACGCGATCACGCTGCGGGGGTTTCGCCTATTCCGGTTTCAGTTCGGCGCGGTACTCGTCCACGAGGCGGAAGAACAGGTCGAGCGGGTCGTCCGCCCCGCCGTACTCCTCAATGGCACAGGCCCAGCCGAGGGACATCCCCCAGCCGAACCTGGCCGCCAGCCAGCTGCTGAAGTCACGGCTCGACCCGAACGCGAACTGCTCCTCGACGCCGTGCACCTCCAGAGCAAGGCCATAGCCCCAGAGCAGGGTCTGCAGCGTCCCGAGCCGTCTCCCCGGAACCCACAGCTCCGGCCGGAGCCGGATGTCCTCCAGCAGGCCGTAGACGTCTTCGTGCTCGGACGGCAGTTTCGGCCGCGGTGAGGCGCTCATGACCGCAGCGCCGCCACTCGCGCCTTGATGCCGTCGATCACGCAGTCCAGCCCGAACTCGAACTGCCCCTCCAGCATCCACACCGCCGGATCGTTCAGCATCTCGACGTAGCGGGGGTGCTTCTCCCGGTACAGGTCGGCGATCTTCCCCAGGTCCGGCGGCGGCTCGTCCATCCCGCCGCGCGCGGCGAAGTTCGCCTCGGCCAGCGCGAACCCGGTGACGAAGCTCGACACCGTCGACACCGACTGGGCGGCCGCCGCCGTCGACAGTCCCGCGCGCAGCATGGGTTCGAGCATCGAGTCGGCCATCGCCACCGCGTTCGGGCCGATCGAGTTGAACTCGCCGATGCCGCGCACCCACCACGGGTGCTTGAGCGCGAGATGACGCAGCGAGTGCATCATCTCGCGCAACGCGGGCTCCCAGTCCGCGTCCGGGGCCGGCAGCGGGAACTCGCCGTAGATCTCGTCGAGGCAGAGCTCGATCAACGCGTCCTTGGTCGGCACGTGCCAGTAGAGCGACATCGGTGCCGCGCCCAGCTCGGCGGCGAGCTTGCGCATGGACAGCTTCTGCATGCCGTGCGCGTCCAGCATCTCCATCGCCTTGCGGACGATCGCCTCCCGGCTCAGGCCGAGAGGCTGGCCGCTGCCGGGCCTGGGCTTGCTGAAGAACACGCTGTCCACGGCATCGATCCTAAGCACGCCGCAACAACACGCTGGCCACAACACCTCCCAGGAACACGGCGATCGCACCGATCACCAGGCTCACGCTCATACCGGACGAGAACGCGTCGCGCACGACCGTGATGTCCGCGCCGCTGTGCAACGCCACGCTCAAAGAGCGACCGGGAACGCCGTCCGGAAGCTCGGCAGCGAACCGGGCCGACAGCAGCGCGCCGAGCACCGCGATGCCAAACGACGAACCCAGCTCGGTCAACGTGCCGGAGAGCCCGGATGCGATGCCGGCGCGTTCCGGGGGAATCGACCCCATCAGCGCGTTGACCGCAACTGGTTGTGCCACACCGACTCCCACGCCGATGAGGATCAGTCCGGCCAGCGTCGGCGGATACGTCGTGCCGATCGACAACAGCGCCACGCCTCCCGCGACGATCGTCATGCCGAGCAGCATCGCCTTGCCGGCGCCCAGTTTCAGCACGAGCTGGCCCAGGGTGTTGCTCGTGACGAGCAACGCGATCGCCATCGGCGCCACGCGGATGCCGGCCTCCAACGGGCTGTAGCCGAGCACGCCCTGAAGGTGTTGTGTCAGCAGGAAGAGCGAGCCCGCCATGCCGAACGCCGCCAGCACGCCCGACGCCACCGCACCGGTGAAACGGCGGTCCTTGAAGAACCCGAGGTCCAGCATCGGTTCGGCGGTGTGCCGTTCCCACAGCCCGAACGCCGTCATGGTGACCACGCCGAGCGCCACCGGCACGCCGAACTCCAGCGAGCCGAAACCGTGCTCCGGCACCGAGATCACCGCGTACACCAGCGAGACCATGCCGATGATCGACAGGATCGAGCCGAGGACGTCCGGCTTGCGCACGGTCGGGTCCTTGGACTCCGGCACCAGCGCCGCCACGGCCGCGATCGCGAGGACCGCCACCGGCACGTTGATCAGGAACACCGAGCCCCACCAGAAGTTCTTGATGAGCGCGCCACCGATCACCGGCCCGGCCGCGAAGCCGAGGCTCGTCACCGCCGCCCAGATGCCGATGGCCTTCGGGCGTTCCTTCTCGTCGAACAACTGCATCAGCACGGCCAGCGTGCCCGGCATCAGCATCGCCGCGCCGACGCCCATGAAGCCCCGTGCCGCGATCAACGCCTCGGACGAGCCCGCGTAGGCCGCCACGGCGCTGCCCGCGCCGAAGAGCAGCAGACCGCCCAGCAACGCCTTCTTGCGCCCGAACCTGTCGCTGAGGCTGCCGGTCGTGAGCAGCAGACCCGCCAGCGCGAGCGAGTAGGCGTTGATCATCCACTGGATGTCCGCGGTACTGGCGTCGAGACCCGTGGAGATCGACGGGATCGCCACGTTCAGCACGGTGTTGTCCAGCACCACGACCATCACGGACAGGCAGAGCACGCCGAGCACGGCCCAGCGCTGGGGATGCGGGTGCACCCCGATCTTCTCGGTCGTCGAAGTCATCTCTCGTCCCCCTTACGGTGTACGAGCAACTTACATCGTACGAGACCGCAGGGCGCAAGAGGATTTCGCTCAGAGACGAGGAGTGCCCGCAGCCGGCGAAAAGGGGGAGAAGGGGGAGACCCGGGGGTTCGGGGGTGTCCCCCGAAAAACACTGCGGGCTCTGGCGAAATCGGCCGAAGGTCGATGAGCGCCAGAGCCCGCCACGTAAAGGGCGGCCGCGCTCAACCAGCCTGGGGGTCACTGGGAGCGGGGCCGCCGTCACCAAATATAGCGGGCCCGAGGCACCGCCGCCCAGCACCCCCACCGAAACGCGACCAGAAAGTTTCCCCAACTGGACCACTGCCCGTGTTGGGCCCGTCCAGCAAACGAGTGAATTCCCCCTCGCGCGGTGCGGCGAGCAGGGCCAACGACCGATGAAGACGGAGTCGGGTGTCCCTCGAAGGGAGATTCCATGGCTGAACCACAGGGATGGATCCACTGCCACGACCCGTTCGGTCGGGACAGATCGATGACCGTTCTGGTCGAGAACGACCGAGTTCTCCTGGTCACGCCACCGGGCGAGACCGCTGTGATGTCCGCCACTCAGACGCGTCGGCTGGGCTCTTTGCTCGACCAGGCCACGGCGAAGATGTGATGGACGACGCCCTGCGAGACGCGGTGCTGCAACGGCTGGCACTGCTGGACAAGGTGGCCGAGCACGGCGAGGCCGAGGCCCTGGTGCCCCTGGCCCGCGCGGAGATCCACCGCCTGGCGGACGGCTGGCGCCTGCTGCTGACGGTCCACCAGCCCGATGAGGACGGCCGCTGCAAGGCGTGTCCTGGCTGGTTGCGGCGACGGCGGTGGCCCTGCCAGGTCTGGAACATGGCTCATCAGCACCTGATCGGCGAGGGTCTGCCGCACCGGGAACGCCGCAAGCCGTTGCGCAACCCGTTCACCCGATCAGGCACGATCGAGATTCCCGAGGAAACACCGGTCGAGCTGACCACCGAACTGCCGCCGATCTTGTCCGACGTGCCGCCGCAGGTGCACCGGGCTCCGGTCGTGACACGTCCGAAGCACGCCTTGCCCGACTGACACTTCAGGCAGGATGGGCCGCATGCATGACGGCAGCGGCCTCATCGCGGTCCAGAACCTGACCAAGCAGTTCGGTTCGGTCACCGCGGTGCAGAACCTGAGCTTCACCGTGTCCCCCGGCAGTGTGACGGGCTTTCTCGGCCCGAACGGCGCGGGGAAGACGACGACCCTGCGCATGCTGCTGGGTCTGGTGACGCCCACGAGCGGCACGGCGACGATCAACGGACGGCAGTTCCACCAGCTCGGCCAGCCCGGCCGCGTGGTGGGTGCGGTGCTGGAGGCGCAGGGCTTCCACCCGCGCCGCACCGCGCGCAACCACCTGCGGGTCTACGCGGCGGCGATCGGCGTGCCGGACACGCAGGCCGACCAGGTGCTGAGCCTGGTCGGCCTCGCCACCGCGGCCGACCGCGCGGTCGGCGGGTTCTCGCTGGGCATGAAGCAACGGCTGGCGGTGGCCACGGCGTTGCTCGGTGATCCGCAGGTGCTGGTGCTCGACGAGCCGGCGAACGGGCTGGATCCCGAGGGCATCGCGTGGCTGCGCACGTTCCTGCAGTCCTACGCCCGCATGGGTCGCACCGTGCTGATCTCCAGCCACCTGCTGGCCGAGGTCGAGCAGACGGTCGACCAGGTCGTGATCATCTCCCGTGGGCAGACGATGTACTACGGGCCGTTGGAACACCTTCGCCAGCAACAACAACGCCGCGTTCTCGTGCAGCCATCGGACGTCGGTGCGCTCGCGACCGCGCTGCGAGAGGGCGGCGTGCTGACGATCGAGCAGCTCGTGGACGGGCGGCTCGCCGTGTCCGGAGTGGACTCGAAGCACGTCGCGGACGTCGCGTTGCGCGCGGGCGTGTCGGTCTACGGCATCCAGGAGGAGCAGGTCGACCTGGAACGGATCTTCTTCCAGCTCACCAGTGGTCAGTACGCCGGACAGGCGCCGGCTCCGTATCAGCAGCAGGGTGGTTGGGCCTGATGGGCAACCTCGTACAGGCGGAACTCCGCAAGACGACGACGACCGGACTGTGGTGGGGCCTGCTGATCCCGACGGTGCTGGTGGCGTTGGGCGGAGGCCTGCTCTCCGGCCTGATCGGGCGCGCCTTCGTCGACCTCACGTCGAGCGCGGACGCGGAGCAGCTCTCGGAGATGCTCGGGGTCACGCCGGACCAGTGGAAGTTCTCGCTGTTCGGCATCGCGCGGTCGATCAACCTCGCCACGGTGTTCCCGTTGATCTTCGGTGCGCTCGCGGTCTCCGGTGAGATCGGCAGGCGGACGATCACCACGACGTTCCTGACGGCGCCGTCGCGGATGCACACCATGCTGGCGAAGATGCTCGTCTACGCGCTGTGGGGCGCGATCTACGGGCTGGCGATCATGGGGTTCGTCGCGCTCGGCGTGGTACTGACCAGTTCGTCGGGTCAGCTGCCCGACTCCGGCGGCTGGGCGATGCTCACGCTGGTCTGCGTGGTGTCGTCGATCCTGATGACGATGTTCGGCATCGGTCTGGGCGCGTTGATCCCGAACACCGCCGGCGTGGTCGTGCTGCTGACCATGTACTTCGTGGTGATCGAGAACGCGGTGCTGCTCGGCCTGCGGATCGCGGGCACGCCGGAGACGGTCGTCGGGTTCCTGCCGAACGGGTCGGTGAACGGGCTCACCGGCTCGGTCGTCGTGGACCTGTTCCTCTCGAAGGCCGGCGTGGTGCCGGAGGAGGCCATCACGTTCCTGCGGATGTTCGCGGGCGCGGGCGGCGCGCAGTCGTGGTGGCTGTCGGGCCTGATCTTCCTCGGCTGGGTGGCGGTCGCGTTCGGCGGCGGCTGGGCACTGACGGCCCGCAAGGACATCACCTGACCTGCATATATTCAAGATCTAGTTGACTGTCGGACCCCATCCGTAGTCTTGGCTGCGTGACAAAAGGCTGGATCCGCCGACTGACTGCCGCGTGCTGGCAGCACCCCCGCCTGGTGGTGCTGTCGGTGCTCGCCGCCGTCGTCGGTGTCGGGCTGCAGGCGGCGGGCCCGTTGCTGCTCAAGACCGCGATCGACGACTCGACGGCGGGCCGCACCGACCGCCTCTGGGCGTTGATGGTGGCGTTGATCGTGCTGGAGCTGCTCACGTTCGGCTCGGCGTACTTGCGCCGGTACCTGGGCGGGCGGCTGGCGCTGGGCGTGCAGCACGATCTGCGGCTCAACGTGTTCTCGGCGGTGCAGCGGCTCGACGGCGCGAAGCAGGACGAGATGCGGACCGGGCAGATCGTGTCGCGGTCGATCACCGACCTGCAGCTGGTCCAGTCGCTGCTGATGATGGCTCCGCTGGCCGTCGGCACGGTGGTGTTCGCGGTGGCTGCTTTGGCCGCGATGCTCTACCTCTCAGTGCCGCTGACCTTGATCGCCGTCATCGTGCTGCCGCTGGTGGCGTGGCTGGCCGGGCGCACCCGGCTGACGTTGTTCCCGGCCACGTGGTCGGCGCAGCAACGAGCGGCCGATCTGGCACAGCAGGTCGAGGAGACCGTCACCGGTGTGCGCGTGGTGAAGGGCTTCGGCCAGGAGATGCGCGAGGTGGCGCGCCTGGAGAAGCACGCTCGCGCCCTGTTCGCGGAACGCATGCGGGCCGCCCGGCTGACCTCCCGGCCGCTCGCCACGGTGACGGCGCTGCCGTTGCTCGGCCAGGTCGGCGTGCTCGCTCTGGGCGGCTGGCTGGCGTTGCACGGGCAGGTCACCCTGGGCACGTTCCTCGCGTTCACGACGTACGTGGCCAACCTGGTGGGCCCGACCAGGATCCTGTCCGGTCTGGTGGTGACCGCGCAGCTGGCCAAGGCCGGTGTGACGCGCGTGTACGAGCTGATCGACTCGCAGCCGGACGTGACCGACGGCCCCGGCGAGGTTCCGGACGGCCCGCTCGCCGTCTCGTTCTCGGACGTGACGTTCGGCTACGCCCGCAGCGAACCGGTGCTGCAGAACTTCTCGATCTCCGTGGAGCCGGGCGAAACCCTCGCCCTGGTGGGCACCGCGGGTTCTGGAAAGTCCACTGTTTCCCTGCTGCTGCCCCGTTTCTACGACGTCCACTCCGGGTCCGTGCGGGTCGGTGGTGCCGATGTCCGCACGCTGCGCCTGGAGTCGTTACGCGGCTCGGTCGGCGTCGTGTTCGAAGAGGCGTTCCTCTTCTCCGACACGGTGTTCGCGAACATCGCGTACGGCCGTCCCGACGCCTCGCGCGCGGAAGTGGAGCGTGCCGCGAAGGCCGCCGAGGCGCACGACTTCATCGAGGCCCTCCCGCTCGGCTACGACACGGTGGTGGGCGAACGCGGCCTGACCCTCTCCGGCGGCCAGCGCCAGCGCGTGGCCCTGGCCCGTGCCCTGCTCTCCGACCCGCGCATCCTCGTACTGGACGACGCGACGTCCGCCGTGGACAACGCGACCGAGGCGGCCATCCACGCGACCCTCGCCTCGGTGACGGCCAACCGCACCACTCTCCTGGTGGCCCACCGGCGGTCGACGCTGTCGTTGGCGGACCGGATCGCCGTCCTGGACGCGGGCCGAGTGATCGACATCGGCACGCACGACGAGCTGACGTCCCGCTGCGCCCTCTACCGCGATCTGCTTGCGGGCCCGGACGAGGCCATCGAGTCCGCTGCCCCGGAGCCTTGCGGCGAGCTGTGGCCGGCGGTCTCGCAGGACGACCTGGAGCAGCGCCTGATCGACGACGCCCGGACCACGGCTCCGGCCGCGTCCGGCCGGCGCGGAGGTGGCGCCGGCGGCATGTCCGCTCTCGCCGGCGGCCCGCCGACCCCCGAGCTGCTGGCCCAGGTCCGCGCGTTGCCGCCGGCCACCGAAGTCCCGGTCCTGCACGGCGAAGACCCGCGCGCGCCCGATCCCGGTTTCCGCCTGGCCAGCCTGCTGCGCCCGGTCCGCTGGGCTCTTGGCGCGGTGGGTGCCCTCGTGGTGCTCGATGCGTTGGTGGGCATGGGTTTGCCCGCGCTGGTCCGGCTCGGCGTGGACGGCGGCGTGATGACGGGCCGGCAGTCCGCGCTGTGGCAGGCGGTGAGCCTCGGCGTGGGTCTGGTGGTGATCGGCTGGCTGACCACCACGGGCAGCACGGTGTTCGCCGCTCGCCTCGGTGAACGCCTGCTCTACCTGCTCCGCGTCCGCAGTTACGCCCATCTGCAACGGCTCGGCCTCGACTACTACGAGCGCGAGATGGCCGGCCGCATCATGACCCGCATGACCACGGACGTCGACGCTCTCTCGACGTTCCTGCAGACCGGCCTGGTCACCGCCGTGATCAGCCTGCTGACCGTCGTGGGCATCACCGCGGCCCTGGTGATCACCGACGGTTCGCTGGCCCTGATCGCCCTGGCCGTGCTGCCGATCCTGGCGGTCGCCACGGCGATCTTCCAGCGCCTCTCCTCCACGGCCTACGCCGAGGCCCGCGAACGCGTCAGCGCGGTCAACGCCGACCTCCAGGAGAACGTCTCGGGCCTGCGCGTCTCCCAGGCCTACACCCGCGAACGCCACTCCGCGGAGGCCTTCGCCGAACGCAGCGACGCCTACCGCCGCTCCCGCCTGCGCGCCCAGCGCTACATCGCCACCTACTTCCCTTTCGTGGCACTGCTTTCCGGGGTGGCCCAGGCGGTAGTGCTGGCCGTCGGTGCCCACCGGGTGGCCACCGGCACGCTGACTCCCGGTGTGCTGCTGGCGTTCCTGCTCTACCTGGGCCTGTTCTTCAGCCCGATCCAGCAGCTCTCCGGTGTCTTCGACGGCTACCAGCAAGCCCGCGTGGGTCTGCGCCGAATCGGCGACCTGCTGCGCACCCCGACCTCGGTCGAACCGCCCTCGGACCCGGTCCCGGTACCGCCCCGCCTGCGCGGCGAGGTGGAGCTGCGCAACGTCTCCTTCACCTACCAGGGCGCCGACCACCCGGCCCTCGACAACGTCTCCCTGCGCGTGACGCCGGGCGAAACCGTCGCCCTGGTGGGCGAAACCGGCGCTGGCAAGTCCACTCTGGTCAAACTGATCGCCCGCTTCTACGACGCCACCGCGGGTTCGGTCCTGATCGACGGCGTGGACGTCCGCACCTACGACCTCTCGGCCTACCGCCAACGCCTGGGCGTGGTCCCCCAGGAGGCCCACCTCTTCGGCGGCGACGTGGCCGCGAACGTCGCCTACGGCCGCCCCACCGCCACCGAGCCGGAAATCCAGCACGCCGTGGAAACCGTCGGCGCCCTCCCGATGGTCGCGAGCCTCCCCAACGGCTTCCGCCAACCGGTGGGCGAACGCGGCACCCGCCTCTCCGCGGGCCAGCGCCAACTCCTCGCCCTGGCACGAGCCGAGCTGGTCAACCCGGACCTGCTCCTGCTGGACGAGGCCACCGCGGCCCTCGACCCCGCGACGGAATCCGCGGTCCTGGCCGCCGCCGACCACCTGACCGGCTCCCGCACCACCTTCGTGGTCGCCCACCGCCTGGCCACCGCGGCCCGAGCCGACCGCATCGTCGTCCTGGCCGACGGCCGCATCGTCGAGCAAGGCACCCACACCGACCTCTTGGCCGCCAACGGCGCCTACGCCCACCTGTGGCGCCACGGCACCCCGGAAGCCGCCGCCTGACCGACCGCGTCCCTGAGCCGCCTACTGTCTGCCAATGCTCGAGATCATGGTGGAGACGGAGAACAGCGAGCGGCACGTCCGCCCCACCGCCGAGGCCCTGGCCGCACTGGTCGAGCGCATCGGCGGCCCAGGCGACCGCTTCCTGGTCGTCCAGCGGATCCCGGACCTGCCCGACGTGTTCGCGCAGATCTGGCACGAGGCCGGCGGCGACTACACGCTGGAGCACCGCGCCGGAGCCGCACACCTCCAGACGAACGCCGGCACCGCCGAGACAGTCGCGAAGGCCCTGACCGGCTGGGCCGGCCGGCAAGCCGGGTGGGACAGCGGGCTGAACTGGTCGAAGCTCGACCTCGGCCCCGCCCCCGAGGCGCCGCCGCTCGATCTCGACGAGGACGAGCGCGATCAGCTGGAAGAACGTGTCCGCGAGGTCCTGAACGGCGGGTACGCGGACCGCGCCGAGCTGGCCGAACTCGCGGAGGACTACCTGGTCGACGGCGACCGCAGGCCTGTCACGCCGGAGCAGGCGCGCGCGCTGGTGGACCAGTTGTGGCTGGAACGGGTCGCCGAGCAGGAATCCTGGCACGGCGAGACCGACCCGGAGCGGCTCACCAGGGCGTTCGAAGCGCTGAACAAGGCCGGCATCACGGCCCGCGAGAACTTCACCTGCTGCCGGAGTTGCGGCCAGGCCGAGATCGGCGGGGAGAGCGCGCCCGGTGCCCGCGGCTTCGTCTACTTCCACTCTCAGTGCACTGACGGAGCCGCGTCCGGCCACGGGCTGATGCTGCTCTACGGCGGTTTCGACGGCACCGAAGAAACCACCACGGCCATCGGCGACGAGGTCGTAGCCGCCCTCGAAGCAGCGGGACTGCGCACCGAGTGGGACCGCGACCCCGGCCGGGCCATCAACCTCACCCCGCTGGACTGGCGTCGCCGCCTGGTCGGTTAGGAGTCCCGCCGTGCCCTCTGTCCTCTACGTCTCCGACCTCGCCTACCCCGCCAGAGGCAGGCGCTACTGCGACGAGGACATCTACCTGACCTCGCAGCTCCGCAAGGCGTTCAACCTGGCCGTCTGCCACCCGGAAGACGCCGCGCACCTGATGCGGGGCTTCGACACGGTCGTCGTCCGCAACAGCGGCCCGGTGATCGGCTACCAGGACGCCTACGAACACTTCAAGAAGCAGGCGAACGCGACAGGTCAGCGCGTCTACAACCCGCTCACCGGCAAGGCCGACATGGCCGGCAAGCAGTACCTGATCGACCTGACCGGCCTGAACTACCCGGTGATCCCCACGATCGACACCCCGGACCACCTGGACCGGCTCCCCGACGCGGCCGAGTACGTCGTGAAACCCAAAGCCGGCGCCGACTCGCACGGCCTGGAGTTCGTCGCCCGAGACGAACTCGCGAACAAATCAGGTCTCCTCATCCAGCCCAAGATCGATTTCCGGTACGAGGTCTCGTTCTACTTCGTGGACCACGAGTTCCAGTACGCGCTGAACGCACCGGACCCGGCGCACCGCTGGGAACTCACGAGCTACACCCCGACGACCGCGGACCTGGAATTCGCGCAGAGGTTCATCGACTGGAACGACCTCGGCCACGGCATCCAGCGCGTCGACGCCTGCCGCACCCAGGACGGCGGCCTGCTGCTGGTCGAGCTCGAGGACCTCAACCCCTACCTGTCGCTCGACCGCGTCCCGGAAACGACGAGGGAGCGCTTCGTGCAGGCGATGACCAGCTCGATCCGAGGTTCGCTCACCTGAACAAGATCAACCCGTGGGGTGCACTTCCGGCACCTATCGTGAACTGATCACTGCTCTCGGTGCGTATGCCCGTCCAACAGCTCAACCACCATTGCCCGAAAGAGAGGAGACGTAGTGAGACGCACATCAAGAATTGCTCAACTGCGGGTGACGCCAGGCCCGTCCTGATCGATCCTGTGACTGAGCACTCCTTGCCAGGTGCCTCCAGCGTGTGAAGGCGCGGGCCAGGGGGACTAGCCTGACTACCGCATGAGTCAACACCAAGAGCGAGATGGATAGAGGCGAGCGCCAGCCGTGTCCAGCAGCAGTCCTGCGTCACAATTCGGGCCGAACGAGTGGCTCGTCGAGGAGATGTACGAGCAGTTCCTCGCGGACCCGTCATCCGTAGACCCGGCATGGCATGACTTCTTTGCCGACTACAAGCGTGCGGGTGGCAACGGCACCGCCACGGCGAGCGCGGCGGGTGGCGGAACGGCCACCACGACCGCGACCGTGACGCCGCCAGCCGCCGACAACGGCAAGGCCGCGCCCGCCGCCGCACCCAAGCCGGCCGCCCAGCCGAAGCCCGCGGCCACGCTGCCGCAGACCGGCAAGGCGACGCCGCAGCAGGCCGCGAAGGCCAAGCCGGTCACGCAGAGCGCGCAGGCCGAGCAGAAGCAGCTGCGCGGCGCCTCCGCCGCGATCGCGAAGAACATGGAGCTGTCGCTCACCGTTCCGACCGCGACCAGCGTGCGCGCCGTGCCCGCCAAGCTGCTGGCCGACAACCGCATCGTGATCAACAACCACCTGAAGCGGACGCGCGGCGGGAAGGTCTCCTTCACGCACGTCATCGGCTACGCGGTGGTCCGGGCGCTGCAGGCGTACCCGAACATGAACCGGCACTACGCCGAGGTCGACGGCAAGCCGTTCGTCGTCACGCCGGAGCACGTGAACTTCGGCCTGGCGATCGACCTGCCCGGCAAGGACGGGCAGCGCACGCTGGTCGTCGCGTCGGTCAAGGGCTGCGAGAACATGACGTTCACGCAGTTCTGGCAGGCCTACGAGGACCTGATCCGCAAGGCCCGCGGCGGTTCGCTGACGGCGGACGACTTCTCCGGTACCACGATCTCGCTGACCAACCCCGGCACGATCGGCACGAACCACTCGGTGCCGCGGCTGCAGGCCGGTCAGGGCGCGATCATCGGCGTCGGCGCGATGGAGTACCCCGCGCACTTCCAGGGCACCAGCGAGCAGGCGCTCACCGACATGGGCGTCAGCAAGATCATCACGCTGACCTCCACGTACGACCACCGCATCATCCAGGGCGCGGAGTCGGGCGAGTTCCTCAAGCGCGTGCACCAGCTGCTGCTCGGCGAGGACGGCTTCTACGACGACATCTTCGCGTCGCTGCGGCTGCCCTACGAGCCGATCCGCTGGGTCGCCGACATCCCGGAAGGCGCGGTCGACAAGACGGCCCGCGTCATCGAGCTGATCGACGCGTTCCGCACCCGCGGCCACCTGATGGCCGACACGGACCCGCTGAACTACCGCCAGCGCTCCCACGCCGACCTGGACGTGCTCAGCCACGGCCTGACGCTGTGGGACCTGGACCGCGAGTTCCCGGTCGGCGGGTTCGCCGGCCAGGAGCGGATGAAGCTGCGCGACATCCTGGGCGTGCTGCGCAACTCGTACTGCCGCACCGTCGGCGTCGAGTACATGCACATCCTGGAGCCGGAAGAGCGTCGCTGGATCCAGGACCGCGTCGAGGTTCCGCACGAGAAGCCGCCGGCCACCGTGCAGAAGTACATCCTCAGCAAGCTGAACGCGGCTGAGGCGTTCGAGACGTTCCTGCAGACCAAGTACGTCGGCCAGAAGCGCTTCTCGCTGGAGGGCGGCGAGACCGTCATCCCGCTGCTCGACGCGGTGCTCGACAAGGCCGCAGAGCACGAGCTCGACGAGGTCGTCATCGGCATGCCGCACCGCGGCCGCCTGAACGTGCTCGCGAACATCGTCGGCAAGCCGATCTCGCAGATCTTCCGCGAGTTCGAGGGCAACCTCGACCCCGGCCAGGCGCACGGCTCCGGCGACGTGAAGTACCACCTCGGCGCCGAGGGCAAGTACTTCCGGATGTTCGGCGACGGCGAGACCAAGGTGTCGCTGACGGCGAACCCGTCGCACCTCGAGGCCGTCGACCCGGTGCTCGAAGGCATCGTGCGCGCCAAGCAGGACCTGCTCGACAAGGGTGGCGACTTCTTCCCCGTCCTGCCGGTCGCCATGCACGGTGACGCGGCGTTCGCGGGCCAGGGTGTCGTGGCCGAGACGCTGAACCTGGCGCTGGTGCGCGGTTACCGCACCGGTGGCACGGTCCACATCGTCGTGAACAACCAGGTCGGCTTCACCACCGCGCCGGAGCACTCGCGGTCGTCGAAGTACTCGACCGACGTCGCGAAGATGATCGGCTCGCCGGTCTTCCACGTGAACGGCGACGACCCGGAGGCCTGCTACTGGGTCGCGAAGCTGGCCGTCGAGTACCGCCAGGCGTTCCACAAGGACGTCGTGATCGACATGGTCTGCTACCGCCGCCGCGGCCACAACGAGGGCGACGACCCCTCGATGACGCAGCCGGCGATGTACGACGTGATCGACCAGAAGCGCTCGGTCCGCAAGACCTACACCGAGTCCCTGATCGGCCGCGGCGACATCACGGTCGAAGAGGCCGAGAAGGCGCTGCAGGACTTCTCCAGCCAGCTGGAGCACGTCTTCAACGAGGTGCGCGAGCTCGAGAAGCACCCGGTGACGGTCAGCCCGTCGGTGGAGGCCGAGCAGCAGATCCCGGCGAAGCTGCCCACCGGCATCTCGCGCGAGGTGCTGGAGCACATCGCCGACGCGCACGTGAACCTGCCGGAGGGCTTCACCCCGCACGCCCGCGTCAAGCCGGTGCTCGAGCGCCGCGCGAAGATGGCGCGCGAGGGCGGCATCGACTGGGCGTTCGCGGAACTGCTCGCGCTCGGCTCGCTGTCGATGGAGGGCCGCAAGGTCCGCCTGGCCGGTCAGGACTCGCGCCGCGGCACGTTCGTGCAGCGCCACGCGACCCTGGTCGACCGCAAGACCGGCGACGAGTACACGCCGCTGCAGAACCTGTCGGACGACCAGGGCAAGTTCATGGTCTACGACTCGGTGCTGTCGGAGTTCGCGGCGGTCGGTTTCGAGTACGGCTACTCGGTCGCGAACCCGCAGGCGCTGGTGCTGTGGGAGGCGCAGTTCGGTGACTTCGTGAACGGCGCGCAGCCGATCATCGACGAGTTCATCTCGTCCGGTGAGGCCAAGTGGGGTCAGCGTTCCGACGTCGTGATCCTGCTGCCGCACGGCCACGAGGGCCAGGGCCCTGACCACACGTCGGGCCGCATCGAGCGCTGGCTGCAGCTGTGCGCCGAGGGCTCCATGACCGTCGCGGTGCCGTCGACCCCGGCGAACTACTTCCACCTGCTGCGCCGCCACGCCCTCGACGGCGTCGACCGGCCGCTCGTGGTGTTCACGCCGAAGTCGATGCTGCGCCTCAAGGCGGCCGTCAGCGGCACGGAGGAGTTCATCAGCGACCGCTTCCACTCGGTGATGGACGACCCGACGATCAAGGATCCGAACGCGGTCACGAAGGTCCTGCTGTGCAGCGGCAAGATCTCCTACGAGCTGCACGCCGAGCGCGAGAAGCGCGGCGGCGGCGACGTGGCGATCGTGCGCGTCGAGCAGCTCTACCCGGTCCCGGCCCGCAAGCTGACCGAGACCCTGGAGCGCTACCCGAACGCGAAGGACGTCCGCTGGGTGCAGGAGGAGCCGGCGAACCAGGGTGCCTGGCCGTTCTACGGTCTGGCCCTGCCGGAGCTGCTGCCCGAGCACCTGGGCACCGTCCGCCGCGTGTCGCGCCGCCCGATGGCCGCCCCGTCGGCCGGTTCGAGCAAGGTGCACGAGGTCGAGCAGCGCGAGATCATCACCCGCGCGTTCGAGTAAGTCGTTGTGAGGTGACGAGCCGCCGGGCCCCCGCATGGGTCCGGCGGCTCGTTTTCTAAGGCGTGCAAGGGAGTTCTGCCATGTACCACACCGATCGCGGTATCGAGGAGCTCGAGAAACGGCGCGGCGAGGAGGAGGTCACCCTCGCGTGGCTCGCCGACAAGCTCCGCTCGTTCGTCGACGCCAACCCGGACTTCGAGACAGCCGTCGAGCGCTTCGCCACCTACCTGGCGCGCGACGACGAAGACGACTTCGAGGACTGAACGCCGAGGATCAGGTGCTGTCCACCCGAGGTCAGGGCCTCCACTGCTGATTTGCCTGGCCCGTGCAGGACCACAGGTTCAGCTTCGTGCCATTGGCGGTGCCGAAGCCGGAGGCGTCCAGGCACAGGTTGGACAGCGCGTTGGTGATCGTGCCGTCGGCGTTGACGTTCCACTGCTGGTTCGTGCCGCCGTGGCAGTCCCAGATCACCACCGAGGTGCCGTTGGTGGTGCCCCCTCCAGAGGCGTCCAGGCACTTCGTGCCGTAGACCATCAGCTGCTTGCTGGAGGTGTAGGTCCAGTTCTGGTTGGCGCCGCCGTGGCAGTCCCACAGCTGAACCTGCGTGCCGTTGGTGCTGGTCGCGCCAGGAACGTCCGCGCAACGGCCCGACTGGACGCCGACGATCTGCCTGCCCGCGGGGTTGCCGATGCTGCCCGGCACGGAACGCAGCGCGTTGTACCAGGTCGCGGCCATCTTGGCATAGCCGGTGGCGGTCGGGTGGACGCCGTCGATCAGGTCCGCGGTGGTGAGGGCGGCGTGCATGTCGACCAGGTGCACGCGCTTGCCCGCGTTGGCCTTGCTCTGCACCATTGCCGGGATCGTGGCGTTGTACGCCCGGCCGAGGGACTCCTGCGAGTCGTTGGCCAACGGGATGATCGTCGCCACTAAGACGTCGGCGTTGGGCACGGTCGCGGTGATCTTGTCGACCAGCGCCGACAGACGGGCTGGGGCGTTGGCCACGTCGTGCTTCTGGAGCACGTCGTTGGTGCCGATGTGCAAGAGCACGGTGCGGGGGTTGGTGCTGTTGAGCCAGCTGACGACGTTCGCGTCGATCTGGTCGATGCGCCAGCCGGGGTGACCCTCGTGGTCGTGGTCGCCCAGCGACCCCGGACCGTTGAACTGCGAGCCGACGAAGTCCACGCGGTAGTTCCCACCGCCGAGCCGCTCCCACAGGCCGACGCGGTAACCGCCCGGCACCTGCGTTCCCTCGGTGATCGAGTCGCCCAGCGGCATGACCCGAGTTCCACCGTTGGATTCCGCCGCAGCCGGCGTGGTGGACAGCAGCACAGCGGTCAGCAAAGCGGCGGCAGAGGCGCTGAGCCACCGGAACCTAGCCTGCATCACGTTCTCCTCGGTCGCGAACCAATGTTGCGTTAGCGTTAACATTGGAGGCTCGAGGGAACGTGGCGTCAAGGAATCAAACCACTTGAGACGCCTTGATATACAAGCTTTGTACCAATCAACATGTCAATTGTGTGCGTTAACATCATGCCGGTCAGGATGCACCCGGCAAAGCCAAGGGGCCGAACGCCGGCGACCGGCCTTCGACCCCGAGACTGCTGAACGAATGCGGCACAAGCCCTGGTCCGTCACCAGGCATAGGCCTCCGGCGCCGGCTTGGAGCCGTTGGGACCGGGCGCCGGGAACAGCTCGTCGAGCTTCGCCAGCACGTCCGCGTCCAGCTTCAGCTCCGCCGCCCGCAACGAGCTGTCGAGCTGCTCGACAGTGCGCGGCCCGATGATCGGCGCGGTGACGCCGTCCTGGTGCAGCAGCCAGGCCAGGCCGACGTTGGCCGGGTCCTCGCCCAGTTCGGCGCAGAGCTTCTCGTAGGCGTCGATCGTGTCGCGGTTCTTCTCCAACGCGTCCGCGGACCGCCCGGACGACGAACGAGAGCCACCGCCCTCGCGCTGCTTGCGCAACACACCGCCGAGCAGGCCGCCGTGCAACGGCGACCACGGGATCACGCCGAGGCCGTAGTGCCGGGCCGCAGGCAGGACCTCCAACTCGGCCCAGCGGGTCATCAGGTTGTAGATCGACTGCTCGGAGACCAGGCCGAGGAAGCCTCGGGTGCGCGCGGCTTCGGCCGCCTGGGCGATGTGCCAGCCGGCGAAGTTCGACGAGCCGAAGTAGATGACCTTGCCCTGCTGGCGCAGCACGGAGAACGCTTCCCAGATCTCGTCCCACGGCGTGTCCCGGTCGACGTGGTGCATCTGGTAGAGGTCGATGTAGTCGGTTTGCAGGCGCTTCAACGACGCGTCGCACGCGCGGCGGATGTTCAACGCCGACAGCTTGTTGTCGTTGGGCCAGTCGCCCATGCTGCCGTAGAGCTTGGTCGCGACGACCGTCTTCTCGCGACGGGTGCCGCCTTGGGCGAACCACCGGCCGATGATCTGCTCGGTGACGCCCTCGCCCTGCTTCCAGCCGTAGACGTTGGCCGTGTCGAAGAAGTTCAGGCCGTGCTCGTGGGCGCGGTCCATGATCGCGTGGCTGTCGGCCTCGGACGTCTCGGGGCCGAAGTTCATGGTGCCGAGGCACAGGCGGGAGACGGACAGACCGCTGCGACCGAGGTTGGTGTATTCCATACCGTCCACCCTGCCTCGCGGCGCGGCATTGTGCCACGTGGAGCTGCTCCAGCTCGCCACAGATTTGACAGTATTGGTCACCAAATTTTCTGAACTGCCATTTCACCCACTCGTGAAGTTACGTTCATCGCGTTCAACCCTGCCAGGAGGAACTCGATGAGAATCAACACCTGCATTGCGACGGCATTGTTCGCAACTGTTCTCTGCACACCGACGGCCAATGCCGAGCAGGCGCTCACCGGCGAAGGAGAGGCCATTCCCGGTAGCTACATCGTCGAGCTCAAGGATGGCGTCACGGCATCACCGCAGACGCTGCTCGCCAAGTACAAGGGCACCCTCAAGCGGACCTACCGGGCCGCGCTGAACGGGTTCTCCGTGCGGGACATGTCCGAACAGCAGGCCAGGCGCCTCGCCGCCGACCCGCGGGTCGCCGAGGTGCACCGCAACGTGGTCGTCTCGATCCTGGACACGCAGGCCAACGCCGGGTGGAACCTCGACCGGATCGACCAGGCGGCGCTTCCGCTCGACACGAGGTACGAATACCCGAACACCGCCCAGAACGTGACCGCCTACGTGCTCGACACCGGAATCCGAATCACCCACCGGGAATTCGGAGGACGCGCGGCGAACGGTTTCGACTTCATCGACGACGACGGCATCGCACAGGACTGCCACGGCCACGGCACGCACGTCGCGGGCACCATCGCGGGACGCGACAGCGGTGTCGCGAAGCAGGTGCGCGTCGTCGGCGTCCGGGTGCTCGGCTGCGACGGCAGAGCGGACCAGGACAGCGTCATCGCGGGCATCAACTGGGTCACCGCCAACGGCGTCCGGCCCGGCGTGGTCAACATGAGCCTCGGCCAGTCCGTCCCGGACGACCAGATGGAGCGGGCGATCAGCCGTTCGATCAGGGCCGGCTTCACCTACGTGCTCGCCGCCGGCAACGACGGCCGCGACGCCTGCGGTTACTCGCCAGCCCGGCTCCCCGAGGCGATCACGGTCGGCGCCACCGACCGCAACGACAACCGGTCGACCTGGCCGCAGTACAACAAGGCGTCCAACTGGGGGCGCTGCGTCGACATCTGGGCACCCGGCTCGGACATCAGCTCCACCTCGGCCGCGAACGACTTCGACACGAGGCTCGACAGCGGTACGTCGATGGCGGCGCCCAGCGTGGCCGGTGCCGCGGCGCTCTACCTGAGCACGCACCCGAACGCGTCGAACCTGCAGGTGCGCAACGCACTCGTGGACAACGCGACGCCGAACAACCTGCGCGGCCTGTTCCCGGGCTCGCCGAACAAGCTGCTGCGCATCGGGAACTAGGGGAACTTCGAACCCTCGATGAGCAGTCGTGGGAGTAGCGAGCGAGGGCCGCTACTCCCACTCCCATTTGACGCCGTAGACGCCGGGCTGGACATCTCGCACGACCAGGTGCGTGGCGGCGGTGGTACCGATCCACAGGTCCCCGGTCTCCACCACCGGCGCATCCGGCTCGGTCTGGGTGAAGCTGTAACAGCGCACCGGAATGGCCTCCGGGTGGAACTCCACCTCCAGCACGTAGTCCTGCGTGGCACGGATGAACCGGCGGTCCTCCGAACCACTGTCCGCGCCGGGGTCGTAGGTGAACCTCACATCGACGAGCGCGGTGTCTCCCGCTCGCAGCACGCGGTCGAGAATGACCTCGGCGATGATCAGCCTGTTCTTCTCGTCCGTGCGGATCCTGCCGATCCGGCACGTCTTCTCCGCATGGATCCCGCCGGCCGAACGGTCGGTGTCGTCAGCCGTCCTGCCCACGAGAATCCGGTCCACGCCGTCCTCGAACGCCTCGATCACCGAACTGCTCCGAAACTCGATCGCGCGCCGGTCCGGGCCGATCACGACCACATCCCGCTGGCGGAGAGTCCGGGCGGGGTGCGGCAGCAACCTGTCGGCCTTGGCGATGGCGCGGCCGAGGTCGATGAGTTCCTCCTGCCAGATCCCCTCCAGCGCGGCGGCCCGCTCGACCCATCGGCCGCGCGGCCGCTTGCCGCCGAGCTTCCCGCTCAGCTCCCCCGGTGCGAGCTTCAGGATCTCCTCGAGCGCGGCAACGGCCTGCATCGACTCGGGGCGCTCAGGACGGCTGCGGCCGCGGCGCCAGTAGCTCAACGTCGACAGGCTGACCTGCACGCCGCGCAACTCCAGGTGGTGCTGGATCCGCTCCAGACTGAGGCCGCTCGCCTCCACGGCCTTGGCCAGCGCCTCGGCGAATTCCTGCATGGAGGAATGCTACGGCCAGTGATCGAACCTGGCTCGCCCAGCACGTCGCGTGCGCAAATCGGGGCTCACAACAGTTTTGACAGTATTGCGAACTGAAGTTTCGAACCTGTTATCCGGCCCACAGCACGCGTTAGTTTCTTTGTGTTCCCCAGTTCATTCCCTGCCAGGAGGAACTCATGGCACTTCGGCGTCATGTCGCCATTGCGGCGGCATTCGGCATCGCTTCCACGGCGATGTTGACGCCCACCGCGATCGCTGAGGAGGCCGTGCTTCCCGGCGCGGGCGCACAGGCGGTCGAGGGCAGCTACATCGTGGTGCTGAAGGACGGCGCGCGCACCCCTGCCAGCGCGTTGGCGTCCCGCTACCAGGGCTCGGTCAAGCACACCTACAGCACCGCGCTGCACGGGTTCTCCGTCACCGGGATGTCCGAGCGCCAGGCACGACGGCTCGCGGCGGACCCGGACGTCGAGTTCGTCGAGCGCAACACGGTCGCCACGATCCAGGAAACGCAGACGAACCCCACCTGGGGCCTCGACCGGATCGACCAGGCGAACCTGCCGCTCAACCAGAAGTACACGTACCCGAACACCGCTGCCAACGTCACGGCGTACGTGCTCGACACCGGAATTCGCAAGACGCACACCGAATTCGAGGGCCGCGCCTCCGACGGTTACGACTTCATCGACAACGATGCCGTCGCGCAGGACTGCCAGGGCCACGGCACGCACGTCGCCGGCACGGTCGCGGGCAAGACGTACGGCGTCGCGAAGAAGGCCAAGATCGTCGCGGTCCGCGTGCTCGACTGCAACGGCAGCGGCGCGTGGGACGGCATCATCCGCGGCATCGACTGGGTGACGCAGAACGCCAAGAAGCCCGCCGTGGTCAACATGAGCCTCGGTGGCAGCGGCACGAACAGCTCGCTGGAGAACGCCGTCAAGCGGTCCATCGACGCGGGCATCACGTACGTGCTGGCGGGTGGCAACAGCGGCCAGGACGCGTGCGACTTCACCCCGGCCCGCACGCCCGAGGCGATCACCGTCGGCGCGTCCGACCGCAACGACAAGCGTTCGATCTGGAGCGCCGGCTCGTCGAACTACGGCAGGTGCCTCGACATCTGGGCTCCCGGCAGCGACATCATCTCGGCCTCGCACAGCAACGACACCGGCACCCGCTCGATGGGCGGCACGTCGATGGCCTCCCCGCACGTCGCGGGCGCGGCGGCGCTGTACCTGAGCGCGAACCCGAACGCGACGCCCGCCCAGGTGCGCGACGCGCTCGTGAACGGGGCGACGCCGAACAAGATCACCGATGTGAAGACGGGTTCGCCGAACCTGTTGCTCAAGGTCTAGCCAGATCCGCTTCCCTGCAGCGGAGACGGCACCCTGCTCCCTGATGCCCGAGGCCGAATGCGGCTCGGCCGAGGGCGTCGATCGACTGGGGGCGCGACGCGGTGGGGGTGGGTCCTATTCCCACTCCCACCGCACTCCGTAGATCCCGGGTTTCGAGTTCCGCACGTGGATGTGCGTCGAGCCGGTGTTCCCGATCCACAGCTCGTTCACGGTGGTTTCCGGTTCCTGCAACGACGGCCGGGTGAACCGGTAGCAGCGCGTGGGCACCGCGTCCGGGTGGAAGTCGATCTGCAGCACGTAGTCGCCCACCGGCCGCAGGAACCGCCGGTCGCAGACCTCGCTGTCCGCACCGGGTTTCATCCGGACCACGTAGTCGACGAGCGCCGTCTCCCCCGCTCTGAGCATCCGGTCGAAGAGGATCTCCGCGACGAGGAACCCGGTGGTCTCCTCCGACCGCACCCGCCCGAGCCGGCACGGCGGCCCCGCCTCGATCGACGCGATCCCGATGTCCGTGGCGTCGGCGAGCTGGATGGCCAGGAACCTGTCGACGCCGTCCTCCAGCGCCTCGACGACGCCCGTGCAGCGCATCTCGACCTCACGCCGGTCCGGACCGACCACCTGCCGGTCCTTCACGCTGAGGTACCTCGACGCGGCCGGTTGCTCCCGGTCGATGCGCGCCATGACCTCGCCGAGGTCGGTGGCGCGCGAGTCCCACATGTCCTCGAGCGACATCGCCTGCCCGACCCACCTGCCGCGCGGCCTCTTGTCACCCAGCCGGTCGGTGAGGAACCCCTCGCCGAGGTCGAGCAGGTCTTCCAGCGCGGCAACGACCTTCAGCGACTCCGGCCGTTCTGGCCGGCTGCGGCCGCGACGCCAGTAGCTCAGCGTCGAGAGGCTCACCTGCATGCCGCGCGCGGCCAGGTGGTGCTGGATGCGTTCGAGGCTGAGGCCGCTGCTGTCGACTGCTTTCGTCAGGGCCTCCGCGAAGTCCACCACGGCAGCACCGTACGGCGGCGGCACCCTCCGCCAGTAGGCCCACACGGAGGGTTATGAGAGAGCGGTCTCAGAGAGACCGTTCACCCCGACGCCACACCGAGTGGGTCAACGGGACGCCCGGCCGGTACGCCAGATGCGTGATCGACGGTGCGTCCAGGACGTGGAGGTCAGCGCGCGCACCAGGCCTGATGACGCCGACGTCGTCCCTCTTGAGGGACTGCGCTCCTCCGGCCGTGGCCGCCCACACTGCTTCCTCGACGGTCATCCGCATCTGCAGGACGGCTGTCGTCACGCAGAACGCCATCGACGAGGTGTAAGACGAGCCGGGGTTGCAGTTGCTGGCGAGCGCGACCGTGGCGCCCGCGTCCAGCAGCGCGCGGGCCGGCGGCAGCGACTGGCGGGTCGAGAGGTCGCAGGCCGGCAGCAGAGTCGCGACTGTCTGCGAGGACGCCAGCGCGTCGATGTCCTCTTGCGACAGATAGGTGCAGTGGTCGACGGACGCGGCGCCGAGCTCGACGGCCAGCCGCACACCGGGACCCTCGCCGAGCTGGTTGCCGTGCACGCGCAGGCCGAGACCCTTGGCCTGTGCCGCCTCGAGCACCGCCTTGGACTGGTCGTAGTCGAACGCGCCCTTCTCGCAGAACACATCTGCCCAGCGCACGAGCGGCGCGACGGCGTCGAGCATCTCGCCGCGGACCAGGTCGACGTACGTGTCTGCGTCCTCGCCGGGCGGGACGAGGTGGGCGCCGAGGAACGTGATCTCGTCGGCGTGCTCGGCGGCGATGCGCGCTGATCGCACCTCGTCCGGGACGTTCAGGCCGTAGCCGGTCTTGGTCTCGATGAACGTCGTGCCCTGCTTCAGGGCCTCGGCGACGTGCTTGCGGACGACCTCCGCCAGTTCGGCGTCGGTGGCCTGCCTCGTCGCGTTGACGGTGACCGCAATGCCACCCGCGGTGTAGGGCTTGCCGGCCATGCGCGCGCCGAACTCCGCGGTGCGGTCGCCCGCGAAGACCAGGTGGGTGTGGCTGTCGACCCAGCCCGGCAGCACCGCGCGTCCCTCGACGTCGACCCTCTCGTCGGCGGCCGGGGCGTTCTGCGCGTTGCCGACCCAGGCGATCTGCTCGCCGTCGATGACCAGTGCGTCGCCGGCGGCCTCGGTGTTCGTGGTCAGCTCACCGATTCCGGTGATCAGCACGCTCATGCCCACAGCTCCTCGATCGCGTCCGCCAGCAGCCTGCCGACGTCTCCCAAAGTCTCGTGCACGCCACCGCTCGCGACCACCCGGCCGCCGACCACCACTGTGTCCACATCGGACGCCGTGGCGCTCAGGAACACCTGCTGCGGCAACGAACCCGCGGTGCGTGGCGTCGAGCAGCTGATGGCCACGAGGTCGCAGGGCGCGCCGGGAGCGATCTTGCCCGCTTCCGGCCAGCCCAGTGCGTCGTGCCGGGTGGCGGCCTGGAGCAGCTCCGCCGGCGAGAACCGGCCGCGCTGACCGGTGCGGAGGCGCTCGTTGTGTTCCAGGGCGCGGGTTTCCAGCAGCGGGTCGATCACGGCGTGCTGGTCGCTGCCGAGCGACAGCGGGCTGCCCGCGTCGGCGAGTTCGCGGGCGGGGCCGATGCCGTCGGCCAGATCTGCTTCGGTGGTCGGGCAGAAGCACGCACCCGTGCCGGACCCGCCGAGCAACGCGATGTCCTCAGGCGTCAGGTGAGTCGCGTGCACTGCCGTTGTGCGCGGAGAAAGCGCGCCTGCTTCGGCGAGGATTCCGGTCGGTGTCAGGCCGTGCGCTTCGAGGCACGCTTCGTTCTCCGCGGGCTGCTCGGAGAGGTGGACGTGCAGCGGTGCGTCCGGGAGCGCTTGGGCCACCACGGGAAGTTCATCGCGCGGAACGGCACGGACCGAGTGGATCGCGGCGCCGACGCGCATCACGTTGTCGGACTTGAGTTCCGCGACCCGATCGGCCCACGCCTCGGCGGTGCCGTCGGAGAAGCGTTGCTGCACCTCGTTGAGCGGCTGGTCGATCCCACCCGCGAGATAGCACGTGTCCAGCAGCGTCAGGCGGATGCCCGCGTCCGCGGCGGCCTCACGCAGGCAGTGGCCGAACTCGTTCGACCTGTCGTGGACGTAGTGGAACTCGCCGACGGTCGAGACGCCAGCCAGCGCCATCTCGCCGTAGACCGCGCGGGCGAGGCGGTAGTACGACTGCGGGGTGAGCTTCCCGGCCAGCGCGTACATGCCCTCGCGCCACGTCCAGAACGTGCCGCCCCCGTCGTGCGTGCGACCTCTCAGCGCGCGGTGGAAGGCGTGCGAGTGGGCGTTCGCGAAGCCCGGCACGACCACGCCGTGCAGCCTTCTGACGCCCAGCGGAATCGTGTCCACTTCGGACACCGAGGTGATCACGCCGTTGTCGACGCGGACCAGCACGCGTTCGGCGAGCCCGTCAGGAAGCCAAGCACGCTCGCACCAGAAGTTCACCACACGTCCACCTCCTGCCGTGACGACGAGTCCGTGCAGCTCGCCCAGGTTCCACTGCCGCACGTGGCGCGGCCGTGCGGTTCATGATCCGAGATGTTCGAGCGTCGCGGCCAGAGCCTTGACACCTTCGTCGACATCGGACTGCTCAGCGAACTCCTCCGGCGCGTGGCTCACGCCGGTGGGGTTGCGCACGAACAACATCGCGGTCGGCACGTGCGCGGCCAGGATGCCCGCGTCGTGGCCCGCACCGGTCGGCAGTGCCGGCACACCGCCGAGTGCTCCGGCGATGTCGTCGCGGAGTTGCGCGTCGAAGTACACCGTGTCGCCGTACGACTCCTCGGTGATCTTCAGCTCACAACCCTCCTCCTTCGCAACCTGGTGGGCTGCCTCGGAGATCTCGGCGACCATCGCGCGGGTGCGCTCGTCGTCGGTGTCGCGCGCGTCCAGCCAAACGTCCACAGTGGACGCGATGACGTTGGTGCCGCCGGGGTTGGGGACGAGCCTGCCGACCGTCGCCCGTCCGCCTCCGCGAGCCGCTTTCCGGGCTGCCAGCACGAGTTGCGAGGCCGGGAGCATCGGGTCGCGGCGGTCCTCGATCAGCGTGGCGCCGGCGTGGTTGCCCTCACCCGCGAACGTGAACCGCCACCGGCCGTGCGCCAGGATGCTGCTCGCGACGCCGACCGGGACCGTCAGACCGCGGCCCTGCTCGACGTGGAGCTCGACGAACTGGCCGATCCTGTTGAGGGTTCTGGTGTCCTTGCCCGCCAGGTCCGGGTTGTAGCCCGCGGCCTTCATGGCCTCGGCGAGCGTGATGCCGTCCGGGTCCTTGAGGTTGAGGGCCTTGTCCGCGTCGATGGCACCCGTGAGGAGACGGGATCCGAGGCACGCGACACCGAACCGGCCGCCTTCCTCCTCGGCGAAGACCGCGATGGCGAACGGCCTGTTCGGCGTGAACCCCTTGGCCTGCAGGAGATCCACGGCCTGCAGAGAGCTGGTCACGCCGAGCGGGCCGTCGAACGCGCCGCCGCCGGGAACCGAGTCCAGGTGGCTGCCGGTGACGAGCGCGTTGTCGCCGCGCTCGCCCCACCAGGCCCAGAGGTTGCCGTTCTGGTCGGTCTCGACGTTCAGGCCGCGCTTGACGGCCTGCTCGACGAACCAGTGCCGGAGCTCCAGCTCGGGCTTGGCGTAACCGTGGCGGGAGTAGCCGCCGCGCTTGAGGTCCCGCCCGACGTCCGCGATCTGGTCGAGCATCAGCCCTCCATCGGGATGCGCACGCCCTTGTCGGCGGCCACGGACTTGGCCTCGTCGTACCCGGCGTCCACGTGCCGGATGACGCCCATGCCGGGGTCGTTGGTCAGCACGCGCTCGATCTTCTGCGCGGCCAGCTCGGTGCCGTCCGCGACCGTCACCTGACCGGCGTGGATCGACCGCCCGATGCCGACACCACCACCGTGGTGGATCGACACCCACGTCGCACCCGAAGCCGTGTTGACCAGGGCGTTGAGCAACGGCCAGTCGGCGATCGCGTCCGAACCGTCGGCCATCGCCTCGGTCTCGCGGTACGGCGAGGCCACCGAGCCGCAGTCGAGGTGGTCGCGGCCGATCACGATCGGCGCGGACAGCTCGCCGGACGCCACCATCTCGTTGAACTTCAGGCCCGCGAGGTGCCGTTCGCCGTAACCCAGCCAGCAGATGCGGGCAGGCAGGCCCTGGAACTCGACGCGCTCGCCGGCCATCTTGATCCACCGGTGCAGCTGCTCGTTCTCCGGGAAGAGTTCGAGGATCGCGGCGTCGGTCTTGGCGATGTCGGCCGGGTCGCCCGACAGCGCGGCCCAGCGGAACGGGCCCTTGCCCTCGCAGAACAGCGGCCGGATGTACGCGGGCACGAAGCCCGGGAAGGCGAACGCGCGGTCGTAGCCGCCGAGCTGGGCCTCGCCGCGGATCGAGTTGCCGTAGTCGAACACCTCGGCGCCGCGGTCCATGAAGCCGACCATGGCCTCGACGTGCGCGGCCATCGACTTGCGCGCCCGGTCGGTGAACTCCTCCGGCTTCGCGGCGGCATACGAGGCCCAGTCCTCCAACGCCACGCCCACCGGAAGGTACGCCAGCGGGTCGTGCGCCGAGGTCTGGTCCGTCACGATGTCGACGGCGACCTCGCGGCGCAGCAGCTCGGGCAGGATCTCGGCCGCATTGCCCACGACACCAACGGAAACGGCCTCACCGGCGGCCTTCGCGGCCAAGCAACGCTCGATCGCCGAATCCAGGTCGGAGGCGACCTCGTCCAGGTAGCGGGTCTCCAGACGACGCTGCGCCCGGTGCGGGTCGACCTCGATGCACAGCGCGACGCCCTCGTTCATCGTCACAGCGAGCGGCTGCGCGCCACCCATGCCGCCGAGGCCCGCGGTCACGGTCAACGTCCCACGCAGGGTGCCGCCAAAACGCTTCGTAGCGACCGCGGCGAACGTCTCGAACGTGCCCTGCAGGATGCCCTGCGTGCCGATGTAGATCCACGAACCCGCGGTCATCTGCCCGTACATGGTGAGGCCCTCGGCCTCCAGGCGGCGGAACTCGGGCCAGTTCGCCCAGTCCGGCACCAGGTTCGAGTTCGCGATGAGCACCCGCGGCGCCCACTCGTGCGTGCGCATGACGCCCACCGGACGGCCGGACTGCACGAGCAGCGTCTCGTCGGCTTCGAGATTCTTGAGCTCGCGGGAGATCGCGTCGAACGACGGCCAGTCGCGCGCGGCCTTGCCCGTGCCGCCGTAGACGACCAGGTCCTCGGGGCGCTCGGCGACGTCGGGGTCGAGGTTGTTGTGGAACATCCGCAAAGCGGCCTCTGTCGACCAGTTCTTCGCGGTCAGCGAGGTACCTCGGTCAGCACGAACAACCATCACAGAGCTCCACTTCGAATCAGGGCCTCGGCGGCAGCGATCTCGGGTGCGAGGTGGCGGTCGGGACCGGGTCCCTGGACCGTCTCGCGCAACTTCGCCACGGCGGCGGCCGTCGCGGGGGCGGGCTTGAGGGGCGCGCGCAGGTCGAGCGCACGCGCGGCGGTGAGAAGTTCGATGGCCAGCACGGTGGTGAGCCCGTCGACGGCCTTGCGCAGCTTGCGAGCGGCGGACCAGCCCATCGACACGTGGTCCTCCTGCATCGCGGAGGACGGGATCGAGTCGACGGACGCCGGCACCGCGAGCCGCTTGAGCTCGGACACGATCGCCGCCTGGGTGTACTGGGCGATCATGTGACCGGAGTCGACGCCGGGGTCGTCGGCGAGGAACGGCGGCAGGCCGTGCGACCGCGACACGTCGAGCATGCGGTCGGTGCGGCGCTCGGCGATCGAGGCCACGTCCGCGAGCGGGATGGCCAGGAAGTCCAGCGCGTAGGCGACGGGCGCGCCGTGGAAGTTGCCGTTCGACTCGACCCGGCCGTCCGCGAGCACGACGGGGTTGTCGATCACGGACGACAGCTCCCGGTCGGCCACCGTCGCCGCGTACGCCACGGTGTCGCGGGCCGCGCCGTGCACCTGCGGGGAGCAGCGCAACGAGTACGCGTCCTGCACGCGGGTGCAGTCGGGGCCGCGGTGCGAGGCGACGATCTCGGAGTCGCGCAGGAACGCGAGCATCCGGGCGGCACTCAGGTTCTGGCCGGGGTGCGGGCGCAACGCGTGCAGCTCCGGCTCGAAGACCCGGTCGGTGCCGAGCAGTGCCTCGACGCTCATGGCGGCGGTGAGGTCGGCGATGTCGAGCAGCTTCGTCAGGTCGGCGATCGCCAGCGACAACATGCCGAGCATGCCGTCGGTGCCGTTGATCAGCGCGAGGCCTTCCTTCTCGGCCAGCTGCACGGGTTCGATGCTCGCTTCGGCGAGTGCGTCGGCCGCGGGAACGAGCTCGTCGCGGGCGTTGCGGACCATGCCCTCGCCCATCAACGCCAGCGCGTTCGCGGACAGCGGCGCCAGGTCGCCGGAGCAGCCCAGCGAGCCGAACTCGTGCACCACCGGGGTGATGCCGGCGTTCAGCATGCCCGCCATGGCGTCCACAGTGGACAGCCGGACGCCGGTGTGGCCGGTCGCGAGGGTGCGCAGCCGCAGCAGCATCAGCGCCCGCACGACCTCCCGCTCGACCTCGGGACCGGAACCGGCGGCGTGGCTTCGGATCAGCGAACGCTGCAGCTGGGCACGGCGGTCCGGCGGGATGTGCCGGACGGCGAGCGCGCCGAACCCGGTCGAGACGCCGTAGGTGGGGCGTTCGGCCGTGGCGAGCTGTTCGATGTGGCCGCGGGCGGCGCTGACCGCCTCACGGGCCGCCTCGGTGATCGCCACCGGGGCGCCGTCGCGGGCGACGGCATGAACGTCCTCGAGGGTCAGCGGCTTCGGACCCAGCTCCACCGGTTGTCGCATGCAGACATCACAGCGCTCCGGGGCCGACTCAGCGACCCCGGAGCGCTCGATCGTGTCTGGGATGCCAGACAGACCCTACTCGAGGCCGCTGCCGATCCAGCTCGTGTCAGGAGAGGGCACGAGCTCGACCTTGTTCACCGCCTCGAGAACTGTGTCGCTGTACGGTTCCGCCGTCGCCCAGACCCACACGTTGCCGTCGAACACCGCCACACCGTTGTCGGCCCGGAGGCCCTGCCTGCCGCGCACGTCGATCTGCCGGGTCTCGCCCAGCAGCTTCGGTGGCGCCGTTCCGACATGCACGCTGACCTGGTTCTTCCAGTTCGTCATCGCTTCCCAGTCGCTGGGCTTGGTGCCCCACATGTGGTCGGCGAACCTGCTGTCGAGCTTGAACGCCGGCTGGTAGGCGAGCTTCGGGTCGGCGCGCACGGACTCGGCGACGCGCATGGCGATGGTCCGCACGTCCTCCACGCCGCGCACCTCGACGTTCAGCACGTCCTGCGCCTTCCACACGACGTGTGCGGTCAGGCCGGACGACTGGCCCTGGGCGACCCGCACCCAAGCCTTGAGACCGCGGACGCTCACCCCGTCCCAGCCGGAAGTGGTGTCCGGCAACTTCGGACTGGTGCTGATGCTCACGGTCGGACCGCCGTCGTTGAACGGGTAGCCCTTGGCGTTCGCCGGCACCCACACGCGGGAGACCTGGTCGTTCGTGCTGCGGTAGTTCTCGACGAAGCCGGGCGGCAACCAGTGCGGCGCGTACTTCAGCGCAACGCTCTGGCCGTTGCCCGGCATGAGCACGGCGCCCGCTTCGTTGCTGTTCGGTGGTGCGTACCGGTCGCTCGCGATGACCCCCGCGAAGATCAGGACCGCGACGGCGGCCATCCCGGCGGTGGCGATCATGAAGACGTTGCGGTGCCGCTTGCGCTTGCGCCGCAGCGCGTTCAACGTCGGCCCCGGATGCGGGGTGCGTTCGGCGAGCTTGCCGAGCGCGTCCTTGACGAGCTGTTCGGTGTCGTTCACGACAGGCCCTCCCCGAGCCGCAACCCGACACCAGCGGGCTCCGGCGTGTGATCCAGGCGGAGTGTGGCCAGCGCACGTGAGATGTGGCTGCGCACGGTTCCCTCGGCACAACCGAGCATCTGTGCGATCTCCGAGTCCTCGTAGTTCTCGTAGTAGCGGAGCACGATCGCGGCCCGCTGTTTGCGGGGCAGCTTGGCGATCCGCTGCAACATGGCTTCCCGCTCGTCGTAGTGGTGCGTCGTGTCTCCGACGGGCGGGGTGACGGACTCCAGCGTCGTCATGCAGAGGGCGACGTCCTTGGCGGCCCTGCGGCGGCGCCACGAGAGGTACTCGTTGGTCACCATGCGCTTGACGTAGGCGTGAGGGAGGTCGACTGAACCGATGCGATCCCACTTCTGCTGCGCGCGCAGCAGCACTTCCTGGACCACGTCCTGGGCCAGGTGCGGGTCACACGTGAGCACGGTGGCGTAGCGCAGCAACGGGGTCACCTGTTCTGCCACGAAGTCATCGAAACTCGGTGTCAATCCCGACCCCCTTCAAAACCGTCACGCCACTCCAACGCACGTGCGGGCTGTTCTGTTGAGTGTGCACTGATGGAGGAACGGCGTGGGCTGCATCACGTGGGAAAATCACTTTTGTGGGCAGCAGCAGTGACGTTCCCGCACTGCGGCGCGGACTCGCGGTGCTGCGGTTGCTGGCGGGCAGACCCGGACCGGTCTCCGCGGCGTCGGTGGCGCGCGAGTTGAATCTGCCCAGGTCAACGACTTATCACCTGTTGTCGGAGCTGACCGAGGCCGGCTTCGCGACGCACTTCCCGGAGGAGAAGCGGTACGGCCTGGGCGTCGCCTCCTTCGAACTCGGCTCCGCGTACCTGCGACACGACCCGCTGGAACGGCTGGCCCGACCACTGCTGCGCAAGCTCGCCGATCGCATGGAGAAGGTCGCGCATCTGGGCGTCCTGCACGGCGCTGAAGCTCTGTACCTGGTGCGGGAGCAGCCCCGGCAACCGCAGACGATCGTGTCCGACGTCGGCGTCCGGTTGCCCGCGCATCTGACCGCCTCCGGGCGCGCGATGCTGGCGCACGTACCTCCGGCGCAGGTCAGGGCGTTGTTCCCGTCGGTCGCTTCGTTCGTGGACCGGACCGGGCGGGGGCCGCACAACCTGCCTGCTCTGCGCCGGCTGCTGACGTCGGAACGCCGCCAGGGCTGGGCGGTCGAGGACGGTTTCGTGACCGTCGGGTTCGCCTCGGTGGCGGCGCCGGTGTTCGACCACGGCGAGCGTCCGATCGCGGCCATCACGCTGACGTTCCGCCATTTGTGCGACACGCCCTGCGGTCAGACGTGGCCGGAGCTGGCCAAAGAGGTGCGCAAGGCGGCCGAGGAGCTGACCACGCGCATCGGCGGGCACGTCGTCACTTAGTAGCCATATACATAGTAGCTATGTACCGTATCTGCCATGAGCAGTGCGGAGTTCTCAGCTGGGCATCTCGTGTGGCGGTTGGCGATGAAGTGGCGTGTTGCGGTTGACCGCGCGTTGGACCCCCTCGGGCTGACGCACGCGCAGTACGTCGTGCTGGCTTCTTTGTTGGCTTTGGATCGTCCGTCGCAACGCGAACTGGCCGACCACACCGGGCTCGAACCGCTCTACGTCTCGAAGCTGGCGCGCGCACTCGAGTCGTCAGGGTTCATCGCGCGCACACGCGACACCGTCGACACACGGACCGTGCGACTCTCCTTGACCCCGCATGGGCGCACGACCGTGGAGCCCGCGGTGGCACTCGTTAGTTCGTTGCTGGACCGGTTGCTGGAACCCCTGGGCGACCGCGCCGACACCTTCTCCCGCGAGCTCGCCGCGCTGCTCGCCGTCCCGCTCGGCTGAGGAGTCCCGATGCCTTCCATCCCCGTCCTCGACTCGACCATGCACTACTCGTCGTCCGGCTCCGCGCCGTTCGTGTTCCTGCACGGCAACCCGGGCTCATCGCACTCCTGGCGCAACGTGCTGCCGGAGCTGGGCGGCCTGGCCCCAGATCTGATCGGCATGGGCCGCTCGGGCAAGCCGGACATCGCGTACTCGTTCGCCGACCACGCCCGCTACCTGGACGCGTGGTTCGACACCCTGGGTTTGGACCGCGTGGTGCTCGTCGGCCACGACTGGGGCGGCGCGCTGGCCTTCGACTGGGCCGCCCGGCATCCCTCACGTGTCGCCGGTATCGCGTTCTTCGAGACGATCGTGAAGCCGATGACCGGTTCCGAACTCCCGCTGCCCGCCCAGGAACGGCTGCGCAGGTTCCGCACTCTCGAGGAGCTGAACGACGACGGGTTCGTGCGCCAGGCCTACACCGGCGGGGTGCGCACGCCCGTGTCGGACGAGGACATGGCCGCGTACCTCGCGCCGTTCCCCGATGCTCCGAGCCGACGGCCGGTGCTCGCGTGGGCGAAGCAGATGCCGTTCGAGGGCGAACCTGCCGCGCTCATCCCGCGCATCGAGGCCTACGACGCGTGGCTCGCGACTTCTGACGTGCCCAAGCTGCTGCTGACCTTCGAGGGCTCGCCGACGTTGCTGATCGGGCCGCAGTTGCGCACCTGGTGTGAGGAGAACATCGCCGCGCTGGACGTCGTTTCCGTTGGCGAGGCAGGACATCACGCCCAGGAGGACCGGCCGAAGGAGATCGCCGCCGAGGTGGCCGCTTGGACGGAGCGCCACGGCCTGATTGCATAGCGCGCATGGGGGACATCGACATCGAGGAACTCGACTTCGCCGGCGCGCCCGAAACCGACCAGCGCGCTCTCTTCGACCTCCAGGTGATCTGGTGGACGAGCGCGATGCCGTCACGCGAACTGCCCGACTTCACCGGGTGGGCACGCCGGATGCCGATACCCGACCTCCACTGGGGCGCCCCGCGGTTCGTGGTCGCGCGGGAGAACGGGCGGATTGTCGGGTACGCGAACGGACATCTCCCTCCGACCGAGAACACCCACCTGGTCTCGGGCATCGTGGTGGTGGACCCCGGCCGGCGTGGCAGGGGCATCGGTACCGCGCTGCTGCGGTTCGCGCTGCGCCTGGCAGACCGGGAGGTGGCGGAAGCCTCGTGGATTCCCGGCGGTGGCGCAGGAGAGCAGTGGGCCGTCAGGCGTGGTTTCACCCTGATCAACGCGCTCACCATTCAGGAGCTCGTGCTCACCGATCCGCTGCCCGCTGTGGGCGAGGTTCCGTCCGGGTACCGCCTGGCGCACTGGACCGGACGCGCACCGGATGAGCTGCTCGACGCCTACGTCGACGCTCTCGGTGCGATGAGCGACCAGCCGCTCGGCGACAGGTCGATCGAGCCGTTCACGCACACGCGCGAACAGGTGCGACAGGAAGAAGACGAGCTGTTGGCCCGAGGCGTCGAGGAGTGGGTCGTCCTCGCACTGCACGGCGACGAGGCCGCCGGCGTCACGGTGCTGCGCCGGTCTCTCGCACGACCTTCGGTAGGCCAGCAACGGCACACCGGCGTGCTTTCCGCCTATCGCGGCAAGGGGCTCGGTCGGCTGATCAAGGCCCACTTGCTCCGCCAGCTGACCGGCATCGAGAGCGTCGAGACCGAGACGGACAGCACCAACGACCACATGCGCAGGATCAACCACTCGCTTGGCTACACCGACCGGCTGACCACCGTCAACCTGAGCGCCCGCGTCGCCGATCTGTTGCGGTGAAACGAAAAAATGGGGCGGGCACCCGCGGGTGCGCGCCCCATTTTTCGTCAGGTCAGATGCCCGCGGAGGCCAGCCACTCCTTGGCGACCTTCTCCGGCTCCGGCTTGTCCGGCGACGACAGCTTCTGGTTCAGATCCAGCAGCGTCTTCGTGTCGAGCTTCTTCGAGATGGCGTTGAGGGTGTCGCGAACCTGCTGCGACGCCTTCTTCTCGTTGACGAGCGGCAGCACGTTCTGCGCGGCGAACACGTTCTTCGGGTCTTCCAGCACCACGAACTCGTTCGCCTTGATGGCGGCGTCCGTCGTGAACAGGTCGGCCGCCTGCACCGTGTTGTCCTTCAGGCCCGCGACGGTCAGCGGGCCGCCGACGTCGAGCGACTTGAACTGCTTGAACTCGCAGGAGTACTTGGCCTTCAGGCCGGGCAGGCCGTCGGGGCGGTTCTGGAACTCCGCCGGGCCGCCGAAGACGAGGTCCTTGCAGTACGGCACGAGATCGTCGATCGACTTGAGGCTGTACTGCGCGGCGATCTGCTTGGTGACGACGACCGCGTCCTTGTCCTCGGCGGAGGACTTGTCGAGCACGGTCAGGCCCTGCGGCAGCGCCTTCTTCAGCGCCGCGTAGACCTCGTCGGAGCTGACCTCCTGGGCTTCCTTGTTGACGTGCTTGAGAAGCACGCCGCTGTACTCCGGGATCAGGTCGATCGAACCGTCCTGCACACCCTTGAAGTACAGCTCGCGGTTGCCGATGTTCAGCCTCTTGGAGACCTTGACGCCCTTGGCCGCCAACGCTTGCGCGTAGATCTCGGCGAGCACGGTCGACTCCGGGAAGTTGGCGGAGCCCACGACGATCGTGTCCGTCGGGGCCGGGTTGTTGTTGCCGCCCTGCAACGGGTCACCGCCGCACGCCGACAAGAGCATCACGGCAGCGACAGCGGTGGCGATGCGCTTCATTTCTTTCCTCCGGTTCCCACTGGACGCAGCCCTGGCGAGACCGTCAGCCGTTGCAGGCCGGCGAACCCCAGGTCGACGAGAACGGCGAGCAGTGCCACGAGCACCGCGCCGGCGAGCATCTGACCGAACTCCTGCAGGGCGAGGCCGTCGAAGACGAACCTGCCCAGACCACCGGCACCGGTGTAGGCGGCGATGGTGGCGGTCGCGACGACCTGCAGTGCGGCGCCGCGGAAACCGCCGAAGATCAACGGAAGCGCGTTCGGGATCTCCACGTTCAACAGCACGCCCGACTCGCGCATGCCGACGCCTCGTGCCGCGTCGACGGTCACCGGGTCGACCGCGCGGATGCCCGCGTAGGTGCCCGCCATGATCGGCGGGATCGCGAGCAGCACCAGCGCGACGTACACCGGGAAGTCGCCGAGCCCCGCCCACAGCACCACGAGGATCAGCACCGCCGTCGTCGGCAACGCGCGCAGCACGTTCGAGAGCCCGACGATCACGAACCCGCCTTTGCCCGTGTGGCCGACGAAAGCGCCGAGCGGGACCGCGATCACCGCGGCTATCAACAGGGTCAGCAGCGTGTAACCGAGATGTTCCAGCAGCCGCACCGGAATTCCGGTCGGGCCGGACCAGTGTGCGGGGTCGAAGAGCCAGCCGCCCATCAGCTCACCTCCCCGCCCTTGCCCACGGCGTGAGCACTCGCCCGATCAGCAACAGCAATCCGTCCGCCAGCGCCGCGAGCACGACCGTCCCGATGAGACCGGCGAAGACCTTGGCGCTGTTGTCGGTCTGGTAGCCCTCGGTGAAGAGCTGGCCGTAGCCGCCGAGACCGACGAGCGCGCCGACGCTCACCATGCTGATGTTCGACACCGTCGCCACCCGCAGACCCGCGATCGTGACCGGCAGCGCGAGCGGGAAGTCGACCGTGAGGAACCGGCGCACCGGCCGGAACCCCATCGCGTTCGCCGCGGCGGTGACGTGGCCCGGCACCGCCGACAGCGCGTCGGCGACCGCGCGGACCATCAGCGCGACCGTGTAGATCACCAGCGGCACGATGACGTTGATCTCGTCGAGGATCTTCACGCCGAGCAGCACCGGGGTGATCACGATCAGCGCGATGGACGGGATCGTGAACAGGATGTTGGCCAGCGGGAAGAGGATCGCGCGTGCCGTGGCAGACCGGCTCGCCACCCACCCCAGCGGGATGGACAGCACGAACCCGATCAGCACCGGCACGACGGAGAGCCGGAGGTGCACCTCGGTGACTTCCCAGAACCTGTCCCAGTTCTCGAAAATCCAGGTCACTTCGGGACCTCACCCGCCGCGCGGGCCTTCGCGAGCGCCTTGATCACGTCGTCCGCCTTGACCACGCCGGTGACCGCGCCCCGGTCGTCGACCACCACGCCGAGCGCGGACGGCGAGCTGAGCGCCGCGTCCAGCGCACTGCGCAGGGTGCTGCCGTCGTAGAGCGAACCGCCGGAGATCAGGCGTTGTTCGCTGACCTCGACCTCGCCGTCCACATCGGACAGCCAGCCCTTCGGCCGGTTCGCGTCGTCGACGACCAGCGTCCAGTCGGTGACGGTGATCCGCTCGCCGAGCTTGGCCGTGGTGACGGGGTGCACGGGCACCTCGGCGTGCAGGAACGTGAGCGTGCGGTAGCCGCGGTCCCTGCCGACGAACGACGCCACGAAGTCGTTGGCGGGCGCGCTGAGCAGTTCCGTCGGCTTCGCGTACTGCGCCAGGTGCCCGCCCGTCTGGAACACCGCGACGCGCTCGCCGAGCTTCAGCGCCTCGTCGATGTCGTGCGTGACGAACACGATCGTCTTGTCGAGTTCCGCTTGCAGGCGAAGGAGTTCGTTCTGCAGGTCCTCGCGCACGACCGGGTCGACGGCACTGAACGGCTCGTCCATCAACAGCACCGGCGGGTCTGCCGCCAACGCCCTGGCCACGCCGACGCGTTGCTGCTGACCACCGGACAGCTGGGCCGGGTACCGCTTGCCGAACGCCGGGTCGAGCCCGACGATCTCCAGCAGCTCGGCCGCGCGGGTGCGCGCCTTGCTTCTGTCCCAACCGGACAGCAGCGGCACGGTGGCGACGTTGTCCAGCACAGTGCGGTGCGGGAACAGGCCCGCCTGCTGGATCACGTAGCCGATGCCACGCCTCAACGTCGGCGGATCCACGGTGAGGACGTCCTTGCCGTCCACCAGGATCGTGCCCGACGTGGGGTCGATCATGCGGTTGACCATGCGCAGCGACGTCGTCTTGCCGCAGCCGGAAGGACCGACGAACACCGTGATGGTGCCCGCCTCGACCGTGAGGTCGAGCTCGTCGACAGCGATGGTCCCGTCCTCGAACCGCTTGGTGACGGCCCGGAACTCGATCACCCTTCGGATCCCTCCGGTCGTGACAGCCACCCCGTTTGGGCTGCCCTGGATGTAGATCCCAAAGACCTTAACTCGTTCGGCGTACCCCGGCACAGCGTTCCAGGATGTGGCAGGCCGTATGGTTCAGCGTTTGTGACGATCGACCAGGTTCGCCAGTTGGTGTCGGAGCGCGGGGTACACGCCCGCAAGCTCCGCGAAGTGTTGTCCCTGCTCAGTGAGGACTGGCACCCGCTGGCCGAGCTCGTGCGCCTGCCCGCCGTGCCCCGCCGCACCGTCCAGGACCTGCTCAAGGCCCTCGGTGACGACGCGGAATCTTCAGACGATCGTTACCGCATCGCGCCCGGTGTCGTGGCCTCCTACCGGGCGGAGTTCGGCATCTCGGGCGTCCGCGACCACACCGACGTGCTGCGGCAGATCCTCGTCGACATCGCCGACGTCCCAGCGCCTTTGTCCTCGTTGGACCACGTGCAGGCGACCGCGGAGACGGCACTGAACCGCGCGGTGTGGCTGGATTCCGTCTACGACCTCAAAGGCAAGCGTTTGCTGTGCCTCGGCGACCACGACCTGACGTCGCTCGCCGTCGCCGCCGTGAATCCCCACGTGTCGATCACGGTCGTGGACCTGGACGAGCGGCTGCTGGAGTTCATCGACTCGCGTGCTGCTGCTCGTGGACTCGATGTGCGGACGTTGCACTGCGACATGCGTTTCGGGCTGCCGCAGTCGGTTCTCGAGTCGTTCGACCTCGTCTTCAGCGACCCGCCCTACTCGCCGGAGGGCATGGGCCTCTTCGCCGGACGCGCGGTCGAAGCTCTCGCGGATGTGGCTGACGGCCGGGTGCTGCTCGCCTACGGCTTCTCCGACCGCACGCCCGCGCTGGGGTTGAAGGTGCAGCAGGAACTCCAGAAGCTCGGTCTGGTCTTCGAGGCGATCCTGCCCTCGTTCCACCGGTTCGACGGCGCCCAGGCCATCGGATCCGCTGCCGATCTGTACGTGTGTCGGCCGACCGGCCGCCGCGCAGTGTCCGGTGGCACGCGGATCTACACGCACGGCGCGCAGTCGGTCGAGTCGTCCGGCCCTTCGAAGGAAGCTCTCGCCGCCCTGTCGGAACTGGCGCCGCGACCCGAGTCCTCGCCGCCGCCGAAGCCCCGCGCGGCCGGCTGGGCCGAGCCGGTCGGCAAGGGCGCGGCGTCGCTGGCCGTTGACCTGTCAGCGGATCCGGGGCCGTGGCTGCTGCGCACGCTGCTCGCCTCGTCTCCCGCACGACTGGCCTGCCTGGTGCCGAACAACCATCCGGCCGTGTCGTCCGAAGCCGGGCAGAAGGAACTGCAGGAACTGGTGCAGACGCGGTTCAAGCTGAAATTCCTGCGCAACAACCCAGATGGCAAGACGACGATCGTCGTCGCCGATCAAGTGCTGACCGGAACGCTGTCGCTCGGCGACCGCGCGATCCGCGAGGTGCTCATGAAGGCGCACGGCAAGCTGCGCAACGTGTGGCGTGAGGCGTTGATCACGGCGTCGCAGGGCGTGCTGACCAAGAAGCAGGCAGCGGAGATCGTCGACAACGCGCGAACGTCATCGGACGACCTCGAACTGCGGTTGATCGACCTGCCGAAGCACCGGATCGCGGCGCTGCTGGCGGAGATCTCAGCCAGCGCGCGGTATGTGGAGCGGCCCGAGAGCTAGCACGGCGCGGAACTCCTTGGGCGGCACCGGACGCGAGAACAACCAGCCCTGGTAAGCGTCCACCCCGACACCGCGCAGCACGTGGAACTGCGTCGCGGTCTCGACACCCTCGGCCACGCACTTGCGTCCCATCGCGCGAGCCATGTCCACGACGGCGCGCGCGACCGCGAAGTCCGAGGAGTCGTTGCCCACACCGGAGACGAAACGGCGGTCCACCTTGATGATCTGCGCGGGCAGGTCCTTCAGGCGGGCCAGCGACGAGTAACCGGTGCCGAAGTCGTCCACGGCGAACTGCACACCGCGCTTCACCAGCTCGTCCATCGACTGGCGGACGCGGGACGGCAGGTCGACGAACGCCGTCTCGACCAGTTCCAGGACCACGCGTTCCCACGGGACGCCGGACTCCATGATCGCGGTCGAGACGATGTCCACGAACTCGGGATCGCCAGGCACCAAGCCGGCCAGGTTGATCGCCACCGACACCGGACGGCCGTCGGGTGCGGGCCAGGTCGCGGCTTCCTTCAACGCCGTCCTCAACACCCAGCGGTCGAGTTCGCGCATCAGGTCGCCCTGCTCGGCGACCGGCAGGAACACGTCCGGTGGCAGCAGGCCGCGGTCCGGATGCGGCCAGCGCACCAGGGCCTCGGCGGTCAGCACGGCGCCGTCGACGCCCACGACCGGCTGGAAGTGCAGCGCCAGGCCGTCGTGCTGCAGGGCGTCGCGCAGCTGGCCCTCGAGGTGCACCTGGCGGTCCGCGGAAGCGATCAACGCCGCCGAGGCGAGCGACACCCGTCCGGCACCGTTGCGCTTCGCCTCGAACATCGCCGCGTCGGCGAAACGAAGCAGATCCGCACCGTTGGCCCGCGACCCGTTCGGCACCGCGGCACCGATGGAAGCCGAGACCCGGACGAGCTGTCCGTGCACCGGAACCGCGGTGCGCAGCAACGAAGCGACCCGAGTCGCAAGAGCGTCGACGCCGCCAACGGAGTCGATGTCCTCGCAGATGATCACGTACTCGTCACCGGACAAACGCGCGGCCGTGCAGCCGTCAGGAAGACCGCCCTCGAGCCGCCGAGCCAGAGCGACCAGCAGCTCGTCGCCGGCGTCGTGGCCAAGAGAGTCGTTGACGCGCTTGAAGTTGTCGATGTCGCAGAAGAACACGGCGACCTTGGACCGGCCGGGCCCGTCCAGCAGCTTGCCGAGCATCTCCTTGACCAGAGCGCGGTTCGGCAGTCCGGTCAGCTCGTCGTGCGTCGCCTGGTGCCGCAACGCTTCCGCGGTGCGACGACGTTCGGTGATGTCCAGGAACACGATCAGCCAGAACCGGCGGCCGTCGTCCTGCACCGACAACGCGATGTGCAGCTCGCAGTAGACCTTCTCGCCGTCCGGGCGAACCAGAATCCGCTGCGGGATCTTCTGCGTGCGCTCGGCGGCCCACTGCAGGCCCGGCGACGTGTCCTCGGGGTGCGTGAGCTGCTCGGCGGTCATGCCGCGCAGCTGCTCAAGTTCCATGCCCAGCAGGTCGCAAAGCGCGTCGTTCGCGTCGACCAGCCGCTCGCCCTCGTCGAACAACCCGATGCCGACGGGAGTCACCGACACCAGATCCGTGAAGCGCTGGGACGAACGCTTCATGCGAGCCTCGGCGGCGCGCTGTTCGGTCAGGTCCTGGGCGGTGCCGACGGCGAGCTGCTTGCCGTGCGCGTCACGAACGATCATGCCGTGGCACCGGAAGATCCGGGTGGAGCCGTCGCGGCGCACCACGCGGTGCTCGCACTGCACGGCGACCTCGTCGACGGCGAGCTGCCGCCACAGGTCGTCGACCCAGCCGCGGTCCTCGGGGTGCACGAGGTCGAGATAGGTCTGGTAGCTGCCCAGGACATCGGCCGGGATGCCGTAGAGCTCGCGCAGCATGTCCGACCACACGACGTCGCCGGTCGCGGGATTCCACTCCCACATGCCGAGGCGCGCTGCCTGTTGCGCGTCGGCCAGTCTTCGGCGGTCCTCGCGCATCTGGCGTTCCAGCGCACGCGCCTCGGTGACGTCCTGGATGGTGCCGTGGTAGCGATCCACCCGTCCGGAAGGCGAAATCTCGGCGCGCACGCGGCAGATGTAGACGCGGTCACCGATCTCGCTGCGGACCTCGATCTCGATCGGGGCGTCGTCGGCGGTGTGCAGCAGCTGGTGCCGGATCTCCTTGACCGCTTCGCGGTCGTCCGGGTGCACGCCGCTCAGCAGGTCGTCGTCCGGCGTCATGCCGAGCTCGGCGTACATCTCCATCAGCACCTCGCTGCGGTGCACCGCGCGCGTGCCGGTCTCGTACGCCCAGCTGCCGATGCGGGCGATGCGCTGCGCTTCGAGCAGCCGCGCCCGTTCCTGCGCGAGCTCGGTGGCCGCGCGCTTGGACTCGGTGATGTCGCGGATGTAGCCGGTGATCTTGTCCAGCTGGCCGTCGTCGAGCAGCCTCGCCTCGGCGACACCGCGGATCCACCGCAGCTGGCCGTCGGGGCGCACGATCCGGTACTCGATGTCGATCGGGTCGCCGGTGATCTCGCGGCCCTGCCAGTACGACTCGACGTAGTGGTAGTCGTCCGGGTGCACCACGTCGAGGACGGCCTGGGCGCCGGGCACGACCGCACCGCGTTCGACGCCGAGAAGTTCGTAGTGGGTGTCCGACCAGACGGTCAGACCGGTCTCCGGGTCGTACTCCCACGAGCCCAGCTCCGCGACCCGCTGGACCTTGCGCAGCCGGCGCTGTTCGTCGCGCAACGCGTCGGCGGCCGCGGCCAGGTCGGAGACGTCGATCAGCAGAACGGCCTGCAGGCCCGTACCGGGAACCGCGTGCCGGGCCACGCGCACCGGCAACTCGGAGCCGTCACGGCGCAACAACCGCAGGTCGGCCTGGTTGCCGAGGAGCAGCTCACCCAGCGGGTGCCCGACGAGGTCGTCGGCTCCCTGCGCGCCGGCCAGATCCACCGCCGCGGGATTCGCCTGCATGACGACACCCTTGATGTCCACGAGCAACGACGGCGCGTCGGGCAGCGTCAGCCCGTCCAACGTCACCGGAGGCTTGCCAGCCGTCCGTGCACGGCCGTTCACCACCGTCGCGCGTCCTACCCACTTGGGCACCGGCCCACCCTCTCCCGCATCCGCCGCCCGCGGCAATTCGGGTGGGCACGACAACGGCACCCGAACGGCGGCAAACACGAACCCTCTCCTCGGGTGAACACCCGAGGAGAGGGACGGTAGCGCTTCGGAGCGTCATCGCCCACCCCTGCACGGGTTAACGAAAAACCACGTTCGTGGTTCCGGTACCCGGCACTTGCAAATGGGTGGCGAATATCCGGGCTGAATCAGGCCACGCCGTCGGCCTTTGCCGCGACCGCCACAGCCGCCGCGACCTCGGGTCCGACCCGCGGGTCCAGTGCGGACGGAACAATTCGGTCTGGACCCAAATCATCTTTCGCGACGGCCAGAATGGCATCGGCGGCCGCGAGTTTCATGCCCTCGGTGATCCGCCGCGCACCCGCGTCGAGAGCCCCGCGGAAAATGCCGGGGAACGCGAGCACGTTGTTGATCTGGTTCGGGAAGTCGCTGCGGCCGGTCGCCACGATCGCGGCGTGCCGGGCGGCGATCTCCGGGTGCACCTCGGGGTCCGGGTTGGACAGTGCGAACACGATCGAGTCGTCCGCCATGCTCGCGATGAGGTCCTCGGACACCTTCGACGACGAGACGCCGATGAAGACGTCCGCACCGCGCAGGGCCACGTCGATGCCGCCGTCGAGGTTGGCCTTGTTGGTGACCGCCGCGATCTCTTCCTTGATCGGGTTGAGACCGGCCCGGCCGGTGCGGACGATGCCGCGCGAGTCGAGCAGCGTGATGTCGCCGACGCCGGCGGCGAGCAGGATCTTGGCGATCGCGATGCCCGCGGCGCCCGCACCGGAGATGACCACCCGCTGGTCACTCACGTTCTTGCCGAGCACCGTGTTCGCGCCGTTCAAGGCAGCCAGCGACACGACGGCCGTGCCGTGCTGGTCGTCGTGCATGACCGGGCAGTCGAGCGCCTCGATCAGCTTCTGCTCCAGCTCGAAGCAGCGCGGCGCGGAGACGTCCTCGAGGTTGACCGCGCCGAACGACGGGCGCAGCCGGACGAGCGTCTCGACGATCTCGTCCACGTCCGTCGTGTTCAGCACGAGCGGGATGGAGTCGAGGCCGCCGAACGTCTTGAACAGCGCGGACTTGCCCTCCATGACGGGCAGCGACGCGCTGGGGCCGATGTCGCCGAGACCGAGCACGGCGGTGCCGTCGCTCACGACGACGACCAGGCGGTGCGCCCAGGTGTACTTCGCGGCGAGCGAGGCGTCCTCCGCGATGGCCTTGCTCACTCGTGCGACACCAGGGGTGTACGCGATGGACAGCGCTTTCGGGTCAGCGAGCGAGGCGGTCGCGCCGACCTCGAGCTTCCCGCCCAGGTGCGCGTTGAAGATCTCCTCGTCCGTCAGCTGCGTCGGATCGGAGTTCTCGGTACGGGCTTCGTTCACTGCTGTCACGGCGTCCCTCCTGCGGTGCGGGCGGCGTAGTAGCCCCGGACATGGGCTCATCACCAAACGGCGCACCGGCCCAGCGTTGTCACGCCGGGTACACGGGGCCTCGAAACTCGGTCGACGCCTCCGACGAGTTGCGTCGGAAGCCGCCCGAGTGCTGCGGGTGACGGAAGTGTGGCAGGGTCGCGTCCTGCTGTCTGCGGCGGGGATCACACTTTTTCCGCAGGTCAGAGGGCATGTAGCAAGACGTCCGTCCGGTTTTCTGCACCGACCGGTCGGTTTATGCAGGCAGGAAGCACCCGATCGGTCAAGAAACTTTGACGCCTTAGAGTGACGGCATGCAGGCGAGTTCGCTGAAAATTGACGGCGCGTTCGAGTTCACCCCTCGTACATTTCCCGACGACCGCGGCGTGTTCGTCTCGCCGTACCAGGAGGCCGCCTTCACCGAGGCGGTAGGGCACCCGCTCCGGCTCGCCCAGACGAACCACAGCGTCTCCCGCGCGGGCACCATCCGCGGCATCCACTACGCGGACGTCCCGCCGTCCCAGGCGAAGTACGTCTACTGCCCGCGCGGCTCGCTGATCGACGTGGTCGTCGACATCCGCGTCGGCTCCCCCACGTTCGGTCAGTGGGAGGCCGTCCTGCTGTCCGCTGCGAAGTGCAACGCCGTGTACCTCGCCGAGGGCCTGGGCCACGCGATGATCGCCCTCGAAGACGACACGACCATGAGCTACCTCTGCTCCACGCCCTACAACCCGTCCGGCGAGCACGGCCTGACCCCGCTCGACCCGGCGCTGGACCTCCCGTGGCCGCGCGAGCTCGAGTTCGTGCTCTCGGAGAAGGACGAGGCCGCCCCGACTCTGGCTGAAGCTTTCGAGGCCGGGACGTTGCCGCGCTACGAGGACTGCCTCGCGCTGTACGCCTCGCTCAAAGCCTGATCCTGGGCCTCGGCCATAGTCGAGCTTTGACGACTCCGAGCACTTCCGCAGGTCCGAGGTGTTCGGAGTCCGTGCTCGCGAACGGGTTGTCTCCCACCACGTGCCACCCCCCGTCCACTGGGTGGGAGGCACGCTTGACCGACAGCTGCTCCGGCCTGCTGGCCCAGCGGACGAGGACCACTTGACCGGCTGTGGGCTCCGCACCCCATCTGACCAGCACGATGTCGTCGTTGCGCAGGGCAGGCACCATCGACGGCCCCTTCACGAGCACGGTGGAGAGACGCGGTCTCAACGATCACCCTTCGATCAGCCGGAGTAGGGTCCTACCTGTCGGAGCATCCACTGTTTTTTCATTTCTGGGAGGAACGATGCGACTCGTGTCGCGCATTCTCCGCCCGCGCGTCGAAGCCACCGCGCACTGCGACCTGCCCTGTGGCGTCTACGACCCGGCGCAGGCCCGCATCGAGGCCGAGTCGATCAAGGCGGTCCAGGAGAAGTACCAGGCGAACGAGGACCCGGAGTTCCGGGAGCGTGCCGTCCTGATCAAGGAGCAGCGCAGCGAGCTCGTCAAGCACCACCTGTGGGTGCTGTGGACGGACTACTTCAAGCCGCCGCACTTCGAGAAGTACCCCGAGCTGCACGACCTCTTCAACCGCGCCACCAAGGCCGCGGGTGCGGGCGGCACGAAGGGCTCGATGGACCCGGCCTCCGGCCAGGCTCTTCTCGACCTGATCGCGCAGATCGACAAGATTTTCTGGGAGACCAAGCAGGGCTGAGGTCGAAGCCTCGCTAACGACGCTGACCTGCGAAGATCTCTTTCGCAGGTCAGCGTCGTTTTTCGTCCCTCAGCGTCGTTCGACGGCCCCCAGACGGCCCAACTTCGTCCACTTTGGACGAATGCTCGCGTTGATCACCACCGCCTACATCCCCGGTAGGGGCTCCGGCCACGTGAAGGCTCTGCCGAGGCACCTCGTCAAGCTGCCTCCAGCCCAAATGATTCGGGAAAACGGGGCTGTCACGAGCCCTCTGCACCCCAACCAGTGGCCAGTACGGCGGCCAATGCATACGCGAACGCGAAGACCCCGATGGCTGCGAAATCGTAGCGAGTGCCAACGCCGGAGTTGGCGGCCACGACCAGCCCGGCGACCATGATGATCACCGCACTCATGCAGCCGGTCGGCCACGCGGGGCGCAAGCCCAGCAACCGCAGGGTCAGTCCGGCCAGCACCAGGACCAGGATCATCCCGCCACCCGCAGTGAGCACGACGGTGCCAAGGCACTCCAGCCCGCCACTCGGGCACAGCACCTTCTCGGTGAACGGCCCGGTCAGCAGGTAGTAGCCCCATCCGAAGACGGCGCCGACCAGCGCGCCGATCACCATACGTCGCAGTACCTCCATGGCAGTGATCGTGCGCCATGGGGCAGGTCGTGTCGTGAGTGGAACTACCTGACGAACGAGGCGATTCGGTACGTCAAGGCGAACACCATGATCGCAAGGAAGTTCGGCGGGCCGACCATTCACGACAGCATGAGGGTCAGCTACCCCAGACCGAAGCCGACAACCGTGACCATCGACACCGCGATGATGCCGACGCCCAGACAGCCGAAGTCGTACGAACAGATCGTCCCGCTGGCGAAGCTCAACGACTCGACGCACGATCGCAGGCGATCAGGGAGCGGAATGACAACGGTGCCGCCTCCTGAGGTGGGAGCGGCACCGTTGCTGGTGAGCCTTTTCCATCCTGTTGTGGCCGGTCGGAGCTGTTCGCGTCTGGTGTGAGCGGCTGGTGATCTTGAGATAGTGGTAGTTAGCGGCAGACGCAATCGTTTGCTGATCACGCCACCTGCAACCAACTCATGATCAC
>NZ_JYJG01000094.1 GCF_000955955.1 Lentzea aerocolonigenes
CACCGTCTGCGGCGGAACACTCGCAGACCAACGCAAACAGGATGGAAAAGGCTCGGTACTAGGCGCCGGCGACCTTGCCGGTCACCTCGAAGTCCGTCCCCGTGGGCGAGCGGCCCTCGAACTTCAGCCGCACCTGCTCCTCACCTTCGGCCTCGGTGTCGGCGATGGTCGGCACGCCGACCTCCAGCGACGTCTGACCCGGCGGGATGAACGTCCACAGCTGCAGTCCGGTCGACGACAACGGCCGCGACGGCAACGGTTCCTCGCCCGAGTTGTTGAGCAGCCACTGGGCGTTGACGTCCGTTGTGGACAGTTCCGCACCCGAAGCAGGCGCCTGTGGCCGGCCGATCAGCACGAAGCTCGAGTCGGCGGCTTCCGAGAGGGTCAGCTTCCAGCGCAACATGCCGCCTTCGGCAACGCTGTCGGCTACCGGGGACACGGTCAGGCGAGGGGCCGGGTCGTCGTTGCGCACCAGCAGGCCGCCGAACGCGGCGCCCACCACGGCGTTGTTGAGCGCCACGACGCCGATGGGGTACTGGGTGTCGGCGCTCCACCTGGTGTTGGCGGTGTAGGTGATGGGGACCTCGGTCTGGTGCTCGCCCGGCTTGAGCGTCACGAGCTTGGTGACCGAGGTGTTGGACGCCGGGTCGCGGTAGAACAGGCGGACCGTGCGCGTGCCGTTGCCCGTGGCGGTCACGGCGACGTTGTGCGTCACCGTGCCGGAGTCGCCCTCCAGAACCGACGTCACGGCCGCGTCGACGCGGCCGAGTCGAGCGGGCACGACCGGGACGAGGCCCTTGCGGTAGCCGTGGGCATCGATCAGCAGCGCCTCGCCCGCACCCGATTCTGGCACGAGCTCGAGCGACGCGAGCTGGCTCATCCCGGACGGCAGCGGAACGCGAACTTCCTGTGCCCACAACGCACTCAGGCGTTCGGTGCCCGGAAGCCCGGTCACCGACACCGTGCCGAGCGAGTATGATCGTCCACTTTGGTCGGTCACGGCGACGCCGAAGCGGGTGGCCGGGGCGTTCGGCGGGACGGCCACACGCAACGCCAGCGAGTGGGAACCGTGCAGCGACACAGGTTTGGCCAGCGCAACGACACCTGCCTGGCCCGCGGTAGTCCACTTGAGAGCGACGGACTGGCGTTCGGGCTGAGAAGAGGCGAAGCGGAAGCGGACGAGGTGCGGCGAGCGGGAACCGCACGAAGCAGCGGGATCCGCGGTCACCTGGCTGCAAACCCTTGCGCTGCCGGAAGCGGCACCAAGAGTGTCCGGCACGACGAACGGCTTGCGGTCGCCACCGACGGCGTGCGAGAGGACGCGGGCCGGGTCGGCGGACGGGGCGCGGACGCCCGAGCCGTCGAGCAGCGGCAGCACCGACTCGTCACGGGCGAGGAACAGGTGCGCCGACGCCGCGATGTAAGTGGAGCCCGCAGCCTGCTGCTGGTCTGCGGTCAAACGCGTAGGAGCACCAGGAGCGCACACGGGGTCGGGCTGCTGGCCCGGCCAGAAGTCGTCGGCCGCCGGCGCCTCGGCCTGGCCGGGGGTCCACTCGCTGTTGAAGTAGTTGTGGTTCGCGCCGACGACGTACAGCGCGCTGTGCAGCGCGGCGCCGCGCGAAACGCCGCGGGTCTGGTCGACGAACATCTGGCCCTGCAGGTCGGAGACGTCGCCGTCGCAACCCGGCAGGAACGTCACGGACGGCACGTCGGGCTGCGGGTTGTGGCCGAAGATGGTGGGGCCGATCAGCACGTTGCCGCGGATGTGCCAGCGCACCGGACCGCTGAAGCCGGTGTCGCCGGGCGGCGGGTTGATGCTGTCGGTCGCGGCGCGGTTGACGCCCTCGCCACCGCGCGAGTGCCCGACCAGCAACACCTTCGACATGTCAGCGGGCGCGGACTTGACGATGTCAGGCGCGTTGCCGCGACCGGCCGACCAGTCGGCCCAGTTCGCCAGATGCGTGCGCACCAACGACGAGCGCCCCTGCGCACCCGCGTCGGCGGCCAGCGCGTCCTGTGCGTTGATGCCGTTGGCCGAGATCGACACGGTCACATATCCCTGTGAGGCCAGCAGTTCCTGGGCCTTGAGGTAACCGCGGTGACTCGGCACGGCGGTCAGACCGGTGGAGCACGGCCACTCCAGGGTGATCCGGTTCGGGTTCGTCTTGCTGTAGCAGGTGTAGTGCCTTCCGTGCAGGAACAGCACCAGCGGCCGCTTGCCGGACGCCCCCTTGGGCGCGACGACGACGGCGTCCATCTCGATCGGCGCCGCGTAGCCGGGCAGCTTGATCGGGTCGAGCGCGTACTCGCCCTTGGTGGTGGCGTACTTCCCCGGCTTGCCGGGATCGACCCCCGCCTCCGGCAACAACGGGGGCAGCTCCGGCACGGACAGCGATGCCGACGGCGGTGGCGTCACGTCCAGCCGCTTGCCCGCCGACCGCACCTGCAGCGCGGCTGGGTTCTCGAGCTGAGCCGTGAGCGTGAACGTGCGCAGGTTGACCGACTCCTGGGCTGTGCCGAGGAGCCGGTCGCCCTCCCAGAACTCGACACCGGCGTCCAACACCGGCATCGGCGTGGGAGCGGTCCACCTGGTGTTGCCCGCGACAGCCCACCCCGGCGTCGACGGTGGTTCCGGTGCGGCCGCGGCCGGCAGCGCGGGTACGACCGCGGCCAGCACAGCGGGTATCAGAAGCGCGACTATTCGGCGCATGAGTGGAGTCCCCTCGAAAAGAGAAATACCACTCAGTTCTATCGATGCCGCCCAGCACACGGCATGCAGTTCTGCCGTCAATCTGCCAATTAAAACGACAACCCGACCTGCGTATTACGCCGTTCAGCGCAACGACGGGCGATTTCCCTCAATTGGACCGCACTTTTCCGGGGGAAGGAAATATCACTCGTCTCTGGTGTCGGTGTCCCGCTCGTTCTGGCGCAGTTTGTTCCACGTGGAGGTCAGCTCAGCCCGGATGCGCGCGACGCGGACCCCGAAGTTCTCGCGGATCTCCTGGGCGTCCACCTCGTCAGGTGCGCCGTTGTCGGGGTGCTCGGCGGTCATGGCGAGCGGGGTACCTCTGAAGTGGACTCCCCCAAACGTGCTCCCCGTCACTCCCTAGGATCGAACATGTGAGCACCCACCTCTACCTGCTGCGGCACGGCCAGACCGAGTGGTCCGAGAGCGGCAGGCACACGGGACGCACTGACATAGAGCTGACGCCCGAGGGCGAGCAGCAGGCACGCCGCGCGGGCGCCACGCTCGCCCGGCTGAGGGGAACGGACCAGGCCCCAGCGCTCGTGCTGACGAGCCCGCAGCAACGCGCGACCAGAACGGCGGAGCTCGCCGGCCTGGAGGTGAACGCGACCACCGAGGACCTCGCCGAGTGGGACTACGGCGACTACGAGGGCATCACGACGCCGCAGATCCGCGAGCGCGTGCCGGGGTGGACGGTGTGGACGCACCCGATGCCGAACGGCGAGACGCACGCCGAGGTGCAGGACAGGGCCCGCAAGGTGCTCGGCGAGGTGCGCAAGATCCTGCCAGGCGGCGACGTGGTGCTGGTGGGCCACGGGCACTTCAGCCGCGTGCTGATCGCGGCGTGGCTGGGCCTCGCGCCCGACCAGGGTGTCCACTTCGGACTCGACCCGGCCGGCATCTGCCAGCTGGGCGACGAGCGGGGCGACCCGCAGGTGCGCAGGCTCAACGTTCCGGCATGGGAGATCTGATGATCCGACGGGTAGAACCGCGTGACGTCGACGCGGTGGTCCAGCTGGTGCACGAGCTGGCGCTGTACGAACGGGCGCCGGAGCAGTGCCACCTCACGTCGGAACAGCTGCACGTCGCACTGTTCGGCGAAAGTCCCGCGCTGTTCGGCCATGTGGCCGAAGTGGACGGTCAGGTCGTCGGAATCGCCTTGTGGTTCCTGAACTTCTCGACCTGGGACGGCGTGCACGGCATCTACCTCGAGGACCTCTACGTCACGCCGGACCAGCGCGGCAACGGACTGGGCAAGAAGCTCCTCGAAACCCTCGCCCAGGAGTGCGTCGACAAGGGCTACACGCGGCTGCAGTGGTGGGTCCTCAACTGGAACGAGCCTTCGATCGGCTTCTACAAGTCGCTGGGCGCCGTCCCAATGGACGAGTGGACTGTGATGCGAGTGGCCGAAGAAGCGCTCCAGAAGCTCGGTTCTGCACTCTGAAGGTTGACGGAAGGTCTCGAAAGGCTCACGAAACGGGTATTCCACACAGGACAGGTCCACGGTCCTGGCAGCGTCCCCGCTCGCCGATCCCCCGGCACCAAAAGTAAGCGTGGAAAGAGGAAAGACCGTGGGCACTGACCCGACTACCGACATCGACCCGTCCGCCGCCGCAGGCATCGGCATCGTCGGCACGATCATCTACCTGGCCTTCATCGTCTTCGGCGTCGTGGTCTTCTGGAAGACCTTCGCCAAGGCGGGTCAGCCGGGCTGGGCGGCGATCATCCCGTTCTACAACATCTACGTGTGGCTGAAGGTCGCGGGCCGTCCGGGCTGGTGGATCATCCTGATGCTGATCCCGATCGTCAACGTCATCATCGCGCTGATCGTCTCCATGGACATCTCGAAGTCCTTCGGCAAGGACTCCGTGTTCGGCGTCGTCGGCCTGTGGCTGTTCAGCATCATCGGCTACGCGATCCTCGCATTCGGTGGCGCGCAGTACCGCGGCCCGGCCGCGCTGGTGGGCCAGCAGGGCGCCTACCGGGGCTGATCCCCGCTTGAACCAGGCCGGGTCCGAAGTCACCCCTGTACTTCAGGCCCGGCCTTCACTATGGTCGAAAATGAAATCGTTTTCAGAACGTTTCAGACGCCGAGCTGCCGCCGCCCTCGACGCAGGACGAGGAAGGACCTCTCAACGATGAGGCGTCGACTGACCGGCGCGTTCGTCGCGCTAGCGGTGGTCGTGGCACCGGTGGGCGTGGCGAACGCGGCCAGCTTCAACGTGAAGGACTACGGCGCGAAGGGCGACGGCAAGGCGATCGACTCGGTCGCCATCGACAAGGCGATCGCCGCGGCGTCGTCGGCGGTCGGCGGAGTCGTCGAGATCCCGCCCGGCACGTACCTGTCGCGCTCGATCCACCTCAAGAGCAACGTCACCATCAACATCCAGCAGGGCGCCCGAATCGTGGCGTCCGGCAGCGGCATCGACGCACCGGAGTCCAACCCGAACTCCAAGTACCAGGACTTCGGCCACAGCCACTTCCGCAACGCGCTGCTGTGGGGCGAGAACGTCGAGAACGTCAACTTCACCGGCCGCGGCGTGATCGACGGCGCCAACAAGCTCGAGACCGGCGAGAACATCCCGGCGGGCAAGGGCGACAAGATGCTCTCGCTCAAGTTCTGCAAGAACGTCAACATCACCGACGTGACGTTCCGCGAGGCCGGCCACTTCGCCATCATCACCAACGGCTGCAACGGGATGAAGCTCGACCGCATCACCGTCGACTCCCCGGACGACCGCGACGGCATCAACTTCATCAACAGCTCCAACGTCGAGCTCTCGAACTCTGTTGTCGTGGCCAGCGATGACGCCGTTGCGTTCAAGTCCGACTTCGCCACTGGCAAGACCTTTCTGAGCGAGAACAACGTCGTCCGCGACTCCACGATCCAGTCGACCGAGAACAACGCCATCCAGTTCGGCTCGGAGACCTGCGGCAGCTTCAAGAACATCCAGTTCCGCAACCTCAAGGTCACCGGCGCCTCGAAGGCGGGCCTCGGCATGGTGTCGATGGACGGCGCGGTCATCGAAGACGTGCTGTACGACAACATCCAGCTCACCAAGACCGCCTCGCCGATCTTCATCCACATCGGCAAGCGCGGCCGCTGCCCCGGATCGCCGCCCACCGGCAAGATCCGCAACATCACCTACCGCAACATCACCGGCACGAACCTGACCGCCCCGCGCGACATCCCGGGCGACCCGGAGTACGCGTCGACGATCTCCGGCCGCTCCGACTCGAAGATCACCGGTCTGACTTTCGACAACGTGCGGCTCTCCGTTCCGGGCGGTCACGGCGAGGGCGACGCCGGGAAGAACCCGCCCGAGGTGTCCGGCGAGTACCCGCCGCGGATCTTCGGGGTGCGGCCGGCGTTCGGGTTCTGGATTCGCAACGCCGCTGACGTGAAGTTCCTGAACAGCACGATCGAGTTCGACAAGAACGACGGGCGGCCGGCGATCACGACGGACAGCGTCACCGGCGTGTCTTTGAACGGCGTCAAGGTCGAGCGCAGCACCGGGGCGAACGACCTGCAGTGGCGGAAGAGCAGCGGCACGTCGGTCACGAACAGCACCACGACGTCGGGCCAGGCACTGCGAGCCAAGACCAGCTAGACAGGAAGGCGTGACGACCTTCTGGGACGAGCAGGCGGCGACCTTCGACGAAGAACCGGACCACGGTCTGCGAGAGGCGGGCGTGCGAGCAGCATGGGCGCAGTTGTTGCTGCCGCTGATGCCATCGGACTCGTCGGAGGTCGTCGACCTCGGTTGTGGCACCGGAAGTCTCTCGGTGCTGCTGGCCGAGGCCGGACACCACGTCAGGGGCGTCGACCTCGCCGAGCGCATGGTCGCCGCCGCCACCGCGAAGGCCTCGGCAGCCGGGGTGGCGGCCGAGTTCGTGCAGGGTGACGCGGCCGAACCTCCTTACGCACCAGCATCGGCCGACGTGGTGCTGGCGCGGCACGTGCTGTGGGCGTTGCCGGACCCCGCAGCCGCGCTCAAGGCCTGGGTGAGGCTGCTGAAGCCCACCGGAAGCCTCGTCCTGGTGGAAGGCCACTGGTCGACGGGTTCAGGCCTCAAGGCGGCCGAGTGCGAGGCGCTCGTCCGGGCCGTCCGCAGTGACGCCGAGGTGACTCAGCTACGGGATCCGGCATTGTGGGGACGCGAGATCAGCGACGAGCGATACCTGCTCGTCAGCCCGAAACGACCCCAACCGCGCCATAAGTAGAAGCGTCAGCCGCGGCAGAGGTGCCGGGCAGCTCGCCGTCCGCCCTCCAATGCGCCGCGAGCACCAGCCCGGGCTCCAGCAGCTGCAGCCCGCACAGGAACTCCTCCACGTCCTGCTTGGACCGCGGCACGAGCTCGGACTCCATCCCGTCCACCATGTCGACGAGCTGGTCCACCAGGCCGGGCTCGACGTCACGGGTCAGGTGGGTCAGAGCGAGCACGCTGCCGGGGCACAGGGCCGCGCGGTAGCGGGCCACGACGCCGGCGGGCTCGGACCGCACGTAAGGGAGGATGCCCACCATCAGCACGGCGGTCGGCTTGGTGAAGTCGATCAGGCGGCGCGTCTCGGGGTGTCGCAACACCGCGCCCACGTCACACATGTCGGCTTGCACGATGGCGGCGCTCAGGTTGTCGCGCAGCATGGTGCGGGAGTGGGCCACGGCCACCGGGTCGTGGTCCACGTAGACGACGTTGCAGGACGGATCAAGCGACTGGGCCACCTCGTGCACGTTGCCCGCGGTCGGGATGCCGCTGCCGAGGTCGAGGAACTGGCGGATGCCCATCTCCTCGACGCAGAGGCGCACCACTCGGCGGGAGAAGGAGCGGATCGTGCGGGCCATTTCGGCTACCGGGAAGCGACGGATGCTTTCCTCGGCCATGGCGCGGTCGACCGCGAAGTTGTGCGCGCCGCCGAGGTAGTAGTCGAAGAGGCGGGCCACATTTGGGCGTTCGGAATCGCCGTTTGTCGTCACCCGCTGCGGGCCGTCCTGCACTGCGCACCTCACCCTGCTCCCGAGCGGCGCGAACGCTGGCAGCACGGTAACTGGCTACTCCGTTCGTGTCCATCCACCATTCGTGAACACGCAGGGTGATGGCCCCCGGCCGGAGCCGAGGGCCATCGCAGGGTTACCGCTGGTCAAACAGGTCAGACGCCCGCGTACTGGCGGATCCAGGAGCGGTAGGCGCCGACGTGGGTGTAGTTGGAGCGGGTCGAGCGGTCCGAGGTGGAGGCGACGCCGACCTGCTTGCCGTTCGCGCTGAACATCGGGCCGCCGGAGTCACCGCCCGCCGCGATGCCGTCGACGCGCGTGACGGACACCGCGCGGCCGCCGCGGTAGTCCTGGCCGTTGACGGACGTGACGCGGGTGTTCGCGACCTTCAGGTACCGCGACTGGCAGTTGATCTCCGGCTGGTTGGTGCAGGTGGCGCCCCAGCCGTAGAGCTTGGCGTTCTGGCCGACCGCCACGTCCGACGTCGTGCCGAGCGGGGAGAACGGCGTGTTCAACGTCGTGTTGACCTTGACCAGGGCCAGGTCGACGGACGGGTGCTTGATGATCTGGGTGCCGGTCACGAACTGGCCGCCGGACGTCTGGTCCAGGCTGCCGACGCGGAACGTGTACGTGCCGGACGAGGCCACGCAGTGCTCAGCGGTCAGGATCCACTGAGGTGCGATCTTCGTCGCGGAGCAGTTCTCACGGCCGTTCACGAACAAACGGGCCGCGTAGGGGAAGTTCGACGCGTTGCCGCCGCCGATGATCATCGGCGACATGTCCGGCTCGTCCGGAGCGGCAGAAGCGACGGGGGCGAGGGTGAGCGCTGCCAGGAAAGCGCCCGCGATCGCGGTCAGAACACGCATGGTTGGTCACCTCGTGAGTGCAGGGAGTGGTTAAGCAACCACGCACAGCTTCACCCGGTCGTGTGACCGTGACCACCCTCCGTTAGTCGGCTTTGTCACCTTCGTTCACATCTTCCAGACCCATCGCCCACTGGCGACCGTCGCGCGTGAACAGCAGCACGAGCACCACGACGCAGAAGATGCCGCCCAGCGAGCCGAGCAACTGTTGCTCCGACGGCCCGTACGCGTACCAAGCACAGCCGAGCAGCAGCAGCTGCGTGACGATCACGGGCGTGCGCGCGCCGTGGTGGCCGCGGAACAACATCACCGACGCGAAGATCACCCCGCCGAACCACAGCACGAGCACGCCGGCCGCACCGAGGATCGGGCCACCGGAAGCCGCGCCCTGGATCACCCGTACGACGAGCGCGACGGCCAGCGCGATACCGCCCAGGCCCTGCAGAAAAGTGAGCGCGGCGGCGGCGCGGACCGAAGGCGGTGCAGTGGTCACGGGAGACCTTTCCTCACGTTCTGTACTGGTCACGGATCGTAGGCCACCCGGTCGGAGGTCTCGCCGAGCACGTCCGGCGATGGAAGATCAAGGGGCCTTCAGCGAGCCGGCGGTCGTCCGGGGTGCACTCGTCTGCGAGGCGCACGCGGAGCTAGCGGAAGGGAGATTTGGGCCACTTTCGTGAGGCTGGAGCCACCCTTAGGGAGGACATGCGCGCGGCTGACGGTCACGCACTGTCTTACTCTCAAGTAGTGCGCGCTCTTCTCGTGGTGAACCCGCAGGCGACTACAACAACGCCGGCGGGCCGTGACGTATTGGCGCACGCGCTCGCGAGCGACGTGAAGCTGGAGATCGTCGAGACCTCCTACCGAGGCCATGCCGCAGACGCTGCGAGCAAGGCGGCGGAGGACGGGTTCGACCTGGTCATCGCCCACGGCGGCGACGGCACGGTGAACGAGGTCGTCAACGGCATCCTGCGCGGCGGCCCCCGCCCGAACAAGCCGATGCTGGGCGTCGTGCCCGGCGGTTCGGCCAACGTCTTCGCGGGCGCGCTCGGCATTCCGCGCGACCCCGTCGAGGCCACGCATGTCCTGCTGCAGGCGATCGAGCACGGCACCAAGCGCCGGATCGGGCTCGGTCAGGTCTTCGCGGACGTCGTCGAGGGCGGCAAGGGCCGCTGGTTCACCTTCAACGCGGGCATGGGCCTCGACGCCGACGTCGTCGCGGGCGTGGAACGCAAGCGCGCCAAGGGCCGCAACGCGAGCCCCACTCTCTATCTCGCCGTCGCGCTGAGGGCTTACGCGCAGAACGTGCGCAAACCGCAGCACTTCACCGTCGAGGTTCCGGGCGAGGCGCCGTTCAACGACGTCGGCATGGTGTTCGTGTCGAACACGGACCCGTGGACCTACTTCGGCGACAAGGCGATCCAGCTCAACCCGAGCACGTCGTTCGACGGCGGACTCGGCCTGAGTGCGCTGAAGACCCTTCGCGTTCCCACCGTCGGGCGCTACGTCGCCCAGATCCTCGCGACGGGCAATCCGAAGAGCGGGAATCTCGTTCGGCGTGACGACGTGGGTTATGTCAGAGTGAAGTGCGAGGAGCCCGCCAACCTCCAGGTCGACGGTGATTTCCTCGGCAGGACGACTGCAGTGGAGTTCCGAGCAGTCCCCGACGCGTTGACTGTTGCCGTATAAGCAACTTGACAGTCCGTGATCGGTTCGTGACCGTCTCGGTACCCACCCGGGATGTACTGCAGTCGAGTGACAGCAGAGCGTGAAACCCCAGGTGAACGCTGTCGATCTTTTGGGTGAGTTCACTCACCGGGTCAGTGCTAACCCCTTGACATCCCAGCCGTTCGTGAAAGCATTCACAAGCACCCCAAAACGACCGCTGACAACCGGCGTGCCCTTGTGCGCGCCCACTCGCTGAGGAGTAGTTCCAATGGACTGGCGCCACCGCGCGATCTGCCGCGACGAGGACCCCGAGCTGTTCTTCCCCGTTGGGAACAGTGGTCCCGCGCTGCTTCAGATCGCCGAGGCGAAGACCGTCTGCCGTCGCTGCCCCGTCGTTTCCGACTGCCTCGCGTGGGCGCTCGAGAGCGGCCAGGACGCCGGCGTCTGGGGCGGGATGAGCGAAGACGAGCGTCGCGCTCTCAAGCGCCGCAACGCCCGCACGCGGGCCCGCAGCAACGCCTGAGCAGGCAGTTAGCCGCGAACAAGCCATAAAGAAGAAGCCCGACACCGTGCCAGGTGTCGGGCTTTTTCTTTGTTTGCACACCCTCCCGCATGACCACGTGAGACCGCTGAGGCTGGTCGTCACGTGTGCACGGCGTTAGTTTAGCGCCGCCCTCTGAGCGGCACGCGCAGGACCGCCTCTGTACCGCCTCGAGGCCTGCGCCGCAAGCTCAACGAGCCTCTCAATTCGGAATCGACAAGGGTCCGAACGATCTGCAAACCGAGACGATCGGTCCGCTCCAGGGAGAAACCGGGCGGAAGCCCCTTGCCGTCGTCGGTGATCGACACGTCGAGCCATTTGGCGGACCTCTCGGAGTGCACGACGACCTCCCCGCGCTGGCCAGGGGCGTAAGCGTGCTCGAACGCGTTCTGCACGAGCTCGGTCAGCACCATCACCAGCGGGGTCGCGATCTCGGCCGGAACCACTCCGAACCCACCCTCGCGGCGCACGCTCACCTGGGTCTCGGTGACCGCCACGTCGCTCATCATCGGGATCACCTTGTCGACCACGTCGTCAAGATCGACTCGCTCGTCCACGGACATCGACAACGTCTCGTGAACCAGTGCGATGGAAGTCACACGGCGGACCGACTCGGCCAGCGCCTCCTTGGCCTCCGGGTTGCTCAACCTGCGGCTTTGCAGCCTCAGCAGGGCCGCGACGGTCTGCAAGTTGTTCTTCACCCGATGGTGGATCTCGCGGATCGTGGCGTCCTTCGACATCAACGCACGGTCGCGCCGGCGCACCTCGGTGACGTCCCGGCACAGCACGATCGCGCCCGCCGCCTGCCCGCGCGGCCTCAGCGGCAGCGCGCGGAACAGCACCGCGGCGCCGCGCCGTGACTCGGCCTCCATGCGCATCGACGGCTTGCCTTCGAGGGCGAGCCTGATGCGTTGAGCGACCTCGGTGGCGTCGAACGGATCGCCGATGAGGCTGCGGGTCAACGGGGCGAGGTGCACGCCGACGAGATCCGACGCGTGCCCCATGCGGTGATACGCCGACAGCGCGTTCGGCGACGCGAAAACCACCGCGCCGGACGGGTCGAGCCTGATCAGGCCGTCGCCGACGCGCGGGCTGGTGTGCACGTCCGGAGATGGTTCGGGCGCCGGGAACGTGCCGTCCGCGATCATCTGACACAGGTCGGCGGCACTGCCGAGGTACGAGATCTCCAACGGCGACGGCACGCGCGGGACGGCCAGGTTCGTGCTGCGGCTCAGCACCGCGATGACCTGGGTGCCCAGTCGCACCGGGATGGTTTCGCGCCGCACCGGCACGCCCAGGTGCCAGCGCGGGTCCTCCTCGCGGCAGATCCGCGACTCGTCCATCGCCCGGCGCAGTTGCGGGTGCTCCTCGGAGTCCACCTCGCTGCCGACCACGTCCTCGGGGTGAGCCGTCGGCGCCGTCGTCGGACGGGCCTGGGCGACGCAGAGGAACTTGTCGCCGTCCTGCGGCACCCACATGTTGAAGTCCGCGAACGACAGGTCGGAGAGGAGTTGCCACTCCGCGACCACCAGCTGCAGGTGATCGACAGCGACGCCGGAGAGCTTGGTGTGCTCGGCCAGCAGGTCCGTGAGCGTGCTCAGAACTCCTCCATGAGAAAATGGTCGGTGAAGCAGTCTGATCCTAGGAGAAACCCATGTCGAAGCGTGCTCGCAAGCGCCGCGACCGCAAAAAGGGCGGCGCCAACCGAGGCAAGCGCCCCAACGCCTGAGTGCTGCGAAAAGGCCTGGACACCACCACGGTGACCAGGCCTTTTTGTCTTCTCTGAGGTGCGTCAGCCCTCGGTGCGGATCTCCACGATCGTGGCTCGGATGCGCGCCTTCAGGTCCGACGGGGCGAGATCCCCGCCGCACTTGCGCGCGAGCAGCGCCTTGAGGTGCTCCTCCAGCCCGAACTGCTCCAGGCACGGATGGCACTCGTCGAGGTGCGTCTGCAGTGCTTGGCGACGGGTCTGGTCGCATTCCTGGTCCAGGAACAGCCAGACCTCGCTCAGCACCTCTGAGCAGTCGGTGTCGTGGGGTTCGCCGCAGTTCATGACGCGTCTCCGTTGCTTCCTCGGAGGAAACCACGCTCGCGGGCGACGTCCGCCAGCATGTCGCGGAGCTGGCGACGGCCCCGGTGCAACCGGGACATCACCGTGCCGATCGGGGTGCCCATGATGTCTGCGATCTCCTTGTACGCGAAGCCTTCGACATCGGCGAGGTAGACCGCGATCCGGAACTCCTCCGGCAACCGCTGCAATGCTTCCTTGACGTCGCTGTCGGGCAGGTTGTCGAGTGCCTCGACCTCGGCGCTGCGCAGCCCGGACGAGGTGTGGCTCTCCGCCTGCGCCAGCTGCCAGTCCGTGATCTCGTCGGTCGGCTGCTGGATGGGCTGGCGCTGCTTCTTGCGGTAGCCGTTGATGTACGTGTTCGTCAGGATCCGGTACAGCCAGGCCTTGAGGTTCGTGCCCTCCGAGAAGGACGCGAACGCCGAGTAGGCCTTGAGGAACGTCTCCTGCACCAGGTCCTCGGCATCGGCCGGGTTGCGCGTCATGCGCAGGGCCGCCGAGTACAGCTGGTCGAGCATCGGCATGGCGTCGCGCTCGAACCGCGCGGCTCGCTCCGCCGTCGTCTCCGTCGTGCCGGTGGCGGGCACCGCGCTCCCTTCCCACTGGTTCTGGGTCGGGACCGACAATACGCGGGGCCGCTCGAGCATGTTCGTCACCACGTCCCTCACAACAACAGAGGTGCTGGTAGTAATTCCGCATGGCCGGACGTGGGACGCCCGCCACAGCGCTGCTGGACAAGCAGCGGGTGGCGCACACCTTGCACTCGTACGAGCACGACCCCCGCCACGAGTCCTACGGGCTGGAGGCGGCCGAGGCGCTCGGGCTGGTGCCCGGCCGCGTCTTCAAGACGCTCGTGGCCGAAGTGGACGGCAAGCTCGCGGTCGGCGTCGTCCCGGTGACGTCGCAACTGGACCTGAAGGGTCTGGCGGCTGCTCTCCAGGGCAAGAAGGCGAAGATGGCCGTGGTCGCCGACGCGGAACGCGCGACGGGCTACGTCGCGGGCGGGATTTCCCCGCTGGGACAGAAGAAGCGGTTGCCGGTCGTCATCGACTCGTCGGCCCTGGAGTTCGAGACGGTGTTCTGCAGTGCCGGCAGGCGTGGGCTCGAAGTCGAGATCACGCCTGCCGAACTGGTTCGGCTGACTTCGGCAGTGGTGGCGTCGATCAGCGCTTAGCCGACCGGCGGCGTCAGGTCTCCCACCCGGACGATCGTGCCGATGCTGGACGGCCACTTGACCAGCACCAGATCGCCCAGGCTGTTCTGGCCGGGCAGGTTGAACATCATGTACGCCGGTGTCACGGTCGGACCCTGGATCTCCGAACCCACGTAGACGGCGGCCTCGTGGATCCCGCCGACCGGCACCTCGACGTAGTGCCCGGTCTGGCCGCCTGCCAGCGGGATGTTCATGTCCCGGCCCCCTGCGTCGAGGAAGCGCACGTTGCTGAGGCTGCCGCCGATCTTGCACGAGGCCCCCTCTGCGGGAGCGAACCTCATCCAGTGCGCCGTCGCGTTCGCCGACGGTTTGTTCATGCGGTGGGCGCTGATCACCAGGTCACTGCCGGTGCACCACGAGGTTTCCGCTTGGGCCGCAACGGTTCCCGTCACGGTCACAAGAGCTGCACCGGCCAGCGCGACCGCGGTCCTGCCAAAGGTGTTCAAGTGTTTCTCCCCAAGTGCGTCTCGTCCGGCAGGTCCCCTACATCCCTGGGAACGCCCGCGATCCGCGGTCGGTTGCACCCGAACGTTGAAACGTTTCGACTATTCGCCGACCTCGCCGTCGATCGCCTCGCGGAGCAGGTCGGCGTGGCCGTTGTGGCGGGAGTACTCCTCGACCATGTGGGTCAGGATCCAGCGCAGGCTCACCTTCTTGCCGTCCGCCCACGGTGCGCGCTTGCTGAGCTGACCCAGGTCGCCGGTAGCGAGGGCTTCCCCGACGCACTCGCGGGCGCGCTCGACATCGCTCTGCCACAACGCTTTGAGCTGCTCAGGGGTGTCGTTCGCGGCCGAGTGCCAGTCCCAGTCGTTGTCGGACTTCCAGTCGACGCTCGCCCACGGCTCCAGCGGCTCGCGGTCGTGCAGGACCGTGTGGAACCACTGCTGCTCGACGTACGCGAGGTGCTTGAGCAGGCCGCCGAGCGTCATCGACGACTTCGCGGTGGTCTGGTTGAGCTGCTCCGCGGTGAGGCCGTCGGTCTTCCACGCGAGGGTGGCGCGGTGGAACTCCAGGAAACCGGTCAGGGTGGCGAGTTCGTCGCCGTCCATCGGCGGTTCGGGACGGTCGCGGCGGTCGAATTCGGTCATGAGCGCGATCACAGCTCATTGCGTACAGTGCCACCACATGGTCTAGACCACACGCGGAGGCAGGCATGCGCATCCTCGATCTCGACCGCACCGGGCTCGCCGCCCTCAGGGGTGCTGACCTCACGCGGGCCGTCGCCGCGTCCGAGGGCAGGACCATGGTCGCGGAGGTGTTCGCGGACCGCGCCGCGCTGTCGTTCGACGGCCGGACCGGTGTGCACAACGCCGAGCTGATGGCCGCGTTCGGTGCCGACGTCGTCGTGCTGAACATGATCGACCGGGTCTGGGACGGCACGACGTTCCGCTTCCCCGGTCTCGGCGAGCTGCCGAGCCTGGCCGCGGTCGCCTCCAGAATCGGACGGCCGATCGGCGTCAACCTGGAACCCGGAACCGTTCCCGAGCTGCGCAAAGCCACCCGCGAGAACGCCGCGCGGCTCGCGGACTCCGGTGCCGCGCTGATCGTGCTGACCGCCAACCCGAGCACGGACGGCTCGTTGGACGGCATGGCTCGCGCGACCGAGCTGATCAAGACCGATGCCGCGTTGTGGGTCGGCAAGATGCACCACGCCGGGCACCCCGAGCCGATCACCGCGCAGAAGCTCGCGAACCTCGTCGAGGCGGGCGCGGACGGCGTCATCCTGCCGATTCCCGGCACGCTGCCCGGCATCACTCGCGAAGCCGCGGCCGAAGCCGTCGCTGCCGTTCACGAGAGGGGTGCCGTGGTCATGGGCGCGATCGGCACGTCACAGGAGGGCGCGCACACCAACGTCGTGCCACAGCTGGCCCTCACCGCCAAGGAGATCGGGGTCGACGCGCACCACATCGGCGACTGCTTCCTGCCGGGCATGGGCGATCCCGAGCTGCTCTACGCGTACTCGGTGGCGGTGCGGGGTCGCCGGCACACGTGGACGCGGATGGCGCGTTAGTCCAACGGCCTGAGCACCCGGTCCAACCATTCGCCGACGGATCGGCCCACGTCCGAGACGGACGCCTTCAGCGAGTGGTCGCCCTTCAGCAGAACGACCTCGCGGTGGGGTGCACGCGCGGGCTGGCCGAACGGGTCGTTCTCGCCCTGCACGACCAGCGTGGCGACCTCGACGCCGTCCAGCTCGGCCATCCGGGACTTCTCCGGCCTGCCCGGCGGGTGCACCGGGAACGCCAGGCACAGCACCGCGACCGCCTGGCCCTCGATCGACGTCCGGCAGGCCACCCGCGCACCCGACGACCGGCCCCCGAACACCAGGGGCAGGCCGTCGAACCAGCGTTCGCCGAGGTCGTCGACCACGGACAGCCACGCGGTGTCGAGCTGGTTGGCCGGTGCGGGCGCACGGCGGCCGGCGACGCGGTAGGGCTGTTCGATCAGGGCCACGTGCACGCCGACGGCGTTCGCGGCGTGGCACGCGGCGACCAGATCCGGGGCCTCGACGCCACCACCGGCGCCGTGGCCGAGCAGAAGTGCTGCACGCGGTTCGTGGGCACAGTGCAGTGAGGCCCTCGCGGGGCCGTGCGGCGTGTCCACCAACAGCGTCGTCACGAGACGCGGTCCATCAAGTGCGAGTTGTTGTTCTTCACACTGTTCACCTCCGTCGACACCGGACGCAGCTCCAACGCGTCGACGATCGACGGATCTGGCGCCAGCAGTTCGGACGGGTCCTGTGACGTCGGGTCGAGCCACGCCGACCAACGGTCCTGAGGCAGCAACAACGGCATGCGGTTGTGCACCTCGGTCAACGCGCCGATCGCCTCCGTGGTCAGCACCGCGCACGTGACGGTCGGAACGTCGTCCTTCCACCACACCGACCAGATGCCGGCCATCGCCAGTGACACGTCATCGCCAAGAGTCATGAAGTACGGCTGTTTGCGTCCCTCGCCCGGCTGCCATTCGTACCAACCGGCGGCGGGGATGATGCAGCGGCGTTTCATCGCGGACTGCTTGTACGCGGGCTTCTCCAGCACGCTCTCGGCCCGCGCGTTGATCATCTTGGCCGCGCCGGACAGGTCCTTCGCCCAGTGCGGGACCAAGCCCCAGCGCATGACGCGGATGCTGCGTTCCAGCTCCTCGTCCTCCGGTTTGCGCTCGACCACCGCCATGACGTGCTTGGTGGGAGCGATGTTGTAGTCCGCGCCCGGCGCCTCGTCGCCGGTCCCGTCCACCGCGTCGAACTCGGCCGCCAGCAGCGCCGGGTCCTTGGTGGAGGCGTACCTACCACACAAAACCGATCACCTCCGAAGTCGTCATCGTCGCACGTCGGGAACACCTGTGCGAGCCGCCCCTGGGGAGGCGACCGCCAGCCTTTGCCCCGTCCTTCGCCGTCCAGACGGTTGCATCGCGGTGCCGGCCCCGCGCCCTCATATTGGACATATGGGGGCGCGGGGCCGGTGCCGCGAGGCGACCTGCTGGGCGCCGAAGGACGCGGTGAAGGCTGGCGGTCGCCTCCCCACCCGTGTGCGGGATCATTGGGGCATGACTCAGCACTGGTCAGCCCCCAGCGCGTCCGGCCCAGTCCACTCGACGGTGCCGGTGCCCGGCTCGAAGTCGATCACGAACCGCGTCCTGGTGCTCGCGGCGCTGGCCGACGGGCCGTCGACCGTGCACGCACCGTTGCGCAGCCGGGACACCGTGTTGATGGCTGCCGCGCTGTCGTCGCTGGGCGTGAACTTCGCCGATCGCGAGGACGGCGGCTGGGACGTCGTGCCCGGTCTGCTGCGCGGTCCGGCCGACGTCGACTGCGGTCTGGCGGGCACGGTCATGCGGTTCCTGCCGCCCGCTGCCGCGCTGGCCGAGGGCGAGATCAGGTTCGACGGCGACCCGCACGCGCGGCTGAGGCCGATGGCGACGGTGCTGGGTGCGCTGCGGTCGCTGGGTGCCGACATCGACGGCGACGCACTGCCGTTCACGTTGCACGGCACGGGATCGCTGCCCGGTGGCGAGGTGACGATCGACGCGTCCGGCTCGTCGCAGTTCGTCTCGGGGCTGCTGCTGAGCGCCGCGCGGTACGACAAGGGCGTGACGGTCCGGCACGACGGCAAGCCCGTGCCTTCGTTGCCGCACATCGACATGACGGTCCAGACGCTGCGCTCGGTCGGCGTCCGGGTGGAGACCGACGCGAACGTGTGGCACGTCGAGCCCGGCACGATCGCCGCCCGCACGTGGCACGTGGAGCCGGACCTGTCGAACGCGACGGTGTTCCTGGCGGCGGCCGCGGTGACCGGCGGCGAGGTGACGATTCCGCACTGGCCGGCGGAGACCACGCAACCCGGTGACTCGGTGCGCGGGATTCTGGAGCGCATGGGCTGCACGGTTTCGGTCTCAGAGCGCGGTTTGACCGTGCAGGGGCCTGCGAAGCTGTCCGGTCTGGACATCGACCTGCGCGACGAGAGCGAGCTGACGCCGACGGTGGCCGCGTTGGCCGCGTTGGCCGAGGGGCAGACGATCATCCGCGGTGTCGCGCACATCCGCGGCCACGAGACGGACCGGATCGCGGCGCTGGTCAACGAGATCAACGCGTTGGGCGGCAACGCTTCCGAGACCGAGGACGGGCTGATCATCAACCCGGTGCCGCTGCACGGCGGGGTGTGGAAGGCCTACGCGGACCACCGGATGGCGACCGCGGGCGCGATCATCGGGCTGCTGGTGCCCGGCGTCGAGGTCGACGACATCGGCAGCACGACGAAGACGATCCCCGACTTCCCCGGGATGTGGAACGCCATGCTCGGCGGGGGCGCGTAGAAGTGAGCAAGCGGGACTGGCACAAGCTCGACGAGTCCGACGTGCGCGTGCGCCCCGGCAAGGGGACGCGGCCGCGCAGCAAGAGACGGCCGGAACACGCCGACGCCGAGACCGCGATGGTCATCGGCGTGGACCGCGGCCGCTGGACGTGCGCGATGGAGTCCGGTGCCGTCGTCACCGCGATGCGTGCGCGCGAACTGGGCCGCACGCCGGTGGTGGTGGGCGACCAGGTCGGCATCGTCGGGGACACGTCGGGCCAGCCGGACACGCTGGCCCGCATCGTGCGCGTCGAGGAACGCACGTCGGTGCTGCGCCGGACCGCGGACGACACCGACCCGTTCGAACGCGTCGTCGTCGCGAACGCCTCCCAGCTCATCATGGTCGTGGCGCTGGTGGATCCGCCGCCTCGCACGGGTTTCATCGACCGGTGCCTGGTCGCCGCCTATGCCGGTGGCCTGGAACCGGTGCTGTGCCTGACGAAGTCGGACCTGGCGTCCGCGGACTCGTTGCTGGCGCTGTACACCGAGCTCGACGTGCCGGTGATCGTGACGCGGTTCGACGAGGAGCCGGCGGAGTTGCGCGCGCGTTTGACGGACACGGTGTCGTGCCTGATCGGCCATTCCGGCGTCGGGAAGTCCACTCTGGTCAACCGGCTGGTCCCGGACGCGAACCGCGCGGTGGGCGTGGTGTCCGGCGTCGGCAAGGGCCGGCACACCTCGACGCAGGCCGTGGCGTTGCGGCTGCCCGAGGGCGGCTGGGTCGTGGACACGCCGGGCATCCGTTCGTTCGGCCTGGCGCACATCACGCCGGACGACATCGTGAAGGCGTTCCCGGACTTCGCCGAGGCGGCGGAGGAGTGCCCGCCCGGCTGCGGCCACCTCGGCGCGCCCGAGGATCCCAGCTGCATGCTGGACGAGCTGGTGCCGGACGCTCCTGGGCGGCTCACGTCGTTGCGGCGGCTGCTGGCGTCGCGTGCCGGCCTGGACGACTACACGGACTGAGCTGGCACACTTCCCGGCGTGAACAGGTACCTGGGGGTTCTGGCGCTGGCTTTGCTGGCCGCGTGCACTGCCGAGAAGCAGCCGCCGAAGTTCTCCGACACCGACGCCTGCACGTTGTTGCAGACCGGCGACGCGGGCAACCTCTCCGGCACGCCCGCCAAGGGTTCGCAGGCGTGCGACTACACGTTCGACTCGTTGACAGTCCGTCTGTCGTTGCGGACCGAGAAGTACGCGGACGCAGCGGGTTCGCTGGGTTCCGACGCTTATGGCGCGGTGGTGGAGACCCACCCGATGACCCGCCGTTGCGCCGACGCGTCCGGGACGGTGACGTGTGATGCCGTGGTGGAGGTGCGGGACGGTCAGCTCATCGGGCTGAAGGTGGTTCAGCGCAACCCCGATCCCAACGTGGTCGGGCAGGTCACGCAGGGTCTCGCGGCCAAGGCGCTGGAAAGACTGCCTGTCACGTCCTGACGCGCTGTCTCGTCCACTGGCCATGAAGGTATTCGTGATCGGTGCGTCGGGTGTGCTGGGACGGGAAGCGCTGCCGCGGCTGCGCGCGGCCGGCCACGAGGTCGGGGTGCTGGACCGGCACCGGACCTCGATGTTCGACGCCGCGCAGCTCGCTCTCGCGATGACGGGCTACGACGCCGTCCTCAACCTCGCGACCCGCATCCCGCTCAGCGCCAAGGCCGTGCTGGCCAGCGCGTGGGCCGAGAACAACCGGATCCGCATCGATGGCAGCGCCGCGGTGTCCGAGGCCGCGGTGCGCGCTCGTGTCTCGCGACTCGTGCAGGAGGGCATCTCGTTCGTCTACGCGGATGGCGGCGACCGCGAGCTCGACGAGAGCGCGCCGTTGCACCCGGTCGGGCACATCGCCAGTTCGGTGGTGGCGCAGGAGAACGCGCTGAAGCACCCCGGCGGTGTGTTCCTGCGCATCGGCATGCTGATGGGCGGCGAGGCGAAGGCGCCGCCGGTGCTCGTCGGCGACGGCTGGATGTCGGTCGTGCACCCCGGTGACGCGGCCGCCGCGGCTGTTGCGGTGCTGGACGCCCCCGCGGGGATCTACAACGTCGGGTCGCCGGTGTTGAAGCGGGATCTGGGGATCACGCGGCTGCCCAGGGCTTTCGGGAAGCTGGCGGCGTCGTTCGAGGTGTTCTCGCGGTCGCAGCGGGTCGTGAGCACGAAGCTGACCGGGGCGACGGGCTGGAAACCGGAGGCCGATCCGCGCTCGCTCGTGTAGAAAGCGCCTGGTGAACCACGGGTATCGCCTCACGAGTCGTTCAACGGCGTCGAGCTGACGATGGAGCGGTACCTGGAGCGGCGTTCGCGGTCGAGTCCGGTGTGGACAGGCTCGCGCTGTGGCAGCCGCATCTGCGCGACGACCCCGATCCCGATGGCCGTGCTGCCTGACGCGGACGGTGTCGTCCGCGCCAGGGCCTGGCTCTAACCCATGTGCGGGTACTGGTGATCCGTCGGTGGCACGAGGGTTTCCTTGATGGCGCGCGGGCTCGTCCACCGTTGCAGGTTGTAGATCGAGCCCGCCTTGTCGTTGGTGCCGGAGCCGCGCGAACCACCGAACGGCTGCTGCCCGACGACCGCGCCGGTCGGTTTGTCGTTGATGTAGAAGTTGCCCGCCGCGAACCTCAACGCCTTGTGGGCCTGGGCGACAGCCGTGCGATCACGTGCGAACACGGCACCCGTCAACGCGTACGGCGTGGAGTTGTCGATGGTCTCCATGATGTTCGGGAAGTCCACGTCCTCGTAGACGTGCACGGCGAGGATCGGGCCGAAGTACTCGGTCGTGAAGATGTCGTGGTGCGGATCGGTGCCGAGCAGCACCGTCGGGTCGACGAAGTAGCCCACCGAGTCGTCGCACGTGCCGCCTGCCAGCACCTCCACCGAGGTGGACGCGGACGCCATCAGCAGCGCGTCCTTGTGCTTGGCGAACGCGCGGTGGTCGATCACCGCGCCGCCGAACGCCGACAGGTCCGTGACATCGCCGTAGGACAACGACTTCGTGACGTCGAGCAGCCGTTCTCTGACTTCGCTTTCCCACAAGGACCGCGCGACGTACGCCCGCGAGGCCGCTGAACACTTCTGGCCCTGGTACTCGAAAGCGCCGCGGACGAGTCCGGTGACGAGTGCCTTGGGGTCGGCGGACGCGTGGGCGATCACGAAGTCCTTGCCGCCGGTCTCGCCGACGATCCGCGGGTAGGCGCGGTAGTTGTCGAGGTTGCTCGCCATGGTCTGCCACAGCGCCTTGAACGTCTTCGTGGAGCCGGTGAAGTGCAGCCCGGCGAAGAATCTGTCGCGCAGCGCCACCTCGCTCACCGCCTGGCCGTCGCCGGTGACGAGGTTGATCACGCCGGGTGGCAGACCGGCTTCTTCGAGCAGGCGCATGGTGAAGTGCGCGGCCAGCTGCTGCGTCGGCGACGGCTTCCACACCACGGTGTTGCCCATCAGCGCGGGCGCGAGCGGCAGGTTGCCGGCGATGGCGGTGAAGTTGAACGGCGTGATCGCCACGACGAACCCGTCGAGCGGCCGGTGGTCCATCCGGTTCCACACGCCGGGGCTGCTGATCGGCTGCTCCTCGAGGATGCGGCGGCCGAAGTGGACGTTGAACCGCAGGAAGTCGATCAGCTCGCACGCGGCGTCGATCTCGGCCTGCTGCACGGACTTCGACTGCCCGAGGATGGTGGCGGCGTTGAGGGTGTCGCGCCACGGTCCGCTGAGCAGATCGGCGGCCCTCAGCAGCACTGCGGCGCGTTCGTCGAACGGCAGCTCCTGCCAACCGGGGGCGGCGTGCTGGGCGGCTCGCATGGCTTCCGCGACGTCTGCGTTCGTGGCCTGCGTCGCGAAGCCGAGAACGTGCCGGTGATCGTGCGGCTGAACGACGTCGATGCGCTCGCCACCGCCCATGCGTTCCTGACCGCCGATGGTCATCGTCAGCTCGTGAGTGGTGCCTTCGAGTTGCGCGATACGTCGTTCGAGACTCGCGCGTTCGGCGCTGCCGGGAGCGTAGGTGTGCACTGGCTCGTTGACCGGTTCGGGTGCAGACGTTACGGCGTCCATTCCCCCATCGTGGCACGCGGTAGTAGGGTCCGTCGGGTGGCGCGGGTGACTGGCATCGGCGGGGTTTTCCTGCGTTCACGGGATCCCGTGCGCTTGGCGGCCTGGTATCGCGACAACCTGGGCGTGCCGATGAGCGAAAAGGGCACCGTCACCTTCCACTGGCTCGACACGGCCACCAACGATCACCCCGGCACGACGACGATGGCGTTGTTCGCCCAGGACACCGAGTACATCGGCGAACCGCACCAGCGCGCGATGCTGAACCTGCGCGTCGACGACCTGCCGTCGCTGATGGCGAAGCTGAAGGCGCGCGGGGTCGAGGTGCTGCCGGACACCGAGGACTCGGAGTTCGGGCGGTTCGGGTGGTGCGTCGATCCGGAGGGGAACCGGATCGAGCTGTGGGAGCCGGCCGAGGGGATGTGACCGTGCTTCCCGAGGCAGTCGACGCCTTGCGCGAGTGGCAACGCGAGGGGGCTCCGTTTCAGCTCCATCCCGGCGATCTGGGCTGGTTCTGGCGGTTCGGCGAAGAGGCGCTGACCGCGGCTGTGCGAGTGTGGCGCCGAGACGGGCGCGTTGTCGCCGTTGGGTTGCTGGACTCCCCCGGCCTGTTGCGGTGCACGATCGCGCCGGACGCTCAGCAGGACGAATCGCTGGCGCGGCGGCTGGCCGAGGACGTCTCAGATCCGGAACGGGGCGTGCTGCCCGCCGGAAAGGTGTGCATCGACTCGCCCGTGGGCACGCGGTTCAAGGAGCTGCTGTTCTCACGCGGCTGGCAGACCGACGAACCTTGGACACCGCTGCGCCGCGATCTCACGTCGCCGGTACCGGATCCCGGTGCGCGGATCGAGGTGATCGGCCCGGACCGGGCACACCTGCACGCGGCGGTGATCAGGGCGTCGTTCGAGAGGTCCACGTTCGTCGACGAGCGCTGGCACACGATGGCGAGCGGCATCCCGTACGCCGACGCCCGCAGCCTGGTCGCGTACGACGGGGACGCCGCGGCGGCCGCGGTGACGGTGTGGTCGGCGGGTCCGGGCAAGCCGGGGCTGCTCGAACCGATGGGTGTGCACCGGGATCATCGCGGGCGCGGCTTGGGCAGGGCGATCACGCTCGCCGCGGCGGCCGCACTCCGCGACCTCGGGTCGTCGAGTGCGCTCGTCTGCACGCCGAGCTCGAACGTCGGAGCGGTCGCCACCTACCGGTCAGCGGGTTTCGAGCAGCTGTCCGAGATCGCCGACCTGCGCCGCGACTGAGCGCCGCGGCACTGTCGGTGCTGCCCACTAGTAGTGCTTTGTTGGGTCAGCAAGAACC
>NZ_JYJG01000591.1 GCF_000955955.1 Lentzea aerocolonigenes
TCGGCGCGCAGCACCAGGTTGACCAGCTCGGCGAACGCGTCGCCCTCGCGTTCGGAGCGGGAACGCAGGTCCGGACCCTCGTCGGTCTCGGGGCGGGGTTTGGCCAGCGGGTCGAGTGCCGCCTCGTAGGCCATGCCGGTCACGGTGTCGAGCAGCATCTTGACCTCGAGCTGGCCGGTCTTCTTCCAGCTCTTGGTGTGCTGGTTGACCAGCGGCGCAGGCTCGGGATCACGCGGCTCGGGGTCGTTCTG
>NZ_JYJG01000592.1 GCF_000955955.1 Lentzea aerocolonigenes
GTTCTGGTAGAACGCGTAGGCCAGCTGCTCGCCGAACTTGGGGATCGCGGCGGGCACGTGCTCGCGGGCGAAGTCCACCATCGTGGCCTCGGCTTCCGTGGGCAGCTGCTCCATCACTTTGGCCAGTGCTGCGACGTGCTCGACCGACAACACGCCCTCAGCCGCCGCAGCGGCGGTCACCGGAAGCTCCGGAGCGAGTTCGCTACCGGTCGGCGTCATCCCGCTGCTCAACAGAGACGCGTTCGCGACCCATTGCCGAGCCTCGCGCAGATCCCACCGGACGGCATCACGCAACACCCTCGCCAAATCCTTGTAACCGAATTCAGCGGCTGCCCCACGCCGATCCAGTTCGGCGATCTCCCGCATGACTTCATTGGCGATAACCCGCATCTTCGTCACCTTGCCGACGATGCTGCTCAGCAGCTCGTCGGTGGCACGGAGTCGGGTTTCGCTCACGTGTTCTAATCTACCGCAAGATCACAAAATAAAAGCAGCTCAGCCCGAACACGATCGAGTGAACCCAGCATTGTGGCGATGCGAAGCGAGCCGGATAGGCCTAATGCAAATCAGGGCAGTGGTGATGACGTGCCCAGCCCGGCGATTGGGGCTTGACTTTGAG
>NZ_JYJG01000593.1 GCF_000955955.1 Lentzea aerocolonigenes
GTCAAGCCCCAATCGCAATCGTCGCGAAGCGGCGATGAAATGACCTGGCTCGTACGGCGCCCACGCGCCTGCGCTGGAACGTGACGTCAGTGTCCACGCCATGCTCAGTAGCTTCAGTGACTCCTGAAGTTAATCAATGTCGGCGGCGATTGTCGGTGCGATGTGAAAGCCTGAAGGGGTGTCAAGTGCTTCGCGGTCCCCGGCCGAGGCCTACGCCCACTCCAGGCGCAACGCCCAGCGGCCCAAGCTGACCGACTTCGGCTCCGTCATCTCGTTCGAGCTGGACCCGTTCCAGCGCCAGGCCTGCGAGGCCCTGGAGGACGGTCACGGAGTGCTCGTGTGCGCGCCCACCGGTGCCGGCAAGACGGTGGTGGGCGAGTTCGCCGTGCACCTGGCCCTGACCGAAGGCCGCAAGTGCTTCTACACCACCCCGATCAAGGCGCTCAGCAACCAGAAGTTCGCCGACCTCACCGCGCGGTACGGGGCGGAGAGCATCGGCCTGCTGACGGGTGACACGAGTGTCAACGGTGGCGCGCCCGTGGTCGTGATGACGACCGAGGTGCTGCGGAACATGCTGTACTCGGGTTCGTCCACTCTGGACGGACTGGCGTACGTCGTCATGGACGAGGTGCACTACCTGGCGGACAGGTTCCGCGGGCCCGTGTGGGAAGAGGTCATCCTGCACCTGCCGGAGCACGTGCAGGTGGTCGGTCTGTCCGCGACGGTCAGCAACGCCGAGGAGTTCGGCGAGTGGCTGGTCGAGGTGCGCGGCGACACGAGTGTCGTGGTCGACGAGCACCGGCCCGTGCCGCTGTGGCAGCACATGATGGTCGGCAGCCAGATGTTCGACCTGTTCGAGGGCGACGAGACGCATGCGCGGATCAACGTGCAGGTGTTGCGCAAGACCGAGGAGCTCGCGCGCTACCACGTGCCGTTCAACCGCAACCGCAACCGGGGCAACACGGGGCGGCCGACGCGCAACAGCGGGTACAAGCCGCCGTCGCGCATCGACATGATCCAGCGGCTCGACCACGCGAACCTGTTGCCCGCGATCGTGTTCGTCTTCAGCAGGGCCGGGTGTGACGCGGCGGTCGCGCAGACCGCGCGGGCGGGTCTCAGGCTCAACACGCCGGAGGAGACCGAGCAGGTTCGCCGGATCATCGACGAGAAGACGCGCGAGCTGCCAGAGGCCGACCTCACCGTGCTGGGGTTCTGGGAGTGGCGGGAGGCGCTGGAGCGGGGCATCGCGTCGCACCACGCCGGGTTGCTGCCCGCGTTCAAGGAGACGGTCGAGGAGCTGTTCGTCCGCGGGCTGGTCAAGGTCGTGTTCGCGACCGAGACGCTTGCTCTCGGCATCAACATGCCCGCGCGGACGGTCGTGCTCGAGAAGCTCGTGAAGTACAACGGCGAGGCGCACGTCGACCTGACGCCGGGGGAGTACACGCAGCTCACCGGACGTGCCGGCAGGCGTGGCATCGACGTCGAGGGGCACGCGGTCGTCGTCTGGCAGCCCGGGATCGACCCCAAGGCGGTCGGCGGTCTCGCTTCCACGCGCACGTACCCGCTGCGGTCGAGCTTCCGGCCGGGCTACAACATGGCCGTCAACCTCGTGCACCAGCTGGGTGCCTCGGCCGCGCGCGAGATCCTGGAGCAGTCGTTCGCGCAGTTCCAGGCGGACCGGTCGGTGGTCGGGCTGGCGCGCCGGATCGACCGCAACAAGGACGCGCTCGCGGGCTACTCGGAGTCGATGACGTGCCACCTCGGCGACTTCACGGAGTACGCGTCGCTGCGCCGCAGGGTCGCGGACCGGGAGAAGCAGCTCGCCAAGCAGAACACCAACGCGCGCCGCATCGAGACGGCCAAGTCGCTGGAGACGCTGCGCAAGGGCGACGTGATCGCGGTGCCGTCCGGAAGGCGCAGTGGTCTCGCGGTCGTCATCGACCCCGGCATCGAACCGCTGGGCGAGGCGCGGCCGCTGGTCGTGACGGAGGACCGCTGGTCCGGGCGGCTCACCAGCGCCGACTTCCCGGCGCCGGTCGAGGTGCTCGGCCACATCCGGTTGCCCAAGCAGGTGGACGTGCGGTCGCCCAAGTCGCGGCGCGACCTGGCGGCCACCATCCGCAACACCGGCATCACCGTGCCGTCCCGCGGCCGCAAGGCGACCACGGCGGCCGACGACCCGGAGCTCGCGACGCTGCGCCGGGCCCTGCGCGCGCACCCGTGTCACGGCTGCGACCAGCGCGAGGACCACGCGCGGTGGGGTGAGCGGTACCACCGGCTGCTGGCCGAGACCGAGCAGCTGGAGCGCAAGGTCGCCGCGACCACGCACTCGCTGGCGCGTCAGTTCGACCGCATCCGGGCGTTGCTGCGCGAGCGCGGCTACCTCAGCGAGGCCGACGAGGTGACGAACGACGGCAAGCGGCTGACCAGGCTCTACAGCGAGTCCGACCTGCTCGCGGCCGAGTGCCTGCGCACCGGCGTGTGGAAGGGTCTCAAGCCGGAGGAGCTCGCCGCCGTCGTGTCGTCGCTGGTCTACGAGGCGCGGCGGGACGGTCCGGTCGAGGCGCGGTTGCCGCAGGGTCCGGTGGCGGACGCGATGCTCAAGACGGTGCGGTTGTGGGCGGAGATCGAGGACGACGAGCGCCGCCACAAGCTGGAGCGCATCACCCGCCAGCCCGATCCGGGCTTCGCGTGGCCGGTGTACCGGTGGGCGCGCGGCGAGTCGCTGGAGAAGGTGCTCAGCGCGGCCGAGGCGGGCGGGAACGAGCTCGGAGCAGGCGACTTCGTCCGTTGGTGCCGTCAGGTGATCGACCTTCTGGACCAGATCCGTGAGGTGCTCGGCCGCCAGGACCCGGTCGGTGCGGCCGCGGCCAAGGCGGTCGACGCGCTGCGGCACGGAGTTGTGGCGATGATGTGATGTGGAGCTGACGAAGGTTTTGCGAGTCGGAGTAAAGACTGACGTCAACGGTGTGGTTGGATCGCGCCGCAACGTCGTACACACGGAGGTCGACAGATGAGCAGCCCGTACGGACCGTCCGGAGGGAACGATCCGCAGCAGCCCTGGGGCCAGCCGCAGCAGCCGCAACAGCCGCAGCAGCCCTACGGTGGCGGTTTCCCTCCCGGCACACCGTCCGGCGGCTTCCCGGCTCAGAACCCCTACGGCCCGCCGCAGCCCCAGCCCGGGCAGCAGCAGCCGTACCCCGGTTTCGATCCGTCGCAGCAGCAGACGCAGCAGTACGGCGTGCCCCCGCAGCAGCCCCAGTCGAACCCGTACGGCACCCCCGTGCAGGGCGACCCGTACGGCCAGCAGACCCAGCAGTACCCCGGCCAGCAGCCCAACCCGTACGGGCAGCAGCCGGGCTACGGCGCCCCCGTGCCGCAGAAGAAGAAGTCCAGCGCGGCCATCTGGGTCGCCGCGGTCGTCGTGGTGCTGCTCGTCGGTGGTGTGCTGTTCGCCGGGTTCGTGTCGCCGGCCTTCTTCAAGAAGAAGATCTTCGACAACACCGCCGTGCAGACCGGCATCGTCCAGATCCTGAAGGACGAGTACAAGATCTCCGACGTCGGCAGCGCGACCTGCAGCGGTGAGAACGAGGTCAAGCCCAACACCTCGTTCGAGTGCAAGGTCCAGGTCGGCGGCAAGGACAAGAAGGTCAAGATCGTCGTCAAGACCGAGGACGGCGAGTACGAGGTGGGCCAGCCCACGGGCTGATCCCACACGCTCCGGAAGCCTCCCCCGAGAAGTCAGCGGGGGAGGCTTTCGCGTTCGGCACGGTCGTCCGAGCGGGAAACTGGGATGCGGCCGCGGTCGTGCGTGAGCGACGATCGCGGGCGTGACCGAGATCCGCGTTCTCCACGACGAAGCGCAGTTCCGCACCCACACCGCGGTGTTCCGGCGCGCGATGCACATGCCGATTCCGAACGACGAGCAGTGGCAGGTCGTTCTCCCCTCGTACGAACCCGATCGGGTGTTCGCCGCGTTCGACGGCGACGAGATGATCGGGACTACCCAGTCGTACGGCTCCTCTCTTGTGGTGCCTGGTGGCGCCGTTGTGCCGCACGCGGCCGTCTCACGTGTGGGCGTGCGCGCGGACTACACGCGCCGTGGTGTGCTGACCGCCCTGATGCGCGAGCAACTCGAGAAGCTGCCTGATCCTGTCGCCACGCTGCGCGCTTCCGAGGGGCGCATCTACGGCCGCTTCGGCTACGGCCTGGCGGGGCGGTGGCGGACGGTCGAGATCGATGCGAAGCGTGCTGTGGTCGCGGGTGAGATGGCCGGGCGGGTGCGGATGATCGACGCCGACACCGCCGACAAGTTGCTGCCGGAACTGCACGAGACCATCGGGTTGACGCGGCCGGGTCAGATCGGGCGGTGGACGGGCTGGTGGGCTCGCGAGCGCGACCGCAGGTCCCACGCGGAGAACTCGGTCACGGTCGTCCACAGTGGACCTGACGGCGACGATGGTTTCCTCACCTACAAGGTGTCCGAGGTGAAGGACTTCAAGCACCAGATGTCCGTCAAGGACATGGTGTGGGCGAACGACGACGCGTGGCGCGACCTGTGGATCTACGCGGCGCGACTGGACCTCGTCGACAAGATCGAGGCGGACATCCCGCTCGACGAGCCGGTGTCGTGGCTGTTCGAGGACCCGCGCGTCGTGTACACCGAGGACATCAACGACGAGATCTGGCTGCGGCTGGTCGACGTCGAGCGCATGCTCCAGGCCCGCACGTACGGCGCGGCGGAACCCGTCGTCATCGAGGTGCAGGACAAGCTGCTGCCCGCCAACGACGGCCGCTACCGGGTGACGCCGGACGGTGCCGGGCGCGTGGACGCCCCGGCTGACATCACGATCTCGGTCGAACTGCTCGGCGCCGTGTACTTCGGCGACACCACGTTCTCGCAGCTCGCGGCCACCAAACGGATCGTCGGCGCGAGCTTCGACCAGGCCGACGCGCTGTTCGCCGTGCCTCAGAAGCCGTTCTGCGGCACCTTCTTCTAGTAGTACTTCGTTAGGTCGCGCTGACCTGGGC
>NZ_JYJG01000594.1 GCF_000955955.1 Lentzea aerocolonigenes
ATAGGACATCGTTTCGTGATCCAGTCGCGCTGTGAGAGGCGGTCTGATCTGGCAGGATGCCGCTCACACACGACCAGGGGGTTGCCGCAATGTCCGAAACGCCTGGCTGGTCCTCGCCCGACCAGCAACCGAACCAGCCGCAGCAGCAACCGCCCCAGCACGGGCAACAGCCACCCCAGTACGGGCAGCAGCCGGGCTACTACGCCCCGCCGCCACCGCAGCCGGGACCGACGATCAAGCCGGGTGTGATCCCGCTGCGTCCGCTGGCCGTCGGCGAGATCGTCGACGGCGCCATCACGACGATGCGCAAGTACCCGGTGCTGCTGCTCGGCGCGGCCGCTGTCGTCGCCGCGATCACCCAGATCGTCGGCCTGCTGGTGCAGCTGCCGTTCCTGAACGACCTCACCGCCGCGGCGACGCTCGACCCGAACACGGTCACCCAGCAGGAGATGCTGGACCGCATCACGACGAGTTTCATCGGCTTCCTCACCGGCACGGCGCTCAGCGTCCTGCTGCTGCTGATCGGCACGGTGTTCCTGTCCGGCTTCATCACCGTCGTCGTGGGTCACGCGGTGCTGGGCCGGCCGGTCACGTTCGCCCAGGCGTGGGACGAGTTCAAGCCGCGCCTGCTGCCGTTGCTCGGCGCGACGCTGCTGAGCAGCCTCGTGGTCGCCGTCGGCGTGGTCCTCTGCATCATCCCCGGCATCTGGGTCGGCGTGATGTTCTCGCTGATCGGCCCCGCGCTGGTGCTGGAGCGCTGCGGCGTCGGCGCCGCGTTCGGCCGCTCGCGGGCCCTCGTGAAGGACGCGTGGTGGCGGACGTTCGGTATCCTGCTGCTCGCCGCGATCATCAGCGGCGTGATCAGCTGGATCATCAGCCTCCCGTTCGGCCTGCTCGGCGCCGCGACGACCGGTTTCTCCGACGACCCGACGGCGGCGCTGAGCGCCGGCTCGCTGGTGCTGTCGGCGATCGGCGGGATCATCGCGCAGACGATCACCCTGCCGTTCTCGTCCGCGGTCAACGTGCTGGTCTACGTCGACCGCCGGATGCGCGCGGAGGGCATGGACATCGAACTCCAGCGGGCCGCGGGACATGGCGGTATCTGACGTACCGGTAGATCTCGACCGCGACGAGGCCAGGGAGGCGGCCGCCAGGGAGCTGGGCAACCCGGCGTACGTCTCCGACGACCCGAACCCGATCGAACGCGCCTTCCACTGGGTGCTGGAGAAGCTGGGTGCGCTGTTCGCGGGTGTGGGCGGTATGAGCGGCATCACCGCGATCACGGTTCTCGTCGTGGTCGCGGTGATTCTCGTGATCGTCATCAGGCTCCGCGTCGGCCGCTCCTTCCGTGCCGCGCGTTCCGCCGGCTCCGTGTTCGGCGGCAAGGTCATGACCGCTGCCGAACATCGCGCGGCGGCGGAACGCGCTGCGGCGGCGGGGGATCTGGCCGAGGCCGTGCGCGAGCGCTTCCGCGCCGTGGTGCGGGAACTGGAGCAGCGCGGCGTGCTCGACCCGCGGGCCGGCCGTACGGTGGACGAGGTGGCGATCGAGGCGGGGCAGGCACTTCCGGTGCTGGCGGACGACCTGCGTGGCGCGGCCGTGCAGTTCGACGACGTCTGGTACGGCGGCAAGCCCGCCACGGCACAGGGGTACCAGCGGCTGGTCTCCGTGGACGACAGGGTGCGCGCATGACGGCGGTGTCCCCCGACGCCGGGCGGATCTGGACTGCCGCGCGCGGGCCGCTGGTGATCGGCGTGATCATCCTGTTCGCGGCTGTCGTGATCACGTTGGTGGAGAGGGCGGTTCACTGGACCCGCGTTCGTACCGGCCGGAGGGCAGCCACGCCGTGGTCGCGCTGCTGGAGCAGAACGGGGTGCGGGTCGAACGCACGGAAGACGCGTCCTCTGTGGAGGGTGCGACGCTGTTCGTGACGCAACCGAACCTGATCGCCCCGGAGCGCCTGGAAGGTCTGACCAAGCGTGCCGCGGCCACCGTGCTGCTCGCGCCCGCCCGTCCCGGTCTCCGGCGGCTGGAGGTGGAGACCCGGGATCCGGGCTGCCCGCTGGCGGCCAAGGCGGGTGCGGCCAAGACCGGCGGGTTCGTGTACGACGGCGAACAGCGTTGCTACGACTCGACTCTGGTGCGCACGGGCACGGTGACGACGCTCGGGTTCGGCGCGATCTTCACCAACCGCGACCTCGACTCCGACGGCAACGCGGCGTTGGCATTGGCGTTGCTGGGTCAGCACGAACGGCTCGTCTGGTACATGCCGTCGACCGCGGACCGCTCGCAGCAGAAGTCGTTCACGGACCTGGTGCCGGACGGCTGGAAGTTCGGCGCGTTCCAGCTGGGCGTCGCGGCCGTGGTGATCGCGTTGTGGCGGGCGCGCAGGCTGGGCCGGGTGGTGACCGAACCGCTGCCGGTGGTGGTGCGCGCGGCCGAGACCGTGGAGGGCAGGGCGCGGCTGTACCGGAGCTCGCGCGCGGCCACCCACGCCGCTCTGGTGCTGCGCCAGGCTTCGCGGGACCGGCTGGCCCCGCTGCTGGGGCTGCCGGTGGGCGAGGACGTGTCGGTGGAGGTCGCCCGCAGGACGTCGCGGTCCGTCGCGGACGTCAGGACTTTGCTCTATTCGCAGGAGCCGGTGGACGACCGGGGGCTGGTCGCGCTGGCATCAGAGCTCGATGCCGTGGAGAACGAGGTACGCAGGGGATGACTGTCACCGTCTCGACCGAGGAAGCACGCTCGGCGCTGGTCGCGCTGCGCACGGAGATCGGCAAGGCCGTGGTGGGCAACGACTCCGCCGTGACGTCGCTGATCCTCGCGTTGCTGTGCAAGGGACACGTGCTGCTGGAGGGTGTGCCCGGCGTCGCGAAGACGTTGCTGGTGCGGGCTATGGCCCGGGCGCTGGACCTGTCGACGACGCGGGTGCAGTTCACGCCGGACCTGATGCCCGGTGACCTGACCGGGTCGCTGGTCTACGACTCGCACAACGCCGCTTTCTCGTTCCGCGAGGGGCCGGTGTTCACGAACCTGCTGCTGGCGGACGAGATCAACCGGACGCCGCCCAAGACGCAGGCCGCGCTGCTGGAGGCGATGGAGGAACGGCAGGTGTCGGCCGACGGCAAGACCCGGCCGCTGCCGTCGCCGTTCATCGTCGTGGCCACGCAGAACCCGGTGGAGTACGAGGGCACCTATCCCCTGCCCGAGGCGCAGCTGGACCGGTTCCTGCTGAAGGTGACCATGCCGATTCCCGCGCGCGAGCACGAGATCGACGTGTTGACGCGGCATGCTTCCGGCTTTGATCCGCGTGATCTTTCCTCACTGTCTCCCGTGGCCGGGGCGGCGCATCTGGACGCTGGTGCGGCCGCGGTGCGTGCTCTGACCGTGGCGCCCGAGGTCATCGCTTACGTGGTCGATGTCTGCCGGGCCACTCGGCAGTCCCCCGCGGTGCGGCTCGGGGTTTCTCCGCGTGGTGCCACGGCGCTGCTCGCGGTGGCGCGGGCCTGGGCCTGGTTGTCCGGGCGTGACTACGTGACGCCGGACGACGTGAAGGCGCTGGCGCGCCCGGCTTTGCGGCACCGGCTGGAGCTGCGTCCGGAGGCCGAACTGGAGGGCGTGACGGCGGACGGCGTGCTGGACGGCGTGCTCGGCACGGTCCAGGTGCCGCGCTGACGTGGCGCTCACGGGCCGCGCGGGGCTGCTCGCGCTCATCGGTGTGCTCGTCGTCGGGCTCTTCTTGCCGTCGTGGCAAGGGGTTCTGGTGCTTCTCGGCGTGCTGGTCCTGTGTGTGGTGGTCGATCTGCTGCTCGCGGGCGGGGTTCGGCGGCTGACTTTCGTGCGTGCCGGGGCGACCTCGGTGCGCACGGGTGAGCTGTGCACGGTGTCGTTGACTGTGCAGAACCCCAGGCGGCGGGTGCGGGGTGTTCTCCGGGACGCCTGGGCACCTTCCGCCGGTGTGGTCGAGGACCGGGTTTCGGTTGACGTGCCGGCGGGTGGCTCGCGGACCTTTGCTTTCGAACTGCGCCCCGTGCGGCGTGGTGATCGCGTTTCGGACCGTGTGACCGTGCGGTCTGTCGGGCCGCTGGGGATCGCGGCACGGCAGGGCTCGCACGTCGTGCCGTGGACCGTGCGCGCGTTGCCGCCGTTCCACAGCCGGCGTCACTTGCCGCCGCTGCTGGAACGCCTGCGCGAGCTGGACGGCCGCCGGGCCTCGTTGATCCGCGGTGCCGGCACGGAGTTCGACTCGTTGCGCACCTACGTGATAGGCGATGACGTGCGGTCGATCGACTGGCGTGCTTCGGCTCGGTCGTCGGATGTCGTGGTGCGGACCTGGCGGCCTGAGCGCGACCGGCAGGTGACGATCGTGCTCGACACGGCCCGCACGGCTGCCGGCCGCGTCGACGGTGCGCTGGGTGGCCTGCCGCGGCTCGACACGTCGATGGACGCGGCGTTGTTGTTGTCCGCCTTGGCTTCGCAGGCTCGCGACCAGGTCGACTTCCTGGCGTTCAGCACCAAGGTGCGAGCTTCCGTGCCGCGGGCCACGCTGCCCGTTCTGGTGCAGGCGATGGCTCCGCTGGAAGCCGAACTGGTGGAGTTCGACGCGCGCGGCGCGGTGGCGGAGGTGCTGCGGCGGGCCGGTCGGCGTTCGCTGGTCGTGCTGCTGACGTCGCTGGAGCCGTCGATCGAGCACGGGTTGCTGCCGTTGTTGCCCACCTTGGCTTCCCGGCACCGCTTGCTGATCGCCTCGGTGTCCGATCCCGCCGTGCACGCGATGGCCGCGGGGCGAGGCGACTTGGAGTCCGTTTATGGCGCCGCTGCGGCAGAACGGACGTTGGCCGAACGCCGCCGTCTGACCGCTTTGCTCGCACGGCATGACGTGGACGTCGTGGACGCTCTGCCCGACGAACTCCCGCGCGCGCTCGCGGATCGCTACCTGTCGTTGAAGGCCGCGGGCAAGCTCTAGA
>NZ_JYJG01000595.1 GCF_000955955.1 Lentzea aerocolonigenes
GAATGCGGCGCGGGAGGCGACGAGCGCGCTGAACAGCTTGGCCGGAGGTGCCGGTGGAGGTGCAGGCGGTACTGGTACTGGTGCTGGTGGTACCGGCGCCGGCGGCGGTGCTGGCAGCGGCCACGGCGGCGGCACCGGTGGAAGTAGCGGTGGTGGCGCCGGCGGCGGCAACGAGGCGGCGCGGGCAGAGGCGGCGCGTGCGGCACGGGAGGCGACCGACGCGCTGAACGGCCTGGCCGGTGGCGGTTCCAGCGGCAGCGGCTCCGGTTCGACCGGCGGTGGTGCCGGCACTGGCACCGGCGGCAGCCACGGGCAGACGGGTTCCCATACCGGCGGTTCCAACACCGGTGCCGGGGACGGCGGCGCTGCGGAACGCGCGAGGCAGGCGGCCAACCAGAGCGCCAGCGACGCGATCGAGCGGATCCGTCAGATCGGCAGCGACTCCGGCCTCGGTGGCGGGTCGTCGACGGACGGCAAGTCGCCGCTGGCGAGCTTCCTGTCCGGAGATCCCACCGGTGGTGGCGGGTTCGGCAGCGGTCTCGGTGGCGGTACGCCGCGGATCGGTGCCGACGGCAGAGTCGCGGCGACGGCCGCGGAGATCGCCGCCGCCGCGCAGCAGAAGGGCTACCAGGTTCCCACCCGCAGCGGCGTGGTCGGTGTGCCCACGACCATCTCGCGCGGTCCCGTCGGCCTCGACGCCGGCGCGGGAATGATGCCGCCGATGGGTGGCGCGGGTGCCGGTATGGGTGGTGCCGGGCAGGAGAAGAAGGACCGGGAACGCACGGTCTGGCTCACCAGCGACGGCAAGGACTGGGAAGAAGACGACGAGAACTGCGCGGGGCCATCGACCCTGGGACGGAGCTGAGCAATGGCGACGCGGAACCCCGACCTCGCGATCGCGGGCGAGATCAGGAATCTGAACTTCGACCAGGTACGTGCACGGGTGGCGGCGGCGGACCCGCACACCTTCTACCGCAAGGCGGCCGCGTTCGAGCAGGCGGCGGAGCGGCTCGAGCTGTTCGCCGACCTGCTGCGCCGCTACCGGGCGGAGCTCGAGTCGGCGTGGAACAACGGCGACCCGCGGCAGTTCGAGTGGGTGGATCGGCTGCTCCGGCACGTCGACGAGCTGACCTCCAGTCTGCGCGAGCCGAGCTACCCAGCGGCGCTGCGGCACATCGGCGACGCCGTCGCGAACAGCCAGCAACGTCTGCGAGGGCTCGAGAACCACAGCGGCACCGTGCCGGACGAAGGCGCGTTGCTCGCACGGGACGAACACGCCCGGCAGATCCTCACCGATCTGTCCACTTCGTACGTCCAGTTCGGACAGCCGCTCGCGGAGCTGCCCGAGCGCAGCGTGACCGGTGTGCCGATCCAGGTTCCGGCCACGCCGGTGGAGGGGGCGGCCGCCCACCGCCTGATGGCACCGGCGATGGCACCGTTGGGTACGGGGCATGGCGCGGGTGCGGGCACGGCCACGACCAACGGCTCCCGCTCGGCCGTCTCAGCGCCGGCGTCCCCTGTGGACGGTGGCGTGCCACGCTCGGCCGCCGCTGAGCCGTTCGGCAGGCTGTCCCACTTCGCCACGGCGCAGCCCGCGCCGGTCAAGGCTGATCAGACCGCGAAGTTCGGCGGGTTCGCGAGCATGGCACTGCCGGCGGAAGGAGTCGTGCCGCTCCTCGCGTCACCCGCGTCTGCCGCGGGTGACAACGCCAGGAAGGACAGCACCGGCAAAGCGGAGAAGCCCGCCCAGCGCCGCGAAGGCGCGCTGCCGGCCAACCTTCCGGCGTCGCCGCTTGCCGGCGCGACCGCCGCACAACCGGCGACGGTCTCAGCGGAACCCGCGACTGCGGCCTCCCGGACAGCCGGTGGCGCACACACCGTGACGGTTGCCGGGCAGTCGGTGACGGTCACCGGGCAGCCTGCGACCGTCGTCGCCGCAGCAGCCGCGCCCGCGACCGCCTCGGCTGCCTCCCACGCGACGGTTGCGGTTCCCGCGGTGGCCTCCGGTGCCCCGGCGGCTCTTCAGTCCACGGGGGTTTCCCCCGTCATAACGGCCGCAGCGACTCCGGCACCCGCCGCGGCACCCCCCGCGCACCCTACTTTGGCGTCCAGGCCGCCGCTCCCCGGTGAGTTCCCCGCGATGTCCACGTCAGTCGGTGGGTCCGCCGCCCCACTGGGCGACGCGCACACGGGAATGAACTCCTCCGCAGCGGCAGCCTCGACGGGCGCGGTTCCGCCGCCTGCGGCCGTCGGCGCGGGCTCGATGGCGGGTGCGCCTGTGTCGCGTGTGGACAGCACGTGGTTGCGGGCCGACCCCGGCACGTGGTCCGCGAGCAACGCCCAGGGCACGGCAGCACGGCCGGGCCACGGGACAGGCGGTGGTGGCTGTGCGCCGGCTGGCGTCATCGGTCATTCGGAGAACGGGAAGGGTGAGGCGCGATGACGGAATTCGCGGCCTGGATGGCCGAGTACCAGAACCTCCAGCAGGGCAACGCGGCTGTCATGGACGACTGGTCCCGGCTGCGCCTCGAGCTCGCGGAGCTGCTGAAGGAGATCGAACGGGAAGCCGCGGCGAACTCCGTCCAGCTCCGCCACGGGGAAGGTGAGACGCGATGACCGACTGGTTCTCCCAGTACCGGACCCTCGAAGAGGCCAACGAGGCCGCGATGGCGTCGGTGGAGCGCGAGCAGCGCAAGATCTCCGAGCTGACCCGCCAGATGAACGAGAACACGACGACGGTGCGTTCCAAGGACCGCTCGTTCACGATCGACTTCGACGGCCGCGGCGAGATCACCGGCTTCAACTTCGTGGGCACCAAGTACCGCACCATGGCGCCGGCCGAGTTCAGTCACCTGCTGGTGCAGACGATCAAGGCCGGCAAGGCCCTGTGCATGCAGAAGCTGGCGGAGTCCATGGGGGACGAAGTCCTGCCCGGCGTCACCTTCACCGACCTCGCGAGCGGCAACCTGAGCGTCGAGGAGGTCTTCGAGAAGGTCGTCTCGCCGTTCCTCGGCGACGAGTACAGCGACGGCATCCTCGGCCGCCCGGCCGCGGGCGAGAAGGAAGGGAAGCACAATGGCTGACCGCACCTCCATCGACATCGAGGGCACGCGCACGGTGATCGCGCGGCTCAAGGAGCTCGGCCTGAGCTTCGAACAGGCGGCGGCGACGATGAAGGACGCGGCATCCCGCTACGACGGCTGCTGGGGCAACGACGAGTTCGGCGAGGCGTTCGCCAAGGCCTACGTGGACAACTCCGCCAAGACGCTCGAGTACATCGCCACGCTCGCCAACAACCTCGGCCTCACGGGGGACGCCGTCACGAAGGCGGTCGACCTGCTCGTCAAGACCGACGAAAACAACGCCGCCCGCACCTGACGAACTCCGTCGCGAGCCATCTGAGGAAGAGCTCCCGTGACCACCGAACTGCCTCCCGCGCTTCAGCGTTTGCTGAAGTTCACGGTTGGCATGCCCTGGCCGGAGGGCAGCGAGGGTGATCTCGAGGAGCTCTCGTGGCAGTGGGAGGTGATGGCGGGCGAGCTCGACGCACTCAGCGCGCAACTGCTGAGCGTCTCGGGCGAGTTCTCCACCGTGATGGAGGGAGCCACGAGCGACGAGATCCAGAAGATGCTCTCCGGGACGTTCCGCGAGGGCGCTGGTCAGCTCGAGGAGCAGGCCAGGGCCTACGCCAAAATGCTGAAGAACGCGGCCGCGGACATCCAGAAGACGAAGATCATGATCGTCTCGATGCTGGGAATCCTGGCCGCGACGCTGGCGATGCTCTTTGCTTCGCTCTTCGGTTCGTTGGCCGCCCCCGCAGTGATCTCGGCCGCTCGCCTCGGCATTAGCTTCGCGCTGCGCATGCTCGTCACCAGGCTGATGCAGTACGGGCTCATGAACATCGCCCGCACCCTCGTCACCAGGGTGCTGGGGGGAGCGGCGTTCGGCGCCGCGTTCATGGTTGGCCTCGACGCGGGCATCCAGGGCGGCCAGATCCTGGCGGGCAAACGCGACGGCTGGGACAAGGAGTCGCTGAAAGGCAGCGTGATCGGTGGCCTGATCGGTGGCGCGCTCGGCGGCCTGGGCGAAGGCGCCGTCGGCCTCGTCGGCAAAATCGGCCGCGACCTCTTCCGCATGCTGCCCCGCAGCATCCGGGGCTTGACTCCTCTGGCCAACACCATCGTCCAGATCCCGCTCGCGGCACTGAGCAACCCGATCACCAACAAGGCCACCCACAGCTCCGGCAGCGCGACGGACGGAATCTTCGGCTCCCTCGAGCCAGGCGGGAGCAGCAAGCACGCCAAGGTCCCCAGCGTCGACCCCGCAGTCGTCAAGCCGGTCACCGTCCCCAACTTCACCCTGCCCGGCGTCGACCTCGGCAACACTTCCTCGTCGCCGGCCATCGACAACGGCACGCGGGTCGGCACCACCTTCACCGCGCCGAGCACCGACACGTCCCCCGTCACCTCGACCCCGGTCCCCACCCAGAGCAACCCGGTCACCACAGGCGACACGAGCACTGGTAGCAGCACGAACACTGGTAGCAGCACGAACACTGGTGGCAACACCGGTGCCAACACCGGTGCCGCCCGTGATCCCTCCAGCAGCACCCCGAGCACGGCCCGCGGCCCTGGCATGTCCACGGCCGGCCCGAGCGCCACCACGCCCGTCGACGCAAGCGGCCGCCCGGTGACGACAAGCACCGCACCGGCGACGGGTACCACTCCGGTGACGAGCACGACTCCGGTTACCGGTGCGACTCCGGCGACGGGGGCGACTCCGGCTACCGGTACGACTCCGGTGACGAGCACCGCACCGGCCACGGGTGCGACTCCGGCCACGAGCACCGCACCGGCGACGGGTACGAC
>NZ_JYJG01000596.1 GCF_000955955.1 Lentzea aerocolonigenes
ACGGCGAGTGGAACGCGTGCGACACCTTGAGCTGCTTGAACTTGCGCGTCGTAGACCCGTCGAGTTGTTCAACAATCCCACGAGTCTCTTGTTCAACACCGGCGATGACCACCGCGTCCGGCCCGTTCACCGCCGCGATCGACACGCCCGGAGTGAGCAGCGGCGTGATCTCGTCCTCGCTCGCCTCGATCGCGATCATCGCGCCACCGGCCGGCAGCGCCTGCATCAGCGAGGCCCGCGCGGAGATCAACGTGCAGGCGTCCTCCAGGCTGAACACGCCCGCGACGTGGGCGGCCGCGATCTCGCCGATCGAGTGGCCGGCGAGCCGGTCGGCCTTGATCCCGAACGACTCCGCCAGCCGGAACAGCGCAACTTCCAGCGCGAAGATCGCGGGCTGCGCGTTGCCGGTCTGGTCCAGCAACGCCGCGTCCTCGCCCCACATGATCGTGCGCAACGCCGGGTCGAGGTGCGCGAGCACGGCGTCGAAGGCGTCCGCGAACACCGGGAACCGCTCGTACAGCTCACGTCCCATGCCGAGCCGCTGCGATCCCTGCCCGGTGAACAACAGCGCCAGGTCGCGCTCGGCCGTCTCTCCCTTGGCGATCTCCACGCCGTCGACGAGCACCACCCGGTGCTCGAACGCGCTGCGCGACACCGCGAGCGAGTAGGCGAGGTCGAGCGGCGAAGCGTCAACAGCACCAAGGCGCGCAAGCTGATCAGCCAGCGCCTCCTCGGACCGGCCCGACACCACCAGCGGCAGCACCGAAGCGCTGGTCGTCGCCACCGGGACAGCGGGAGCGAACTCCGGCGCCTCCTCGATGATCACGTGCGCGTTCGTGCCCGAGACACCGAACGACGACACACCGGCCCGGCGCGGATGACCGTTGCCCGTCCAGTCGCGGCGAGACGTGAGGAGCTCGACGTCGCCGGTCTTCCATTCCACAGTGGACGAAGGCGCGTCGACGTGCAGAGTCTGCGGCAGCACGCCATGACGCAAAGCCATGACCATCTTGATCACGCCCGCGACACCACCGGCCGACTGCGGGTGGCCGAGATTCGACTTGATGGAGCCGAGCAGCAGCGGCGTCTCCCTGTTCTGCCCATACGTCGCGAGCACGGCCTGAGCCTCGATCGGGTCGCCCAGAGTGGTGCCAGTGCCGTGCGCTTCGACGGCGTCCACTTCGGACGGCTGAAGCCCGGCGTTCGCCAGCGCCTGCCTGATCACCCGCTGCTGCGACGGGCCGTTCGGCGCGGTCAGGCCGT
>NZ_JYJG01000597.1 GCF_000955955.1 Lentzea aerocolonigenes
CGCGGTCAGGCCGTTCGACGCGCCGTCCTGGTTGACCGCGGAACCGCGCAGCACGGCCAGGACCTCGTGCCCGTTGCGCCGCGCGTCCGACAACCGTTCCAGCAGCACCACACCAGCGCCCTCGGACCAGCCGGTGCCGTCAGCGGCCTCGGCGAACGCCTTGCAGCGCCCGTCCGGTGCGAGCCCGCCGGCCGCGGTGAAGGCGGAGTAGGCGTTCGGCGTGGTCATGACCGCGACACCACCGGCCAAAGCCAGGTCGCACTCACCGTTGCGCAGCGCCTGCGCGGCCCAGTGCATGGCGACGAGCGACGACGAGCAGGCCGTGTCGATCGTGACCGCGGGGCCTTCGAGTCCGAGCAGGTAGGAGATGCGGCCGGACAGCACCGAAGCCGAGAACGCGGTCGTCGCGTACGGGCCGGTCTCCTCCAGCGAGCGGTTGAGCAGCGACTCGTAGTCCTGCCCGGTGGTGCCGACGAAGACGCCGGTCGGGCTGCCCTTCAACGAGACCGGGTCGATGCCGGCTCGTTCCAGTGCCTCCCAGGAGGTTTCGAGGAGCAGTCGCTGCTGCGGGTCCATCACGACGGCCTCGCGCGGCGAGATCCCGAAGAACCCCGCGTCGAAGTCGGCGACGGCGTCGAGGAACCCGCCCTCGAACGTCGAGCTGGCGAGCCGGTCCAGGTCCCAGCCGCGGTCGGCCGGGAACCGCGAGATCACGTCGCGTCCCTCGAACACCAGGTCCCACAACGCTTCCGGGGTCGTGACACCGCCGGGGTAGCGGCAGCCGATGCCGACGATCGCGATCGGGTCGTCGGAGGCGAGCGTGGCCGCACGGACCTCGAGCTGTTCCGTGCCACCGAACAGCTCGTCCCGCAGGTGCTGCGACAGCGTCGTCGCGGTCGGGTAGTCGAACACCAGCGTCGCGGGCAGCGCGAGTCCGGTCGCGGTCTTGAGGCGGTTGCGCATCTCGACCGCGGTCACCGAGTCGAAGCCCAGCTCGCGGAACGCCCTGCCGACCGGCACCTGGTCGCTTTCCGGGTAGCCCAGCGTCTTCGCGGCCTCGGCGCGGACCAGGTCGAGCAACGCGCGGTCGCGTTCGGCCTCGGTGAGCTTCGTCAGGCGTTGCTTGAGCTCCGATTCCTCGACGGGCTCCTCGGCAAGTGCCTGGCGCGCTTCGGGAATGCCGGTGAGCAGCGGGCTCGGCCGTTCGGCGGTGAAGCTCGGCGCGAACGTCGCCCAGTCGATGTCGGTGACGGTGAGCTGGGTCTGGTCGTCGGCGACCGCTTGGCGCAGCACCCTCATCGCGAGCTCGGGCGGCATCGAGCCGATGCCGATCCGGTGCAGCGCCTCGTACATGCCGTGGTCGGCGGCCATGCCGGCGTCCGCCCACGCACCCCACGCGATCGACGTCGCCTTCAAGCCCTGCGAGCGGCGCAGGTGCGCGAGCCCGTCGAGGTAGGCGTTGGCCGCGCCGTACGCGGGCTGGCCGCCGCTCCCCCAGCTCGCCGCGCCCGACGAGAAGAGGATGAAACGGGCTTGCGGCGCAAGTTCGTGCAGGTGCCTGGCCGCGGTGATCTTGGTGTCGAGCAGCGCGGTGACGTCCTCGTACCTGATCTCGTCGATCGGCGCGTCACCGGTGCCGATGCCCGCCGCGTGCACGACGGTCGTGAGGTCGTCGATGCCCGCGAGCAGCGTCGCGAGCGCTTCCCGGTCCGCCGCGTCGCAGGCCGCAATCGTGACGCGCGTGGTGTTCTCCAGCTCTGCCTTGAGCTCCGCGGCGCCAGGGGCGTCGAGACCGCGACGGCTGGTGAGCACGAGGTGCTCGGCTCCGGCTTCGGCCATCCAGCGCGCGACGTGGCCGCCGAGCGCGCCGGTGCCGCCGGTGATCAACACAGTGCCGGACGCTTCGAACTCCGGGTTGTGGTGGGCGTTCGTGCGGACGAGACGGCGGGCGAACACGCCGTTGTCCCTGATCGCGAGCTGGTCCTCGGTGCCGGTCAGGGCGGCCGCGAACCGTTGCGCGGCCTGGGTGTCCAGCTTCGCGGGCAGGTCGATCAGGCCACCCCAGCGGCGTGGCAGGTCGAGCGCGGCGACGCGGCCGAGACCCCAGATCGCGGTCTGCGCCGGGTCGACGGGTTCGCTGCCGATGGCGACGGCCTGGCGCGTGACGGCCCAGATCGGTGCTCTGACACCGGCTTCGGCCAGTGCCTGCACCAGGGTGATCGTCGCCTGGAGGCCGGTCATGGCGATGACGCCGTCGATCGTCTCCGGCAGGCGGGCTTTCAGGCCTTCCCGGCTAATCTGCTCGTCGATGTCGATGTGGTTGGCGCTCAACGCCTCGATCACGTCTTGGGCTTCGTTGCCGGACGTGACGACGAGCCACGTACCGTTCGGTGTGCCGCTGATCTTGACCGGCACCCACCGGTCGCGGTACCGCCAGGTGTCCATTGTGGATTCGGACTTGCGACGGCTGCGCCACTGCGCGAGCGTTTGCGCGACGCCCGGCTCGACGCCGATGTCCTCCAGGCCGCCGTTGTCGACGAGCTCCCAGAACTCCGCGTCGACCGGGTCGGACGTGTCCTTGACGAGCGGCTCGGGCCAGAACCTCTGCCGGTCGAACGGATAGGTGGGCAGCGGCACGTTCCTGCCGCCGGGGTACTGCCACTGGACTTCGACCCCTGCCACCCACGCTTCGGCGAGTGAGGTGGTGAACCGGTGCTTGTCGCCCTGGTCGCGCCTGAGCGAGCCGATGGCGACGATCTCGGTGCCCGTCGCTTCGGCCGTTTGCTGGGCGGGCAGCATCAGCACGGGGTGCGCGCTCGACTCGATGAACACGCGGTGGCCGTCCTGGACCAGATTCTCGACGACCTTGGCGAAGCTGACGGGCTGTCGAGCGTTCTGGAACCAGTACTCGGCGTCGAGGCTTGCCGTGTCGATGCGTTCGCCCGTGACGGTCGAGTAGAACGGAATGGTGCCGGTCCGCGGCGTGATGTCCGCGAACAGCTCCAGGATCTGGTCGCGGAGGCGGTCGACCTGCGCGCAGTGCGAGGCGACGGTGCTGCCGATCACGCGGGCGCGGATGTCCTGGGCGACACAGCTCTCGACGAACGCTTCGAGTGCGGGAACCGCCCCGGCGACAGTGCAGGCGTGCGGGCTGTTGACGCCCGCGATCGCCAGCTCTTCCGGTAGCAGCTTCTCGACCTCGTCGGCTGGCAACGCGATGCTCGCGACCGCGCCGTTGCCGACGAGCTCGTCCGCGAACAGCCGCGACCGCTTGACGACGATCCGCGCCGCCTGGTCGAGGCTGAGCGCGCCCGCGATGTAGGCGGCGGCGATCTCTCCCTGCGAGTGGCCGGCGACCGCCGCGGGCTCGACCCCGTTGGCCCGCCAGGTCTGGGCGAGCGAGATCATGATCGCGAACAACGCGGGCTGCAGGATCTCGATGCGCTCCAGCAGTTCCGCGTCGCCCTTGAGCGTGTCGATCACCGACCAGCCGACGTGCTCGGCGATCGCCCGGTCCGCCTCGGCCATCCACCGCGCGAACGTCTCGTCCTCGTCGAGCAGCTCGACCGCCATGCCGTGCCACTGCGAGCCCTGACCGGGGAACACGAACACCGGCCCCGGCCCGGCCTCCACGACGGCGCCTTCGACGACCTCGTCGCCGACGATCGCCGCGCGCTGCTCGAACCTGCTCCGCCCGGCCAGTGAGAACCCGACGTCGTTCGCCGGCACGCCGCTCTCGACCAGCGCCTTGATCCGCTCGACCTGGGCCCGCAACGCTCCCGCCGACTTGGCCGAGACCGGCAGCGCCGCGCTCTGGATCGATCCGGGTTGGCCGGCCCCCTGGGGGGATCCACCCCC
>NZ_JYJG01000598.1 GCF_000955955.1 Lentzea aerocolonigenes
CCACCCCCCATCCCAATCATCTCAGGCAGGTCTGACAATTCCGGAGCCTCGAGGATGACGTGCGCGTTCGTGCCGCTGATGCCGAACGATGACACGCCGGCGCGGCGTGGACGGTCGCTGGACGGCCAATCGCGGGATGAGGTGAGCAGCTCGACAGCGCCCGCGTCCCACTCGATGTGCGAGGAAGGCGCGGAGACGTGGAGCGTCCGCGGGAGCACGCCGTGCCGCAGCGCCATGATCATCTTGATCACGCCGGCGACGCCCGCCGCCGACTGGGTGTGGCCGATGTTCGACTTGATCGAGCCCAGGTAGAGGGGCTCGGCGCGTTCCTGCCCGTAGACCGCGAGCAGCGCCTG
>NZ_JYJG01000599.1 GCF_000955955.1 Lentzea aerocolonigenes
GCCCGTAGACCGCGAGCAGCGCCTGCGCCTCGATCGGGTCGCCCAAAGACGTACCGGTGCCATGCGCTTCCACAGCGTCGACATCGTTGGGTGACAAGCCTGCCGCGGCGAGGGCCGCGCGGATCACGCGTTGCTGCGAAGGGCCGTTGGGCGCGGTGAGGCCGTTCGAAGCGCCGTCCTGGTTGACGGCGGTGCCCTTCAGCACCGCGAGGATGTTGTGGCCGTGGCGCAGTGCGTCCGACTGCCGCTCCAGCACCAGCAGACCGGCACCCTCGGAGAACCCGGTGCCGTCCGCGCCCTCCGAGAACGCCTTGCAGCGCCCGTCCGGCGAGACGCCGCGCTGCCGGGAGATCTCGATGAACGTCGCGGGCGTCGACATCACCGCGACACCACCGGCCAGCGCGAGCGACGACTCCCCCGTCCGCAGCGACTGCGCTGCCAGGTGCATCGCGACCAGCGATGACGAACACGCCGTGTCGATCGTGACGGCCGGTCCTTCCAGACCGAGCACATAGGACACTCGGCCGGACGCGACCGACGGCGAGGAGCCGGTGCCGTGGTGCCCCTCGAACTCACCGCCGAGCAGCTGCGCGTAGTCGTTGTACATGACGCCGGCGAACACACCGGTGTCGCTGCCCCGCAACGAAACCGGGTCGATGCCGGCACGTTCGAAGGCCTCCCACGCGGTCTCCAGCAGCAGGCGCTGCTGCGAGTCGGTGGCCAGCGCTTCCCGCGGCGACATCCCGAAGAACGCCGGGTCGAACTCGCCCGCGTCGTGCAGGAAGCCGCCGAGCCGTGTCGCCGAGGTGCCGATGTCGTTGCCGGAGAACAAGGAGTCGAGATCCCAGCCGCGGTCGGACGGGAACTCGGAGATCGCGTCCGTGCCGTCGAGCACCAGCCGCCACAGGTCCTCCGGCGTCGACACCCCACCGGGGAACCGGCACGCCATCCCCACCACGACGATCGGGTCGTCGTCCGAAACCGCCCGCGTGGCAACGGCGACCTCGTCCGAGCCGAACAGCTCGTCACGGAGGAACGCCGCCAGCACGTGCGCGGTCGGGTAGTCGAACACGAGCGTCGCGGGCAGCCGCAGCCCGGTGACCGCGGTGAGACGGTTGCGCAGATCGACAGCGGTCAGCGAGTCGAAGCCGAGGTCGCGGAACGCCCGCCCCGCGTCGAAGCTCTCCAGCGCCAGCACCGCGCTGACCTGCGTGCGGATCACGTCGAGCAGCGCGTCGAGGCGTTCGGCCTCACCCAGCGGACGCAGCTTGGCGGCCAGTCCGGTCGCGGCGTCCGAGCCGGCGACCGTCCGGCGAGCGCGAGTCCGGATCAGGCCGCGCAGCAACGCTGGAACCTCGCCCTGGGCCCGCAACGTCGCGAGGTCGAGACGTGCGGGCAGCAGCACCGCTTCGCCAGTCGCGACGGCCGCGTCGAACAACGCGGTGCCCTGCGCCGGGGTGATCGGCGGCATTCCCGCGCGCACCAGGCGTTCCCGGTCGGCCTCGGTCAGCGAGCCGGTGAGCCCGACAGCGGCTTCCCAGGTGCCCCAGGCCAGTGACACCGTGTTCGGACGGTGCCGGGCAAGTGCGTCGAGGAACGCGTTGGCCGCCGCGTAGTTGCCCTGTCCCGCGCCGCCGAGAATGCCTGCGGCGGAAGAGAACAGCACGATCCTGGCCTGTGGCAACAACTCGTGCAGATGCCACGCGGCGTCGACCTTGGGCCGCAACACGGTGTCGAACTGCTCGGGCGTCAGCGACTCGATCACGCCGTCGTCCAGCACGCCCGCGGTGTGCACAACGGACTTCACCGTGTGCTTCTTCAACAGCCGCTGCAACGCCTTGCGGTCACTGACATCGCACTTGACGACCTTGACGGCCGCGTCGACCTCCCAGTCCGGCTTCTTACCGCTCCGGCTGGCGAGAATCAGCTCCGTGACACCGTGCTCGGCGACGAGGTGCTGCGCGATCACGCCACCGAGCCCGCCACCACCGGTGATCAGCACCGGGCTTTCCCAGACGACTTCCCGTGCCGCCGCCGCACGGGTCAGGCGCGGCGCGTGGAGCTGTCCCTGCCTGATGCGCAGCTGCGGTTCATCGGCAGCAAGCGCTTGCGGCAGAACGGCATCGTCGTCGACGTCGACCAGCACGAACCGGCCGGGGTGCTCGGTCTGCGCCGACCGCACTAGTCCCCACACCGCCTGCCCGGCCAGATCTCCTTCGCGCGTCACGAAAGCGAGCCGCTCGGCGCGTTCGCTCGTGATCCACTCTTGCAGCTTGGCCAGCACGCGGGACGTCAGCGCCCGCGTCGACTCGATGACATCGCCGTCGCCGACGACGTGCTCGACGACCACGTTCCCGGCTGCTTCCGAAGGCAAGACGACCGGTGCCCACTCGATCCGGAACAGCGAGTCGCGGTCGACCTCGTTCCGCGGCAACGCGACCGGCCGCACGACGAGCGACTCGACCGTGGCGACCGGCTGGCCGGTGGTGTCGGCGAGCGCGATCTCCATCGCGTCCCCGGTGGAACGCAACCGAACCCGCAGTTCCGTCGCGCCCGTGGCGTGCAGCGACACGCCTTCCCACGAGAACGGCAGCCCCGCACCGTCCTTCGCGAGCAACGCGGCGTGCAGCGCGGCGTCCAGCAACGCCGGGTGCAGGCCGAATCCCGCGGTGTCCTCGGTGGTCATCACTTCGGCGTAGACGTCGTCGCCGTCCCGCCACACGGCGCGCAGCCCCTGGAACGCGGGCCCGTACTCGAAGCCCATGTCCGCGAAGTGCTCGTAAGCTCCTTCGACGTCAACACTTTCCGCGCTCGGCGGCCACGCCGTCGCGTCGAAGTCACTGATAGCGCTACCGCTCGACAGCGTGCCAGAAGCGTGTTCGGTCCACGGCGCGTCGTCCTCGGTGCGCGAGTAGATCGTGACCGCCCGGCTGTTCTCCCCACCCCGCACCGCGACCTGCAGCTGCACCGATCCGTCCAGCACGAGCGGCGCGGAGATCGTGAGCTCGTCGAGCTTCTCGCAGCCGACCTCGTCACCGGCCCTGACCGCGAGCTCGACGAACGCCGTGCCGGGCAACAGGGTCGTGCCGCTGACCGCGTGATCCTTCAGCCACGGGTGCGAGTGCGCCGACAGCCTCGACGTGAACAGCACGTCCTCGCTGCCCGCGACGCTGACCGCCGCGCCGAGCAACGGGTGCTCGACCGCGCTGAGGCCCAGCCCGGACGGATCGCCGGAGCCGATTCGCCCGGCCGGCCAGAACCGTTGCCGCTGGAACGCATACGTCGGCAGGTCGACCAGCTTGCCGCCGCTGAAGTCCCACTTGACGTTCAACCCTCTCACGTGAGCCTGACTGAGCGCCGTGAGCAGCTGCTTCTGCCCGCCTTCGTTGCGACGCAGCGTTCCGAGCACCACAACGTCGGTCTCCGCGGCGGTCTGCTCGACACCGATCGTCAGCACCGGATGGGCGCTGGGCTCGACGAAGAACCGGAAACCGTCGCGCAGCAAGGCGTTCGTGGCGTTCTGGAACTCGACGGTCTGCCGCAGGTTCGTGAACCAGTAGCCGGCGTCCATGACCGCGGTGTCGATCGGCTCGCCGGTGACCGTGGAGTACAACGCGATCGAGCCGGTTCGGGGCTCGATGCCCGCGAGATCGTTGAGCACCCGCTCACGGATCGCCTCGACCTGCGGCGTGTGCGACGCGTAGTCCACCGCGATCATCCGCGCCCGCACTTCGTTGTTGACACACGTGGCCACGATCTCCGCAAGCGCCTCGACCTCACCGGCGACGACCGTCGACCGCGGCCCGTTGACCGCCGCGACCGCGACCCGCTCCCCGTAGCGCGCGATCAGCGGCCGCACCTCGTCGACGGGCAGCGACACCGACAACATGCCGCCGCGCCGCGACAACGCCTCGTCCACCGCCTGCGACCGCAACGCCACCACGCGCGCCGCGTCCTGCAGGCTCAACGCCCCGGCAACGGCCGCCGCCGCAATCTCACCCTGCGAATGCCCGACAACCGCCTGCGGCTCGACACCGTACGAGCGCCACACCTCGGCCAGCGACACCATCACCGCCCACAACACGGGCTGCACGACGTCGACCTGATCCAGCTCCAGCTCATCCCGGAGCACCTCGACCAACGACCAGCTGACGAACGGCCGCAACGCCTCGTCGCACTCCGCGATCTTGCCGGCGAACACCTCGTTGGTGGCCAGGAGCTCGCGCCCCATGCCGACCCACTGCGAACCCTGGCCGGGGAACACGAACACGGTCTTGCCCGCGGTCGTGACCTGCCCCATGACCACGTCGTCCCCGAGAACGACCGCCCGGTGATCAAACCGGGCCCGCCCCGCCAGCGTGAACCCGACGTCGACCGCGTCCGCCTCGACGCCCCTGACCCGCTCGACCTGTGCCGCCAACGCCTCAGCCGACTTCGCCGACACCAGCCAC
>NZ_JYJG01000600.1 GCF_000955955.1 Lentzea aerocolonigenes
GTAGTCGGAGTTGCCGTTGCCGTTCCAGTCACCGCTCACCGGCAGGTAGCCCGGGCCGCCGAGGCGCCAGGACGGTTCGTAGAGGCCGCCCGAGTCGAAGAGGATGTGGAACGAGCCGTCCGACGGGCGGTACACGCCGTAGTCGCTGTTCCCGTTGCCGTTCCAGTCGCCGCTCACCGGCAGGTCACCCGGCTTGCCGAGACGCCAGGTCGGCTCGTACAGGCCGCCCGAGTCGAAGTTGACGTGGAACGAGCCGTCGGCGGCGTTGTAGGTGGCGTAGTCGCTGTTGCCGTTGCCGTTGAAGTCCGACGAGTACTTGGCCGCGCGCTTCGCGGCCGCCGAGTCGACGATGTTCTTGTAGCGCTTGGCCACGTACTGGCTCGTCGGATGCCCGTCGAGGCTGGAACCGGTGAACGTGCCGACGCTCTCGCGGACCGGCGTCGAACCGAAGGTGAAGAACGTGAAGTGCACGCCGTCGGCGTGGTAGCCGCCGAACAGGAACGCGTGACCGTTGAGCACCAGGAAGTCGCCCGGCTTCAGGTCGGCGCGGTTGATGGTGAAGAACCGCGCGTCGGTGAGCATCGCCGTCGAGTTCGGCGAGTTCGTCAGGTGCAGTGCCATCGACACGTAACCCGAGCAGTCGGTCCGGTACTGCTTCCCGGCGGAGTCGGGTGCCGATCCGCCCTGGTTGTACTGGAGGCCCTTGCCGATCCAGAACCTCGCCCGCTCGATGGCCTCGTCGCGGCTGATCTGCCCGCCGACGTCGGATGCCTGGGCGACCCCTGCCAGCACCGTCGACGTGATCGCCGTGGCGGCGACGGTCGTTCCTGTCACGGCCAGCACCAACGGCAGCACAGCCGCTGCCAGCCAGCGCGTTTTGTCTCGCAAACGCATTTCGGTTTCCTTCCCCAGTCGCCCTCTCGGGCTTGACGGGAGGAAATCTAGAAACGCGTTCTGGTAATAACCTGGCAGCGACCTGGTGGTCAGGAGCGGGCGCGTGCCAGACCGGCGAGGGCAGCCTCCAGTTCGGCGCGGTACTCGATGCGCCCGGCCAGTTCGCGGGCCCGCGTGTGGTGCGTGACCGACGACGACAGGTCACCGCGGTCGAACGCGATGTCGCCCAGCACGTTGTGGGCGGCGGCGAGGAAGTCCGCGCTGCGCCCGTGGCCGAGCATCGCCATCGCCTGCTCGCCGAACGCCGACGCGGCCGCGAGGTCACCGGCACGGCGGCGCGCGTCCGCCGACTTGATCAGCGCGCGCATCTCGTAGTGGGTGTTGCCCGCCTCCCGCGCCAGCGACAGGGCCTCGTCGAGCAACGCGGCCGCGCGGTCGTGCTCACCCCGCCGGGCGTGCACCGCGCCGAGTGCCGCGAGCACCGAGCCCTCCTCGTTGTGCTCGCCGATCTCCCGGCTCTTGATGAGCGCCTTCTCCAGGTGCTCCCGCGCGTCGGTCAGGGCACCGAGGCTCAGGTGGACGCGGCCCTGGTTCGCGATGCAGATCGCGGCGTGCCGGTAGTTGTTCTGGTGCTGCTGGATCGGCAGCGCGGTCTCGTAGGCCGCCAGCGCGCCGGCGTGATCGCCGAGCCGGTGCCGGAGCATGCCCTGCACGACCAGCGCCATGCTCTCCCGCGCCTGGTCGCCCACCTGCCGTGCCAGCGAAAGCGTGCGATCCGCGTGCGCGAGACCCGCCCGGTACCGGCACTGCATGTACCGGGTGAGCGCGAGGTGGTACTGGCTGCGCGACTCGGACACCGGGTCGCCCAGCCTGCGCGCGGCTTCCGCGGCGGGTTCCTGGACGGCCACCAGGTCGTCGACGCGTTCGGTGATCATCAGGAAGTGTCCGGTGTGGACCGGGAGTTCGGCGGCCACCCGGTCGAACCCGGACGCCACCGCGAACCGGGAGACGGCGACGAGGTTCGGGCGTTCCGCGGTGAACCAGTTCATCGCGGTCCTGTTGTCCCGCAAGCGGGGAAGCCGGTCCGGCACCTCGGCGACGGCCGGTCCGGGCTCGCGCCGCCCCGGTTGCAGCAGGTCGGCGGCGAAGTGCGCGACGTGCAGGTAGTAGTCGAGCAGACGGGCGGTGGCACCGGCGTCGGGCTCGGTGATCGAGCGGACGTGGTCGCGCACCAGGTCGTGCAACAGGTACCGGCCGCGGGTGCGCTGCTCGACGAGGTGCAGGTCGAGGAGGTCCTCCAGCACCTCGTCGGCGTCGCGGAACGGCACGCCCGCGAGCGCCGCGGCGGCGTGCGCGTCGAGGTCGGCACCGGGATGCAGGCCCAGCAACCGGAACAGCCCCTGGTGCGTCCCGCCCAGGTCCCGATAGGACAGTGCGAACGCGGCGGCCACCTCGTCCTGCCCGGAGTCGCGCAGCCGCTCGACCACGTCCTCGATCATCCACTGTGGACGGTGTTGTAACCGTGCCGCGGCGATCCGCAGGGCCAGGGGCAGGCCTCCGCACGACCGGACGAGCTCGCGTGCCGCCTCGGGTTCCGCCGTGACGCGCTCACCGAGCATCCGGGAGAGCAACGCCAGCGCCTCGTCGTCCGGCAACGCGTCGAGCGACAGCAGAACCGTGCCGGGCAGGCTTCTCAGTCGTCGCCTGCTGGTCACGATCACCAGGCAGCCGCGCGCGCCGGCGAGCAACGGCCGCACCTGGTCCGAGTCGGCCGCGTTGTCCAGCACGACCACCGCCCGCCGCGAGGAGAGCTCGGTTCGCCACGCCACCACGCGCTGGTCGAGGTCGTTCGGGATCTCCGCGGCGGGCACGCCGAGCGACCGCAGCAGCACGTCCAGCGCCGAGAAGGGGTCGACCGGCTCGCGACCGGCGGTGAACCCGTGCAAATCCGCGAACAGCTGTGCGTCGGGATACCGGTCGCCCAGCCGTTGGGCCAGCTGCACCGCCAGCGCGGTCTTGCCGACGCCGGGCATGCCGTCGATCAGCACGACCGCCGTGGCGCCGGGGCCGGGCAGCTCGTCCAGGACGTGACCGAGTTCGCGCGCGCGACCGGTGAAGTTCGTGGTGTCCAACGGCAAAGTGTTCCGCGGCCGGACCGGTTCCGGTGCGGCCGGTGCCGGTTCCAGCAGATCCTCGTCGGCGCGCAGCACCAGTTCGTGCAGGGACCGCAGCTCGCCGGACGGGTCGAGGCCCAGCTCGTCGGCCAGCCGGGCGCGGGTGATCTCGTAGCACCGCAACGCGTCCGCCTGCCTGCCGTTGCGGTACAGCGCGCGCATCAACGCCGCGACCAGCTTCTCCCGCAACGGGTTCCCGGTCACGAGCGCGGTCAGCTCCGGCAGCACCTCCCGGTGCCTGCCCTCGGCCAGCTCCTGCTCCACCCACCCCTCGGCGGCGACCAGGCGTTCCTCGGTCAGCGTGGTCCGCAGGCCGTCGAAGAACGTCGTGCGCGGCGTGCCCGACAGCGGTTCGCCGCGCCACAACGCCAACGCGTCCCGCAACCGCCCCCGCGCCGCCAGCGAGCGGAACAGCAGCACGTCCACGTCGTCGCGGGCGACGTCGAGCACATATCCCGGGCCACGCCGGGAAATCCCGATTCCGGCGGGCCGGACCATTTTCCGCAACGCGGAGACATAGCCGTGGACCAGGCCGCGCGCGTCGTCCGACGACGCCTCGTCCCACACGGCGTCGATGATCCGCTCGACCCCGACCGGTTCCCCCGCCTGGAGCGCGAGCAGCGCGAACACCCCGCGCACCAGCGGCCGGTTGACGGCGAACGCCGTTCCGTCGCGATGCGCTTCGACGGCCCCCAGCAGCCTGATTCGCGTCACAAGCCCCCACAGTAGGCGATCCGCGTTAGCATCGATCCGCTCAATTCAGAACTGGGGGAATTGCGTGAACAGACGTATTGTGATGTCCGTTTTGTCGTTGGCGGCCGCCCTGCTCGTCGCTCCCGCGCCCGGCGCGGTCGCGAGCGAGGAAGGCCCGGAGATCTGCGCGAAGCACGCCCAGAAGGCCGGCTTCCGCGGCGACCACCTGGTCGAGGCCATCGCCGTCGGCATGGCCGAGTCCAAGTGCAAGACCTACTTCTACGACCCGCAGCCGGCGGACCAGGGCATGTGGCAGATCCAGGTCGACCGCGGCGACCCGTGGCGCAACGGCACCAACGGCAACCTGCAGGACCCGGCCTACAACGCCGTGGTGGCGAACCGCATGTCGTCCGGCGGCACGAACTGGAACGCCTGGTCCACCTACAAGAACGGCGTCTACCGCCAGTACCTGGGCGTGGCGAGGGACGCGGCGAACAACTACTTCGCGTCGAGGCACTCGGCGGACTTCAACGGCAACGGCAGCTCCGACTACGGCGTCTACCGCCCCTCGGACGGCTCGTTCCACGTCAACTTCGACTCCGGCGGCCTGTACGAGCCCACCTGGCGCCTGGGCGGGCCTGGCGACCTGCCGGTGGCGGGTGACTGG
>NZ_JYJG01000601.1 GCF_000955955.1 Lentzea aerocolonigenes
TGCCTCGATCGGGTCACCGAGCTTCGTCGCGGTGCCGTGCGCCTCGACTGCGTCGACGTCGCCGGGCACCAGGCCGGCCGAAGCGAGCGCGGCACGGATCACGCGCTGCTGCGAAGGACCGTTCGGCGCGGTCAAGCCGTTGGAAGCGCCGTCCTGGTTCACCGCCGAGCCGCGCACAACTGCCAGAACGGTGTGGCCGAGACGCAGAGCGTCGGACTGGCGTTCCAGCACCAGCAGGCCGACGCCCTCACCCCAGCCGGTGCCGTCGGCGTCGTCGGAGAACGCCTTGCAACGCCCGTCGGCCGAAAGGCCGCGCTGGCGGGAGAACTCGACGTACGTGGTGGGCGTCGACATGACCGTCACACCACCGGCGACCGCCAGTGAGCACTCGCCCGAGCGCAGCGCCTGCGAAGCCAGGTGCAGTGCCACCAAAGAGGAAGAGCAGGCGGTGTCGACCGTGACAGCCGGTCCCTCGAAGCCGAACGTGTAGGAGACGCGGCCCGAAGCGATCGACCCCGCGCTGCCCTGACCCTGGTGCCCCTCGAACTCGCCACCGTCCAGAATGGACGCGTAGTCGTTGTACATGACGCCGGTGAAGACGCCGGTCGCACTACCGCGCAACGAAGCCGGGTCGATGCCGGACCGCTCCAGCGCCTCCCAGGTCGTCTCGAGCAGCAGGCGCTGCTGGGAGTCCGTGGCGAGCGCCTCGCGCGGTGACATGCCGAAGAACGCCGGGTCGAACGCGCCCGCCTCGTGCAGGAACCCACCCGAGATCGAGTAGGTCGTGCCCGCGTGGTCGGGGTCGGGGTGGTAGATGCCGTCGGTGTCCCAGCCGCGGTTCGCCGGGAACTCGGTGATGGCGTCGACGCCGTCAGCCACCAGCTGCCACAGGTCCTCTGGCGACGAAACGCCACCGGGATAACGACAGGCCATACCGACGACGACGATCGGATCGTCCGAAGTAGACACCGACGCAGGCGACGCGGGCACCACGTCCGCGGCACCGAAAAGCTCGTCCCGCAAGAAGCTCGCCAGCACAGCGGCCGTCGGGTAGTCGAACGTCAACGTCGCCGGCAGCCGCAGTCCGGTGACCTCACCGAGGCGGTTGCGCAGCTCGACCGCCGTCAGCGAGTCGAAGCCCAGCGACTGGAACGCCCGCGACGGGTCGATCGTCTCGCCGCCACTGTGACCGAGTACCGCACCGACTTCGGCACGCACCAGCTCCAGCAACGCTTCCAGGCGACCGGCGTCATCCAGACCTGCCAGCTTCCGCGCCAACGAGGACGACGTGCCCGAAGCAGCCGTGCGCCGTGCGCGGACCTTCACCAGCCCCTGCAGCACCGCCGGAACCTCGCCGCGCGCACGGAACACCGGCAGATCGAGCCGCAACGGCAGCACCAGCGACGCGCCGGAAGACAGTGCGGCGTCGAAGAGTTCCACGCCCTCCGCGGGCGTGATCGGTGGCATTCCGGACTTCGCGAGACGTTCGGCGTCGGCCCCGGACAGCATGCCCGTCTCCGCCCACGCACCCCATGCCAGCGACACACCCGGCAGCCCAGCGGCACGCCGGTGCTCGATCAGCGCGTCGAGGAACGTGTTGCCCGCCGCGTAGTTGCCCTGGCCGGACGAACCGAAGACACCCGCGCCGGACGAGTAGACGACGAACGCCGAGACGTCCCGAGCGAGCTCGTGCAGGTTCCACGCGGCGTCGACCTTGGGCCGCAGTACAGCGGACATCCGCTCCGGCGTGAGCGACTCGATGACGCCGTCGTCCAGCACACCGGCCGCGTGCACGACGGAGCGGATCTCGTGGCCCGCAAGGAGGTTCGCGACAGCGTGCCGGTCAGCGACATCGCACGCCACCACGGTGACCGAGGCGTCCAACCCGGCTGCCCAGTCCGGCGCCTCGCCACGACGGCTGACCAGCACCAGGTCACGAACACCATGCGCGGCAACGAGATGCCGCGCGATGACCTGGCCGAGCCCACCGGTACCGCCGGTGATCAGCACTGGTCCTTCCAAAGCGACACTCTCGCCGGCGGCGATCCTCACGACGCGCGGCACGAACACCTCGCCGCCCCGCACCTTCAGCTGCGGCTCCGCACTCGCGAGCACCGCGTCCGGAAGGTCACCGTCGGTCTCGACGAGCGCGAACCGGCCGGGGTGCTCCGACTGCGCGGCCCGCACCAGGCCCCACACCGCCGAGGCACCCAGATCACCCTGGCGTGTAACGAAAACGAGCTTCTCAGCACGCTCTGCCGCGATCCACTCTTGGATCTTCGCGAGCACCTGAGCCGTCAACACGTGCGCGGCCTCGACCGGCGAACCTTCTGCTTGAACCCGCTCGACGACGTGTGCCGCCGGAACCGCGTCGGTCAGCGTGATCGGCACCCAGTCCAGCCCGAACAACGCCTCCTGCGCGGCGCTGAGCTGCCGCGCCGACACGGCCCGCGTCACCAGCGACCCGACCGTCACCACCGGCGCACCGGTCGCGTCGGCGATGGCGATCTCCATCGAGCTGTCGCTGGTGGTCCGCACCCGCACCCGCAACGACGTGGCCCCGACCGCGTGCAGCGCAACGCTTTCCCACGAGAACGGCACCGCGCCCCCGGTCCGCTGGTCGGCGAACGCCACCGCGTGCAGCGCCGCGTCCAGCAGCGCGGGGTGGATGCCGAACCCGGTCGCACTCACGTCCTCGGGCAGCGCCACCTCGGCGAACACCTGGTCGCCCAGCTTCCACGCGGCCCACAACCCCTGGAACGCGTGCCCATAGTGGAACCCGAGCTCCGCGAACAGCTCGTAAGCACCCTCGACCGACACCGCCTCAGCCCTGGCAGGTGGCCACGCGGTTGCATCGAAGTCCACAACGGACGTTCCACTCGCCAAGAATCCGGCAGCGTGCTCGGTCCACGGCAGATCGCTGTCCTCAGGACGGCTGTGAATCGCCACCGCGCGGCGCTCACCCTCCGCCCCCACGCGGATCTGCACCTGCACGGCACCGGACTCGGGCAGCACCAGCGGCGCCGCGATCGTCAGCTCTTCGACGCGGTCGAGCCCCACCTCGTCCGCTGCCCGCAACGCGAGTTCGACGAGCGCCGCGCCAGGCACGAGGACCTTGCCGTGCAGCACGTGGTCCCGCAGCCACGGGTGGGTCCGCACCGACAGCCTGCTCGTGAACAGCAGACCCTCTCCTCCGGCCAGCTCGACTGCAGCCCCGAGCAGCGGGTGCTCAACAGCGCCGAGTCCGGCCGACCGCACGTCCGACCTGGTCGAGACCTCGGGCCAGAACCGCTGCTGCTCGAACGCGTACGTCGGCAGGTCGACCTTGCGGCCATGTTGACAGAACTTGTTCCAATCAACATTGACGCCGTCAACATTGATTCGGCTCAACGCAGTCAACATTGACTTGACTTCATCACCATTGCGCCGCACCGCGGGCACGCAGCCGTCCACCATCGCGGACAACACCCCATCGGGCCCGACCTCGACGAACTTCACGTCACCCAGCGCGGTGACGTTGTCGTGGAACCGCACGGTGTCTCGGACGTGGCCGACCCAGTAGTCGACGTTGTCCACTTGTCCGGATGTTGACATGCGGACAAGCGGCTTGTTGAACGTCAGCCCGCTGATCGCCTCGCGGAAGTCCGCCAGCATCGGCTCCATCAACGG
>NZ_JYJG01000602.1 GCF_000955955.1 Lentzea aerocolonigenes
AGCATCGGCTCCATCAACGGCGAGTGGAACGCGTGCGAGACCTTCAACCGCTTGTTCTTCCACTTCGCGGCGATGGCGAGCACTTCTTCTTCGACCCCGGCGATCACCACGGACCGAGGCCCGTTGACCACCGCGATGGACACGCCATCGGTCAGGTGCTCACGGACCTTCTTCTCAGACGCGACCACCGACACCATCGCGCCACCGGCCGGCAACGCCTGCATGAGCGACGCACGCGCCGTCACCAGCTGACAGGCGTCCTCAAGGCTGAACACACCAGCGACATGCGCGGCCGCGATCTCGCCGATCGAATGCCCCGCGATGTGGTCGGGCTGCACGCCGTAGAACTCGAACAGCCGATACAGCGCCACCTGGAACGCGAACAGCGCGGGCTGCGTGTACCCGGTCTGGTTCAGCGCGTCCTGGTCACTCCCCCACATGACCTCGCGAACCGCGGGGTCGAGGTTCGCGAGCACAGCGTCCAGCGCCTCGGCGAACACGGGGAACGCCTCGTACAGCCCGCGCCCCATGCCCACCCGCTGCGAGCCCTGCCCGCTGAACAGGAACGCCAGCTCCCCGGCCTTGGCCACCCCGGACGCCAGCACCTCGCCATCGAGCACCACAGCCCGGTGATCGAACACCCCGCGCGTGGTCAGCAACGAGAACGCGATGTCCGCCGCATCCCCAGGCCACGCCTTGATCCGCTCGACCTGCCCGGCCAGCGCCCCGGCCGACCGCGCCGACACGACCAACGGAATCGATCCCGACTGGGGGCCCCGGGGAGACCGAGGTCCCCACTCCAAGCGTCCCACGAGGGTCTGACGATTCCGGGCCCGCAAGATCGGCAACCGGCGAGTTGTCCACAGGCGCCGAGTTGTCCACAGATTGCGAAGCAGTGCCCTGACCAGCATTTTCGCCGAGTACGCTGGAAATCGGGGGGATCCCCGCGGGCGCCTCGATGATCACGTGGGC
>NZ_JYJG01000603.1 GCF_000955955.1 Lentzea aerocolonigenes
CGACGAGACGCCGGCGCGGCGCGGGCGGGAGACGGCGGGCCAGGCGGTCGCGGTGGTCACCAGGGAGACGTCGCCCGCGGTCCAGTCGATGTGGGTCGAGGGCTGGTCGACGTGCAGGGTCGCGGGCACCACGCCGTGCCGCATGGCGTGGACCATCTTGATGATGCCGGCGACACCGGCGGCGGCCTGCGTGTGGCCGATGTTGGACTTGATCGAGCCGAGCAGCAGGGGCGACGGACGGTCCTGGCCGTACACCGCCAGGAGAGCCTGGGCCTCGATCGGGTCGCCCAGCGTGGTGCCGGTGCCGTGCGCTTCGACAACGTCCACATCGGACACGGACAGGCCCGCCGAGGCGAGAGCCGAGCGGATCACGCGCTGCTGCGAAGGCCCGTTCGGAGCGGTCAGGCCGTTCGACGCACCGTCCTGGTTGATCGCCGAACCGCGCACGACGGCCAGGATCGTGTGGCCGTTGCGCAGGGCGTCGGACTGACGTTCAAGGACCAGCAGACCGACGCCCTCACCCCAGCCCGTGCCGTCAGCGGCGTCGGCGAAGGACTTGCAGCGCCCGTCCATCGCGAGACCGCGCTGCTTCGAGAAGGCCACGAAGGAGCCAGGCGTCGACATGACGGTCACGCCACCGGCAAGCGCCAGGGAGCATTCGCCGTTGCGCAGCGAGGAAGACGCCAGATGCAGAGCGACCAAAGAGGACGAACAAGCCGTGTCGACGGTGACCGCCGGACCTTCGAGACCGAAGGTGTAGGCGACGCGCCCGGACAGCACGCTCTGGGCGGTTCCGGTGCCCTGGTAGCCCTCGAAGATGTCGTCGGACACCAGAGTCGAGTAGTCGTTGGACATCACGCCCGCGAAGACACCGGTCTTAGAGCCGCGCACCGAAGCCGGGTCGATGCCGGCGCGTTCGAAGGCCTCCCAAGCCGTCTGCAGCAGCAGGCGGTGCTGGACGTCCGTCGCGAGGGCTTCACGCGGCGACATGCCGAAGAAGTCCGGGTCGAACGACGGGGCGTCGTGCAGGAAGCCGCCCTGCGTCACGTGGGTCTTGCCGGAGGCGTCCGGGTCCGGGTCGAACAGACCCTCGAGGTCCCAGCCGCGGTTCGCCGGGAAGCCGGTGACACCGTCGCGTTCCTCGAACACCAGGCGCCACAGGTCTTCCGGCGACGAGACACCGCCGGGGTACTGGCAGGCCATGCCGACGATCACGATCGGATCGTCCGAGACCGCGACAGCGACCTCGGGCACGTGGACGTCCGCGCCGAACAACTCGTCCAGCAGGAACGAAGCCAGTGCTCCCGCGGTCGGGTAGTCGAAGATCAGCGTCGCGGGCAGGCGGATACCCGTGGACGCGGTCAGGCGGTTGCGCAGCTCGACAGCGGTCAGCGAGTCGAACCCGAGGCCCTGGAACGTGCGCGTGCGGTCCACTTCGGACGCGCTACCGTGACCGAGCACAGCGGCCACTTCAACAGCAACAAGGTCCAGCAACGCGTCCAAGCGCGCGTCCGAGCCGAGGCGCGACAGCTCAGCGACCAGTCCTTCCGCCGCAACGGACTGGGCAGCAGCGCGACGCTTCGGGGTCTTGATCAAGCCGCGCAGCAACGGCGGCGGCGCGCCCTGAGCACGCAGAGCCGGAAGATCCAGTCGCAGCGGCAACAGGAAAGCATCAGAACCGGCGGCTCCGGCGTCGAACAACGCGAGCCCCTCGGCGACCGTCAAAGGCGGCATGCCGGAACGAGCGATGCGCTGCATGTCGGCTTCCGACATCGAAGCCGTCATACCCGACGTCTGCTCCCACGCACCCCACGCCAGCGCGACGGCATGCTGGCCCGAAGCGCGGCGCACACGGGCCAGCGCGTCCAGGAAAGCGTTGGCAGCGGCGTAGTTCGCTTGCCCTGCACCACCGAACGTGCCCGCAGCGGACGAGAACAGCACGAAAGGAACGTCAGGCAGCAACGAGTGCAGGTGCAGCGCCGCGTCGACCTTGGGGCGGAACACAACGTCCAAACGCGACGGATCGAGCGACTCGACCACGCCGTCGTCCAGCACCGCGGCGGTGTGCACGACACCACCGACGGAATGCCTCGACAGCAACGATTCCAGCGCCGAGCGATCGGAGACGTCGCACGCCTCGACGATCACGTCCGCACCCAGTGATTCCAAGGCCGACACGTCAGCGGAACCGGTGCGCGAGACCAGCAGCAGCTCGCGAACACCGTGCTCGGCAACGAGGTGCCGAGCGACCAGCTGGCCCAGGCCGCCGGTACCGCCGGTGATCAGCACGCGACCGGACCAGGCCACCCGCTCAGCAGGCAGCGCCGCTCGAGCCAGCCGAGCCGCCAGCACCACGCCGTCACGGATCGCCAGCACCGGCTCGTCAGTCGTCAACGCGTGCAGCACCGCGCCAACCGACGCCTCGGCGAAATCCAGGTCCACCAGCACAAAGCGGCCGGGATGCTCGGACTGCGCCGACCGCACCAGACCACGCGCGGCGGCAGCGGCCAGGTCGTCGCCATCCACAGCACCACGGGTCACGAACGCGACCCGTCCAGTGCCCGGCAGCGCCTCGTGAATGATCGACAGCACCCGCGCGCACGTCTCGCGCACGTCAGTGCCGACAACGGGAACCAGCGTCAGGTCAGCGTCCGTCAGCTCGGAGACGACCGGACCGGCGGCGAGCGACAGCACGTCCGGACCGAGCACCGCGACGGTCTGCTCGGCGAACCCGACCGGCAGCTCGACCGGTGCCCATTCGATGCGGAACAACGAGTCCCGCTCCACCCCGGATCCCAGCTCGTCGACCGGAACCGGACGGGTCTGCAGAGCCTCGACGGACGTGACAGGAGCACCGGTCGCGTCGGCGACGGCGATCTCCATCGAACCGTCCTCGCCGCGCGCCAACCGCACCCGCACCGACGAAGCGCCCGAAGCGTGCAAGGACACGCCCTGCCACGAGAACGGCAGGCCACCCCGGCTGATCGAACCGAGATCACCGAAACCGGCGGCGTGCATACCGGCGTCCAGTAACGCCGGGTGCAGCCCGAACGACCCGCCGTCGACGCCCTCGGGCAGCGAGACCTCGGCGTACACAACGCCGTCACCGCCACGCCAGACCGCCTGCAGACCTTGGAAAACGGGCCCGTAGTCGAAGCCCATGTCGGTGAAGCGCTCGTAGGAGCCGGAAATGTCAACGGCGGAAGCACCAGCCGGCGGCCACACCGAAGCATCGAACGACACGGCGGAAGAGCCTGCACCGAGCACACCTGAAGCGTGCTGAAGCCAAGGCGTGTCAACAGATCCCTCGGGACGCGAGAAGATCGCGACGGAACGACGACCGGCGGAGTCAGCGGCCCCAACGGAAACCTGCACCTGCACGGCCGCTTGCGGCGTCAGCACCAGCGGAGCGGCGAGCGTCAGCTCCTCGACGCGCGAGCAGCCCACCTCGTCCGCGGCCCGGACGGCGAGCTCCAGGAACGCGGTGCCGGCGAACAGAACCCGCCCCATCACCACGTGATCCGCGAGCCACGGGTGCGTGGCCAGCGACAACCGCGACGTGAACAGATGGCCCGCCGACCCGGCCAGCTCGACGGCCGCGCCGAGCAACGGGTGCCCGACAGCACCGAGACCGGCGCCGCGCACGTCACCCGACGACGCTGCCGGACGCGGCCAGAACCGCTGCCGCTGGAACGCATACGTCGGCAGATCAACACGAGCAGCGCCGGATCCCTCGAACAACCGAGCCCAGTCGACGGGCACACCCGCGACGTGCAGGCGGGCGAGCGCCGTGACGAACGCCAGCTCCTCGCCGCGGTCCTTGCGCGCGGTCGGGATCGCGTCGCCGACCATCGCGGCCAGCACGCCGTCCGGGCCGACCTCCACGAAGGTCCTGTCCCCCATGGCCGTCACGGTG
>NZ_JYJG01000604.1 GCF_000955955.1 Lentzea aerocolonigenes
GTGCCCGATGTTCGACTTGATCGAACCGAGCAGCAAAGGCGACGTGCGGTCCTGACCATAGGTGGCCAGCAAAGCCTGTGCCTCAATCGGATCACCCAAAGTCGTGCCGGTGCCGTGCGCCTCGACCACGTCAACGTCCGCAGTGGACAGTCCAGCCGAAGCCAGCGCCTGCCGGATCACCCGCTGCTGCGAGGGACCGTTCGGCGCGGTCAGCCCGTTGGAGGCGCCGTCCTGGTTGACAGCGGAACCGCGCACGACAGCCAAGACGTCGTGCCCGTTGCGAACCGCGTCGGACAGTCGCTCCAAAACGACCACACCGACACCCTCGGACCAGCCGACACCGTCAGCCGAGTCGGAGAACGCCTTGCAGCGACCGTCCGGCGAGAGCCCGCGCTGCCGCGAGAACCCGATGAACGCACCAGGCGACGCCAGCACGGTCACACCACCGGCCAACGCCAGTGAGCATTCACCAGCGCGAAGAGCCTGCATCGCCCAGTGCATCGCGACCAACGACGACGAGCACGCCGTGTCCAGAGTGACTGCGGGCCCCTCGAAGCCGAACGTGTAGGAAACTCGGCCGGACACAACCGAAGGCGAACCACCGGTCGTCTGGTACCCCTCGGAATCACCTTCGAGCAGCAGCGAGTAGTCGTTGTACATCACCCCGGCGAACACACCGGTCGAACTGCCCTTCAACCCGACGGGATCGATACCCGCACGCTCCAACGCCTCCCACGACGCCTCCAGCAAGAGCCTCTGCTGGGCATCGGTCGACACGGCTTCGCGGGGCGACATCCCGAAGAACTCCGGGTCGAACAGGTCGGCGTCGTGGATGAACCCACCGGACTTCGTGTACGAGGTGCCGACGTGGTCCGGATCCGGGTGGTAGAGCGAGTCGAGATCCCAGCCGCGGTTCGCCGGGAACTCACTGATTGCGTCCCGGCCGTCGACCACGAGGTCCCACAGCTGGTCCGGCGTCGCAACACCGCCGGGATAACGGCAGGCCATGCCGACGATCACGATCGGATCGTCCGAAGTGGACATCAGCGCGGGGAGTGCGGACACCGCGTCGGAGGCACCGAACAGCTCGTCCCGCAGGAAGCCGGCGAGCACCGCGGACGTCGGATAGTCGAAGATCAACGTGCTCGGCAGCCGCAACCCGGTCACCCCGGTCAAGCGGTTGCGCAGATCCACCGCGGTCAGCGAGTCGAACCCGAGGTCCTGGAACGCCTTGGCCGGATCGACCGCTGTGACACCGTCGTGGCCGAGCACGGCGGCGACTTCGGTGCGCACCAGCTCGAGCAGCGAAACCAGTCGCGCTTCCGGCGCCATCGCGGAGAGCCGCTGGACGAGCCCGGAATCCGCCTGAGCCGCGGCACGCCGAGCCCGAGTCCGGATCAGGCCGCGCAGCAACGGGCGGATCTCGCCGTGGTTGCGCAACGCCGCGAGGTCGAGGCGCAACGGCAGCAGCACCGCGTCCTCACCCGCGATCGCCGCGTCGAACAGCGCAAGCCCCTGCTCCACCGACAACGGTGGCGTGCCACCGCGTGCCATGCGCTCGGCATCGGCTTCCGACAGCATGCCGGTCTGGTTCCACGCACCCCACGCGAGCGACACGGCGGGCAGCCCAGCGGCCCGGCGGTGTTCAGCCAGAGCATCGAGGAACGCGTTGCCGGCAGCGTAGTTCGCCTGCCCCGCCGCGCCGAACGTCCCGGCAGCGCTGGAGAAGATGACGAACTTGTCCAAACCCTTCGTGAGCTCGTGCAGGTTCCACGCGGCGTCGACCTTGGGCCGCAACACGTTCGCCAGCCGCTCGGGCGTGAGCGACTCGACCACGCCGTCGTCCAGTACACCGGCCGTGTGCACGACGCTGCGAACCTTGTGCTTCTTCAACACTTTCTGCAACGCCTTGCGGTCACTGACATCGCAAGCGACCACGGTGACATGAGCGTCCAAATCGGACACGTCCGCCTTGCCATTCCGGCTGACCAGAACGAGATCCTTGACGCCGTACCGTTCGACGAGGTGCTTCGCGATCACCCGCCCCAGCCCGCCAGTGCCGCCGGTGATCAGCACCGGCCCGGTGAACTCGCCGGGCTCGGCCGCCTCCGCGCGCGCCAGCCGTGCCGCGAACACCTGGCCGTCACGCACCCGGAGTTGCGGTTCGTCGATCGACAGGACCTGCTCGGCCACCTCGGCATCGGTGTCGATGAGCGTGAACCGACCGGGATGTTCGTTCTGCGCGGCCCGCACCAGACCGTGCACCGCGCTCGCGGCCAGATCATCCTGGCGCGTCACGAACACCAGCCGCTCGGCCCGCTCCTCCGCGATCCAGCGCTGCACCAACTCCAGCGCACGAGCAGCAAGTGCATGCGTCTGCTGAACAACGTCGCCGTCGCTGACGAACTCCTCCACCACCACTGCGGCCGCACCAGCCTGAGGCAGCGACACCGGCGCCCAGTCGAGCCGGAACAGCGAGTCCCGGTCCGCAGCGCTGACCTGCTGCGCCGACACCGCCCGCGTCACCAGCGACCCGATCGTCGCCACCGGCGCGCCCGTCGTGTCCGCAACAGCGGCCACCCACGCGTCACCGTCGCGCCGCAGCCTCACCCGAACCGCTGAAGCCCCGGTGGCGTGCAGCGTCACGCTCTCCCACGAGAACGGCAGCCCCGCCTCGGCCCCGTCGAAGAACCCGCCCGCGTGCAGGGTGGCGTCGAGCAGCGCCGGGTGCAGCCCGAACGCTCCCCCGTCCACCCCGCCGGGCAGCGCGACCTCGGCGAACACCTCGCTTTCGGTGCGCCACACCGCGCGCAACCCCTGGAACACCGGCCCGTACTCGAACCCGTTCTCCGCGAACCGCTCGTAAGCACCTTCAATGTCAACGCTCTCCGCGCTGGGCGGCCACACAGTGGCGTCGAAGTCGCTGGTAGTCGCACCACTCGCCAGGAACCCGGTCGCGTGCCGCGTCCACGGCGCATCCTCGCCGTCCGGCCGCGAGAACACCTCGACCGCGCGGCGCCCGTTCTCCTCAACCCCGACCGCGACTTGCAGCCGCACCGCACCCTGCGAGGGCAGCACGAGCGGCGCGGCCAGCGTCAGCTCTTCGACACGGTCGAGTCCGGCCTCGTCCCCGGCCCGCACCGCGAGCTCCAGGAACGCCGTCCCAGGCAGCAGCACCTGCCCGAACACACGGTGGTCCGCGAGCCACGGGTGCGAGCTCAGCGACAGCCGGCTCGTGAACAGCACACCGTCCGCACCGGCCACGTCGACCGCCGCCCCGAGCAAGGGGTGCTCCACCCGCGTGAGCCCGAGCGCGCCGACATCCCCGGCCTTGCGCACCGCCGCCGGCCAGAACATCTGGTGCTCGAACGCGTAGGTGGGCAGATCAACCTTGCGTCCACCCGTGTACAGCTGCGTCCAGTCAACATTGATTCCGTCAACATGTACTTGACTGAGTGCAGTCAACATTGACGCGACCTCACCGCGGTCCCGCCTCAACACCGCCGTGGAACCGTCCACCATCGCGCTCAACTGCGCGTCGGGCCCGACCTCCACCAGCGTCACGTCACCCAGCCGAGTGACGTTCTCGTGGAACCGCACCGCGTCCCGAACGTGGTTCACCCAGTAGTCGGCAGACGTGACATCGCCGGATGTTGACATTCCGACAACCGGCTCGGAGAACGTGATCCCGCTGATCGCCTCGCGGAAGTCGTCCAGCATCGGCTCCATCAACGGCGAGTGGAACGC
>NZ_JYJG01000605.1 GCF_000955955.1 Lentzea aerocolonigenes
GCCTCAACCCCAGCGATCACCACCGACCGAGGCCCGTTGACAGCAGCGATCGACACCCCGGCCGTCAGCTGCGGCAGCACCTCTTTTTCGGACGCGAAAACGGACACCATCGCGCCACCGGCCGGCAACGCCTGCATGAGCGCCGCACGAGCCGTGACCAGCAGACACGCGTCCTCAAGGCTCAGCACCCCGGCGACATGCGCCGCCGCGATCTCACCAATCGAATGCCCGACGACCTGGTCCGGCCTGACCCCGAACGACTCCAGCAACCGGTACAGCGCCACTT
>NZ_JYJG01000606.1 GCF_000955955.1 Lentzea aerocolonigenes
AAAGATCGCCGGCTGCGCGAACCCGGTCTGGTTCAGCGCCTCCTGATCCTCACCCCACATGACGTCCCGCAACGCCGGATCAAGGTTCACCAACGCGGCGTCAAGCGCCTCCGCGAACACCGGGAACGCCTCGTACAGCTCCCGCCCTGCCCCGACCCGCTGCGCCCCTTGCCCGGAGAACAGGAACGCCAACGGCTTCCCGCCCGCAACTCCTTCAGCGACAACCTCGTCGTCCACCAAAACGGCCCGGTGCTCGAACAGCGCGCGCGTAGTCGCCAACGAGAACCCGACGTCCACAGCGGACATCCCGCTGGCCACCAACGCCCGGATCCGCTCGACCTGCCCCTTCAACGCCCCCGGCGTCTTGGCCGACACCACCAACGGAATCGATCCCGATTGGCCTGCCCCCTGGGGG
>NZ_JYJG01000607.1 GCF_000955955.1 Lentzea aerocolonigenes
TGCCGGTGGCGGGGTAGTAGACGTAGGTGTTGATCTTGCGGCTGCCGCGTGTCCAGCTGTACTGGCGCACGCCGACGGCGAACGGTGTGGTGGGCGCGGTTCCCAGAAGCCAGGTGGGGGCGGCACCGGCCAGGCCGGTACCGAGCAGGGTCGCGCCACCTACCGTCGCTGCTGCGACCGTGCTCAGCCTCAGGAAGGTACGTCGTTGCATCGACACGATGACTCCTCGCAGGGTGTTGAGGTGTGCGGAAAGGCGTAGCGAGCGACACGGCCGCCGTCAGGGTTCAGCGGACGTGGATGTTCGGCTGCGGTGGCGAGCTCATGCCGTTGCCGAGGAAGAAACTGGGGTGTGGTGGCTGGTTGTAGGCGGTGTTCTGCCACGCGATGGCGACGCGGTACTGAGGGTCGTGCAGCAGGGTGTGGATCCGCCGGTCGGTCTGCGTGGTCGTGGCGTAGATGCGCAGCGCGGCGTTGTCGTCGCGGGGGAGGATGACCTCCTCGCGCCAGTCGCCGAACAGGTCACCGGACAGCGACGGGGTGGACTTGGTGCCGTTGATGGAGTGTGCGCCCGAGGCGGTGAGCAGGCGGGTGTCGCCGCCGGTGCCGTACTTGTCCACGTGGTTGCCGTCCAGCAGTTCGCGTACCGGGTCGGCGTCCCACCAGGCGAGGAAGTTCGCGCTGGCGGGTGCTCGCCCGACGTTGCCGCCGGAGGCGTTGAACGCGTTGGTCAGGCCGGTGCCCTTGCCCCAGAACTCGGCGCCGGGGTTGCCGGCGTACACGTCACCGGCAACCCCGCGGGCCGGGCCCTCGCAGTTGCAGGTGTTGTTCTTCTGCATGATGATCGCGCCGGTGCCGGCGTCGCGCAGGGTGGCGGCGGCGCCGGAGCTCTGCTCGTGGATCTGCCAGATCTCCTGACCGGGCCGGCTGGGCACGAAGTCGCTGACGTGCAGCGCGTCGCCGTGGGCGTAGAAGCCGGTGGTGTAGCGGCCGGTGCCGTCGGAGTTGATGGTCATGCCGCCGTAGATGATCTCGTCGGTGCCGTTGCCGTCGACGTCCGCGATGGACAGGGAGTGGGTGCCTCGGCCGGTCCACTGACGTCCGGCGGTGCCGGAGTCGAACTTCCAGCGCCGGGTGAGCCGTCCGTCGCGGAAGTCCCACGCGGCGATCGTGCTCTTCTCGTAGTAGCCGCGGCCCATGATGATGCTGGGCCGTTGCCCGTCGAGGTAGGCGGTGCCCGCGAGGAATCTGTCACCCCGGTTGCCGGTGCAGTCTCCCCAGTCGCAGATGTTGCCGCGGGCAGGGTCGAAGTCCACCGTGGACATGACGGCGCCGGAGAGGCCGTTGAACACGGTCAGGTACTCGGGTCCGGTGATGATGTAGCCGGAGGAGTTGCGGTGGTCGGCGCCTGCGTTGCCGATCACCTGACCGGTGCCGGAGATCGTGCCGTCACCCGTCTTGACGGCGAGCTCGGCCCTGCCGTCGCCGTCGTAGTCGTACACCTGGAACTGGGTGTAATGCGCGCCCGCACGGATGTTTCGGCCGAGATCGACCCGCCACAGCCGCTGCCCGTTGAGCCGGTACGCGTCGATGTAGACGTTGCTGGTACGACCCGACTGCGAGTTGTCCTTCTGGTCGCTGGGATCCCACTTGAGGAAGATCTCGTACTGGCCGTCGCCGTCCACGTCCCCGACACTCGCGTCACCAGCCGTGTAGCTGCTGCCAGGCCGGGAGATCGGCACGTCCAGGTAGTTGCCTCCGGTGAAACGCAGCGACGGCTCGGACGGCGCCTGCTCCGCCCCGTCCACGACCGCGCGGACCGAGTACGAGGCGTCCGCCGACGCCCCGGAGTCCAGGAAGTTCGTGGAGTTGGTGATCGGCGAGGAATTCAGCTTCGTGGTGCCGCGGTAGACGTTGAACCCGGTCGAGGCCGGCTCGTACCCGAACAGCCGCCACGACACCAGGTTGCCGGCTCCGGAGCGCACGCTGACCAGGCCCCGGTTCAGGTCTTCCATCTGCTTGCCCGCGGGCGGCGGAGTGTCACCGGCTTCCAGGTCGAGGTGGTCGATGTTCGCCAGGCCCGCCGCAGTGGTCGGGTCCAAGCGGATCGTGTTCGTACCGGCGGTCATCGACACGGTGAACGTCGTCGTGGCCCACGCGGTCCAGGCGCCGGTCGGGTCGAAAGCGGCGCCCTCCTGGGCGAGCGCTCCGTTGATGAGCACGTCGGCAGGTCGGTTGGCCGTGGCGCCGTTGGCGTACCGGATGGCGATGGTCGCCGTGCCTGCTGCGGCTGCGGTCACGGTGAACTGCGCCGCCGCGTCGATCGTGTTGTCGCCGTTGCAGAACCCGTTGCCGGAGTAGCCGGTGTGGTTGGACTCGACTACGCCGGCGCAGGTGGCCGGTGCGACTTCCGCTTCGTAACGGGTCGTCGTCGCCGAAGCCGCCGAGACGACGAGACCGTTGCCGGCCAAGGTCAAGGCGACAACGCCGGCGGCGAGCGGTGTGGCGCGCCGTCGATGCACGAGCATGGTTGACCTCCAACAGGTGAGTCGAACGCCTGGCTCAGCGCAGGTAGGCGGCCAGCGGCAGGTTCAGTTCCCGCACGCCCTGCACGACGAGACCGGCCATCTCCGAGCCGCCACGGGCGGAGAAGTGGGTGTTGTCGCCTGCTTCCCTGGTGAGGAACAGTGCCTGGGAGGCCGAAGGACCCATCGATTCGACCAGAGTCTTGCTCTTGGCGGTCAGGTCGATGACCGGCACGCCCGCGCTGCGGCCGAGTGCCCGGATGACGGCGGGCAGGTCCACGCCCTTGTTGTTGACGTGCAGGGCGGTGCCCGTGAGTTTGCTGCCGTTGAAGAGCCTGCGTACCGGTGGGGTCATCAGCACCGGAGCACCTCCGCGCTCGCGCACACCGTTGACCAGACGGGTGAGGTTGTCGCGGAAGGCGGTAGCGGTGGGGTCCTTGTCGTTGTGTCCGAGCTGGATGAACACCAGGTCCTTGCTCTTGATCAGTGGCTTCATCGTCGGGAAGAGCGCTCGGTTGGACAGGAAGCTGCCGGAGCTCTCGCCGGAGTCGCCGTAGTTCGCGACCACGGCGCCTTTGCGCAGGCGGGTGGGCAGGTATTGGCCCCAGCCCGTGTAGGGCGCGGTGGGTTGGTCGCACACGGTCGAGTCACCCGCGAGGTAGGCCACCAGCGGAGAACTCGCTGGTGTGACGGTGAGCGCGCCGATCGCGGGTGCGGTGCCGCTGAAGGTGATCTGCAGGCCAGGCGTGCCGTTGCCGCCCTGGCCGGTGGGTTGCCCCTCGGGGCTGCGGACATTGACCGAGACCGTCGTGCGAATGACCTGGCCGGAGGTGGTGGAGACGGGGTTCAGGATCTGCCTGCGAGCCTCCACTGACATGGAGGTGTTGGCTGCCTTTGTGGTGCTGCCGAGTTCCATGGTGACGTCGTAGTTGCCAGGCGTGACGTTGAAGCTGCACTTGATCGCAGCGGTGCCGGAGCACTGCGGTGGCAACGCGGCCGCGGCGGGGACCGGGGCCAGCACGGCCGCGTTCAACACGGCCGTGACCAACACCAGACGCTTGATAGACACAGATTCTCCTGTCACACGTTGAGGAAGCCGTCCATGGCCGCGGTCGG
>NZ_JYJG01000608.1 GCF_000955955.1 Lentzea aerocolonigenes
ACGTCGTAGGCGCCGTTGAGCAGGCCGGTCATCTGGGACGGTTTGCTGACGCTGCCGACGGGGGAGCAGATGCCGCTGTTCTGTTCGTTGCCGATCTTCACCCAGCCAGGCGTGACACCGCCGGCCTTGAGCAGCTTCAACGAGTCGTCGACGTACCGGCGCAGCGCGTCCCGCATCTGCGCATAGCTCATGTTCGCCCATGCCTTGGGCGGCTTCTGCACGCCCACTGAGTTCCAGGTGTCACCGAAGTGGAAGCCGAGCAGCACCTGCATACCCGCGTCACGGCAACGCTGCGCCATCTTGACGGTCTCCTGGATGCTGCAATGACCGTTGGCGGGGCTGTTGGACGGGTTCACCCAGGTGCGCAGACTGATCGCCGTCAGGCCGTAACTCTTGAGGATGGTGAACAGGTCCTGCCGCACGCCGGACTTGTTGAGCCAGTAGTAGCC
>NZ_JYJG01000609.1 GCF_000955955.1 Lentzea aerocolonigenes
GCCAGTAGTAGCCGTTGGCCTCCATCTGAGGCATCCAGCTGATGTCCGCGCCCTTGACGAACGTCGCGGCGGATGCCTGGGGAGCCGTGCCGAGTGCGAGGGCGCCTGCCCCTGCGGCCGCGCCGATCATCAGGCTGCGGCGGGAGATTCCAGTCATGATCGCTTGCTCCAGGTCTGGCTGGTGGCACCGGTACAGGTGGTTACGACGACCGGCGAGTTGTCGGCGGTACCGCCGGCGTCGAGGCAACGACCGGAGGCCGCGTTCGTGACCGTGCCGTTGACGTCGACCGTCCACTTCTGACTGTCGCCGCCGGTGCAGGCGTTGATCGTCACCCGCGTACCTTGCCCGGAAGCGTTGGCGTCCATACATTTCGCGTTGTCGTAGATCCGGAGTTCGCCTGCGGCCGTGTGGGTCCACCGCTGGTTGGCCGCGCCGTTGCAAGTCCAGACGATCAGTCCGGTGCCGTTGGTCTGGACCCGGCCCGGTACGTCGGCGCACTTGCCGGAGGCGGAGCTCTCCAGGCTGAAGGTGGCGCCAGGGGCCGGGTCGTCCGGCAAGAGCGGGCAGCTGCTGCGGTACGTCCTGATACCGGTGTTGTCCAGCAACGGGCACAGGAACTGCGTGTAGCGGGTGTCCTGGTCGATGAAGATCTTCATCCAGGGAATGACCTTGCGCGTCATCACCGAGTTGTTCGAGGTCGGGAAGCTGTGCGCGGCACCGGTGAGCTCGAGGTACGCCTTCTCGGTCGAGGCCGGGATGTTGTTGTAGTGGGTCAGAACGCTCGCCGGAGTGCTCGTCCCGTCGTTCTGACCGGCCAGCAGCATGGTGGGGACCTGCATGGCCGACGGGGTCTGCGACGGGCTGTACGGCGCCAGTCCGATGGCGGCCTTCAGCGTCGGTCGGCGCAGGGCGGCCGAGATGGTTCCGCCGCCACCCATCGAGTGGCCCATCACCGCGAGGCGGTTGGGGTCCACTCTGGTGCGCACCGAGCTGCGCTGGGTCAGGTAGTCCAGCGCCTCCAGCAACTGAGTGCCGCGCGCGACGTCCCAGTCGTTGCGGCTGAGCGTGTCTATGCCGATCACGACGAACCCGAACGAGGCCAGCCAGTGCCCCATCCACGCACCCTCGGCCGCCCAGGTCGCGGTGTAACCAGGCACGACCGCGATCGCACCGAACGTGCCCTTGCTGGTGTCGGTCGGGTAGTAGATCTTCGCGGCACCGAAGCCGTTCCCGCCGCCCACACTCGTCTCCGCGGTGGCGAACGTGCCGCGGTTCGCCGCGATACTGGACTGGGTGGGGTTCGGCCCTCGCTGGTAGCGGTTGTCCGCGGCGGACGCTGATCCCGGGGCCACGGTGGACGCGAGGATGCCGAGAGCAGCAGTGAACGCGATCGCTGCTCTTCGCCGCGGAACGCTGGAGCGGCCACGTTCTCGCCGGATGGGCGGATCCGCTGGGGACAGCTGGATTTGGGACATGGTGCAGCACCTCTTCCTCGGCAGGGGCGGTGAAGAGAAGTCAGGGCGAAGCCGATGGGGTCAGGGGGTCCAGCGGATGCCGGGCAGCAGGCGCCCGTTGCGGTCGAAGACGGCTTGGTTCTCCCAGCCGTTGCCGGAGTTGGTGATGTCGGCCGGATCCCAGCCGTTGCCGGGCACCGCGTGCCAGGTGGGTTCCCAGTAGAAGATCCCGATGGCACCGACGTTGCGGGCGGTATTCTGCACGGCCGTGAAGTTCGCTGCCTGCCCGGCGGGTGTCGCGGGGTAGCCCGAGCACGGCTGTGAAGCGCTGATCACGTTCGTTGTGCGGTCGTGGTTGGCCGTGGTGTAGGGGTATGCGGTTTCGGCGAGGATGACCGGTTTGCCGTACCGGGAGCGCATGTCGGTCAGGACTCCGGCCATTGTGGACATGCTGCCGTGCCAGTAGCAGTAGTAGGACAGAGCGGTGATGTCCCACTGGACGCCTTGGGTGCGGATGCCGTCGTAGAACCAACGGGCGCCGCTCTCGATCCGTGCGGTGTGGATGATCACCTGGGTGTCCGGGTTGCACGCCTTGGTGGCGTTGTAACCGGCTTTGAGCAACCGCCCGAGGTTGGTGAAGTTGTTGTTGACGACCTTGCCGTCGTTCCACAGCATGCCGGTGTTGATCTCGTTGCCGATCTGCACGCTGTCGGGAACGGTGCCCTGTGCTTTGAGGCTGGTGCAGACGTCGTAGGTGTAGTTGTAGACGTCCGTCTGCAGCTGACTGATGCCGTGGCCGGCCCACGCGGCGGGCTTGTACTGCTTGCCGGGATCGGCCCAGGTGTCGGAGTAGTGGAAGTCGACCATCAGCTTGAGGCCCTTGGCCTTCACCGTCCGCGCGTACTGCAGGACTTTGGCCTTGTTGTTGTAGCCACTGCGAGGGTTGTTCCAGATGCGCAGGCGGACGTAGTTGACGCCGGCGCCCTTGAGGACGTCGAGCGGGTCCTTGGCGACGCCGTTCGCGTCGTAGTACTTCGCGCCGAGCTCCAGCGCCCGTTGCGCGGTCGAGACGTCCGCGCCCAGCATGCTGAGCGAGTTCGCCGCGGACACGGCAGGGGTCAGCAGCGCCGCGGGAAGCGTGACGGCCGTCAGCAGAGACGCGACCTTCCCTGCACGGCGAATGCCGCTTGCGGTCATTCGATCTCCTTTGATCGAAGTGAAGCAGGGATCGTACGCGGGTCGAACTGTGAACGTGCACAGTTCCCTTTACGTACGATTCGCTCTGATAGAACCGCATATAGGTGATCGTTTCAAGGGTGATGCAATGGATTTCTGTGAACGTGCACAGTCTCGTCGAAATTCGACCGCACATTCGACAACGCCTGGTGAATCAGGCTGACTCGCGGACGACGAGCCCGGTTGGCAGAATCACCGTGGCCGGCCCTTCACCGTCGATCTGGGCCAGCAGTTGACGCACCATCATCTCGCTGATGCGATCCCACGGTTGCCGGATGGTGGTCAGCGGGGGATGGGCGGCAGGCGCGACAGGTGAGTCGTCGAAACCGCCGACGGCGATGTCCTCGGGGACGCGCAGACCTGCCCGCTCGATCGCGGCCAGAGCGCCGTCGGCCATCAGGTCCGACGCCACGAAGACCGCGTCGACGTCCGGTGTGCTGGTCAGCAGCCGTTGCATGCACGCCTCACCGCTGGCCCGGCTGTAGTCGCCGACCGCCACCAGCCGCTTGTCGTGGGCGATGCCGTGCTCGGCGAGCATTTCGCGGTAGCCCTGCAACCGTTCGAGTCCACCGGGTGTGTCCTGGGGGCCGGCGATGGTGGCGACGCGCTTGCGGCCGGACTCGAGCAGGTGGCGCACCATGACCCTGGCGCCCTCACGATCGTTGGCCGCCACATAGGACACCGCGTCACGCTCACCGAGCGGCTTGCCACAGCACACGAACGGCAGATCAGCCCGCCGGAGGTGGTCGATCATCGGGTTGCCACGGTGCGAGGAGATCAACAGGACGCCGTCGACGTGGTGCGGCGAGAGGAACGGGGCGATGCGGCGACGTTCGGCCTCGGTTCCCGCCGTGATCAGGATGAGCGGGATGTCGTGCTCGCCC
>NZ_JYJG01000610.1 GCF_000955955.1 Lentzea aerocolonigenes
GGTGCAGCCGCGGAGCAACGTGGTGAAGTTGGGGTCCTCGAAGAACCGTTCCTGGGGCTCTGACAGCAGGAAAGCCACCGAGCCCGCGCGCTGGGTCACCAGGCTCCGGGCCGCCCGGTTCACCACGTAGCCGAGCTTGCGGATGGCGGTGTGGACCGCCTCCTGGGAGGCCGGGCTGACGTTGTGCCCTCCCTGCAGGACGCGGGAGACAGTGCCGCGGGAGACGCCGGCGTGTGCCGCGACGTCGATGATGGTCGGCGGGCGTTTTGTCCGCGCGCTTGCTCGCCGTTGTGGCGCGGTGTCCGTCATCTGGCCTCACCTGCGGTGGCTGGTGCTCACGACTTTACGGCCCCGGTCAGCAGGTCGATGCGCCAGTAGCGCTGCAGACCGAGGAACAACGCGATCAGGGGAATGATCGACAGCAGCGCACCGGTGATCACGAGGGTGTAGAGCGCCGGTTTGCTCGCGCCCTGCTGGAGCAGGCTGTAGAGGCCCACGGTGACCGGGAAGGTCTGGTCGTCGGCGAGCATGACGTAGGGCAGCAGGAAGTTGTTC
>NZ_JYJG01000611.1 GCF_000955955.1 Lentzea aerocolonigenes
CGTAGGGCAGCAGGAAGTTGTTCCAGATGGCGACGAACTGGAACAGGAAGATCGTCACCAGGCCCGGCCGCATCATCGGAAGCGCGATCGAGGTGAACAGCCGCAGGTCGCGGGCGCCGTCCACCCGTGCCGCTTCCAGCACCTCGTCGGGCACCGCCGCGGCCGCGTAGACGCGGGCGAGGTAGATGCCGTACGGGCTCAGGATGCTGGGGAGCAGCACCGACCAGTAGCTGCCCGCCAGATCGACCTTCGCCAGCAGCAGGTACTGCGGCACGGCCAGGGTGATCGGCGGCATCAGCACCCCGGCCAGGATCACGGTGAAGACGGCACCACGGCCGGGGAAGGAGTACTTCGCCAGGGCGTACCCGCTCACCGCGGACACCGCCGCGGACAACAGGGCGCCCACACCGGCGTACAGCCCCGAGTTGAGCATCCACAGCCAGTACACCCCGTCGCGGTAGGCCGACAGCTCGGAGAGGTTGGCCAAGAGCCCGCTGCCGGGCAGGAAGGTGAACGTGCTGAACAGCTCGCTGCGGCTTTTGGTGGCGGCCATCACCACCCACAGCACGGGGCCCAGGCAGTAGACCGCTCCCAGCAGCAGCAGGAACGTCGACAGCCACGAGGTGCGACGAGCCGCCCGCGCAGACACCGACGGCTTCACCCGGGGTTCGACCAGCAGGGCGCTCATGGTGTGCGCTCCGCGGCACGCCTGTTGACCACCTTGAGGAAGCCGAACGACAGCACCAGCGTCACCACCGCGATCACCACCGCCGTGGCGGCGGCCGAGTGCAGACCACCCTGGACGAAGGCGTCCCGGTAGACCTTCATGTACGGGCTCCAGGTCCAGCTCAGCGAGTTGGTCAGGGGGCGAAGCGTCATCGGCTCGGCGAACACCTGCAGCGTCGCGATGGTGGAGAAGAAGAAGGTGAGCACGAGCGACGGCATGATCAGCGGGATCTTGATCCGCAGCGC
>NZ_JYJG01000612.1 GCF_000955955.1 Lentzea aerocolonigenes
CCGACCACGACGACTTCGCCAACGTGATGTCGCAGCAGATCATGAACCGCCTGGTCAACTGCGTGAACACGGGCAAGAAGTGCAAGGAGTGACCCACTCCTGCTAGCTGAGAGTCCCCCGGTGCACCTCCCGCGCACCGGGGGATTTTCGTTGTCCCGCCTTGTTCAGAAGCATGAACCGTTCACCAGCATGAATGTTGTGCCGGAAACATTGACCGCAAAGGTATAGACCACTAACACTGGCGCTATGGTCACCCGTTCCTGCGCGGTGCTGATCGCACTGCTGGCTTCATTGCTGGTACCGGTCACCGGATCCGTCTCGGCGGCTCCGGCGGCGTTCGTCCACCCGGGAGTCGTCGTTTCCCGGCCACAGCTGGACTTCGTGCGCGCCAAGGTCCAGGCCGGCGCCCAGCCGTGGAAGCTCGCCTACGACCGCATGATGGCGTCGAAGTACGCCGACCTGAACCGCACGCCGAAGCCGCGTGCCGTCGTGGAGTGCGGCTCCTACTCCAACCCCAACTACGGCTGCACCGACGAGCGCGAGGACGCCATCGCCGCGTACACCCTTTCGCTCGCTTGGTACATCACGCGCGACAACCGGTACGCGACCAAGGCGATTCAGATCATGGATGCCTGGTCGGCCACCATCCGCGACCACACCAACTCGAACGCCCCGCTGCAGACCGCGTGGTCGGCATCGAGCTGGCCCAAGGCCGCCGAGATCATCAAGCACGTCTACGGAAGCTGGCCCAACAGCGGCCGCTTCGGCACGATGCTGCGCAACGTCTACCTCCCCGAGATCCAGAACGGCCGCGCGAACACCAACGGCAACTGGGAACTCAGCATGATGGAGGGGTCGATCGGCATCGCGGTCTTCCTGGAGGACCGGGCCGCCTACGACAAGGCGATCAGCATCTTCCGCACCCGCATCCCGGCCTACATCTACCTGACCACCGACGGATCGCTGCCGAAGACGCCGCCGGGCAGCGGCATCGACACCCGCTCGGAGATCATCTCCTACTGGCAGAACCAGTCGACGTTCGTGGACGGGCTGTCGCAGGAGACCTGCCGGGACTTCACGCACACCGGCTACGGGCTCGCGGCGGCCGCGCACCTCGCCGAGACCGCACGGCACCAGGGCCAGGACATCTGGGGCGAGATCAAGGACCGCATGCGGCACGCGTGGGGCCTGCACACCAAGTACCAGAACGGTGAGCCGGTGCCGTCGTGGCTGTGCGGCGGGTCGTACAACCAGAGCCTCGGGCCGACGTCGGAGGTGTCGTTCAACGCGCTCAACACCCGGCTGGGCATCGCGATGGCGAACACCCAGGCCTACACCGAACGCATGCGTCCACAGGGGACGGACAACCTGTTCGTCGCCTGGGAAACGCTGACTCATGCGGCGAATCCGGCCTGAGAAGTACTAGCGTGCGTGGCATGACAGACGTGAAGCCACGCAGCCGCGACGTGACCGACGGCCTGGAGCGCACCGCCGCGCGGGGGATGCTCCGGGCCGTCGGCATGGGCGACGAGGACTGGGAGAAGCCGCAGATCGGTGTTGCCTCGTCGTGGAACGAGATCACGCCGTGCAACCTGTCGCTGGACCGCCTCGCGAAGGCGTCGAAGGACGGGGTGCACGCGGCGGGCGGGTATCCGCTGGAGTTCGGCACGATCTCGGTGTCGGACGGCATCTCGATGGGCCACGAGGGCATGCACTTCTCGCTGGTGTCGCGCGAGGTGATCGCGGACAGCGTCGAGACGGTGATGCAGGCCGAGCGCCTCGACGGCTCGGTGCTGCTGGCCGGGTGCGACAAGTCGTTGCCCGGCATGCTGATGGCGGCCGCGCGGCTCGACCTCGCTTCGGTGTTCCTCTACGCCGGGTCGATCCTGCCGGGCCGGGTCACGCTGACCGACGGCACCGAGAAGGAAGTCACGATCATCGACGCGTTCGAGGCCGTCGGGGCCTGTGCGCGCGGGCTGATGAGCCGTGAGGACGTCGACCTGATCGAACGCGCGATCTGCCCCGGTGAGGGCGCGTGCGGCGGCATGTACACGGCGAACACCATGGCCAGCGCGGCGGAGGCGTTGGGCATGTCGTTGCCCGGCAGTGCCGCTCCCCCGGCCACCGACCGTCGTCGTGACGGGTTCGCGCGCCGGTCCGGCCAGGCCGTGGTCGAGATGCTGCGCAAGGGCATCACCGCCCGGCAGATCATGACGCGCGAGGCGTTCGAGAACGCGATCGCCGTCGTCATGGCGTTCGGCGGCTCCACCAACGCGGTGCTGCACCTGCTCGCGATCGCGCACGAGGCCGGTGTCGAACTGTCGCTGGACGACTTCAGCCGCATCGGCGCGCGGGTGCCGCACCTGGCCGACGTGAAGCCGTTCGGACGCCACGTGATGACCGACGTCGACCGCATCGGGGGCGTGCCCGTGGTGATGAAGGCGCTGCTGGACGCCGGTCTGCTGCACGGCGACTGCCTCACCGTCACCGGCCGCACGGTCGCCGAGAACCTCGCCGACATCGCCCCGCCTGACCCCGACGGCCTCGTGCTGCGTGCGCTGGACAAGCCCATCCACCACACCGGCGGCATCACGATCCTGCGCGGCACGCTCGCCCCGGACGGTGCGGTGGTCAAGTCCGCGGGCTTCGACTCGGACGTCTTCACCGGCACCGCGCGGGTGTTCGACCGCGAGCGCGCCGCGATGGACGCGCTGGAGGACGGCACGATCGCCGCGGGCGACGTCGTGGTGATCCGCTACGAAGGCCCCAAGGGCGGGCCGGGCATGCGCGAGATGCTCGCCATCACCGCGGCGATCAAGGGCGCGGGCCTCGGCAAGGACGTCCTGCTGCTCACCGACGGCCGCTTCTCCGGCGGCACCACGGGGTTGTGCGTCGGCCACGTGGCACCCGAGGCGGTCGACGGCGGTCCCATCGCGTTCGTGCGCGACGGCGACCAGATCACGCTGAACGTCGCCGAGGGCACGTTGGACGTGGACGCCGACCTCGACAGCCGCCGTGAGGGCTGGGCGCCGCTGCCTCCGCGTTACGAACGCGGCGTGCTCGCCAAGTACGCCAAGCTCGTCGGCTCGGCGTCGCGTGGAGCCGTCTGCGACTAGACGGTTGATTCCAAGGGTCC
>NZ_JYJG01000004.1 GCF_000955955.1 Lentzea aerocolonigenes
CCGTCTAGACCTTGTGCCAGCGCAGGCGGTTGCCTCGGTTGCCGTCCTTGCGACACTCCAGCGGCTCGCCGAGCAGGCCGATCCCGCTCGCGCCTTCCGGGCTGCACGACGCGCCCTCGGAGACGAACAGCCCTTGCTGCGGGGGCGTGCTCGGCGTCGTGGTCTGCGGGGGCGGTGGCGGTGCCTGCACGGGCGGCGGCTTCGGCTGCGCGGTCGTCGTGGTGGTGGTGGTCGTCGTCGTGGTCGTGGTGCTGACCGTGATGTCGACGACATCCGGTGTCGGCACGATGCTGACCGACTGGGTCGGAGTAGTTGGCTGCGTGCTCGAGGCCGGCGACGAGAGCGGGCTGGAGTCGATGCTCCACCCGGCCACGCCCAGCACGATGAGCAGTCCCAGGCTCGCCAAAGCCGGGATCCACAGCGACTTGCGGGTGAGCACGGGTGCACCTTAAGCGTCAGAGAGCTTGATCTGTAGGGGTGAAGGGGTGTACGTCGGTTTCCGGAACACGGGCACGTAGGCTGACCAGCGTGCCTACGCTCGCTGACTACCAGCACGTCGCCCGCGGCAAGGTTCGCGAACTCTACGACGTCGACGACGAGCTGCTGCTGTTCGTCGCGTCGGACCGGATCTCGGCCTACGACCACGTCCTGAGCACCGAGATCCCGGACAAGGGCCGGGTGCTGACCGCGATGAGCGTGTTCTGGTTCGAGCGGCTCGCCCCCAACCACCTGGTCGCCTACGACGACCCGCGCATCCCGGCCGAGGTCCGCGGCCGCGCGCTGCTGGTGCGCAAGCTGCAGATGGTCGACGTGGAGTGCGTGGCACGCGGCTACCTGACGGGTTCTGGCATGGCCGACTACACGGCAACGGGCGCGGTGTGCGGGATCGAGCTGCCGGCCGGGCTGGTCGAGGCGTCCGAGCTGACGCCGCCGATCTTCACGCCCGCGTCGAAGGCCGAGATCGGGGCGCACGACGAGAACGTGTCGTTCGAGGTCATCGCGGAGAAGCACGGTGTCGAGCTGGCGTCGAAGCTGCGCGACCGGACGATCGAGCTGTACAGCGAGGCGCGCGCGTACGCGTTGACGCGCGGCCTGATCCTGGCGGACACGAAGTTCGAGTTCGGGCTGGACGCCTCGGGCGAGCTGATCCTTGCCGACGAGGTGTTCACGCCGGACTCGTCGCGGTACTGGCCGGCCGAGGGCTACGAGCCCGGTCGCGTGCAGCCGTCGTTCGACAAGCAGTACGTCCGCGACTGGCTGACGTCCGATGCGTCCGGCTGGGACCGCAAGAGCGATGTTCCGCCGCCTCCGCTGCCCGCGGACGTCGTCGAAGCCACCCGGAATCGGTACGTGGAGGCGTACGAGCGGCTCACTGGCCGGTCTTTCGCTGACTGGCTCGCCTGAGTTAGCTCCGCTTTCACGCGGATGTCACCACGGCATGGCGCACTCAGAACGTGCATTCACAGCTCGTGGTCTCACTGTCCGGCATCGGTCCGCAGACACTCGACCGATGCGCTGATCTCGCCGCGGCCCTCGACCCGCGGAAGGTGCCGTTGTCGCTGCTCGTGAAACCTCGCGAGCTCGGCAAGGCGCAGGAATGGGTGCGGCAGCGCGCCGCGCTCGGCGATGACGTCGTGCTGCACGGTCTCGGCCAGCGGCGGCTCCCTGCCTATGAGGCGGGGTTGTTGCTGACGGGTGCCCGCGTGCAGATGGAAGCCATCGGCCTGAACACCACCACGTTCGCCCCACGGCGGTGCGTCGCGTCGCCCGGCACGTTGATCGCGCTGGCCAAGCACAGGTTCAACCGCTGTGCCGACGCCCACGCCGTGCGCGACGTCGGCACCGGGCTCGCGACGCTCGGCCGGCTGCACGCGCTGACCGAGCGCAGCAGCTTCGGTGAGCTGCGCTCGCTCGCGCTCGTCTACGCGACGGCACGGTCCGCGCGCCGCGGAGGTCTGACCCGGATCACCGTCGACGCCCGCGACCTGGACCGGCCGGGTGCGCGGCAGGCCGTGCTCGACGCCGTGGACATCGCGCTCGCGCACGACGCCGAGCCGACGACCTACGTCAAACTGCCGTCTCCTCGCTTGGCGTCAGCGGCCTGACCTCGGTGCCCTCCGGCTTCAACATGTCGAACAGCGCGTAGGCGTTCTGCGGCATCGACAGCAGCTTCTCGTGGATGGGCACGGCGACGCGCGGCTTGATCGCGCGCATGAAGTCGACGGCCTCGCCCAGCCTGAGCCACGGAGCGCCGGAGGGCAGGCCGAGCACGTCGACGTCCTCGTCCGGCACGAACAGCGAGTCGCCGGGGTGGTAGAACGCGCCGTCGCCGACCACGTACGCGGTGTTCGGCACGATGGGGATGTCCTGGTGGATCATCGCGTGCTTGCCGCCGACGACCTTCACCGTGGTGTCGCCGACCTTGATGACGTCGCCCGGCTGGGCGACCGTCGGATTCTCGACGCTGGGCGCCGATCCCTCGTCCACGATGAGCTGAGCTTGCGGGTTCCGCGCGAGCAGTGCGGGCAGCCTCTCGGTGTCCAGGTGGTCGTAGTGCTGGTGCGTGATGAGCACTGCGTCCAGGTCTTGCACGTCCTCGAACCCCGCGGAGAACGTGCCGGGGTCGATCAGGATGCGCGTCGACCCGGTGTCCAGAAGCACGCAGGCGTGGCCGAAATGGACAACTCGCATGGATTCCTCCATTACCGACTTTTGGCGGGCTGACACGGTCAGGTGACGTCGGAAGTATCAAAAGGCATGAGGAAAACCCTGCAACTCCTCACGGCACTGGCACTCGCCCTGCCGATGACGTCCTTCGTCCCTGCTACCACCACCTCTACTCCTGCTCAGGCGGCCTCGCCGCAATCCCAGGAGATCGGAACTGAGGAATCGATCTCAGTCCGCGTGGGTGGTGCAAACCGTTCTGCTGTGATCGACAGGCCGGGTTCCGGTTACGTGAAGATCCATTTCACCGACCTCCGGATCCTGCCCGGCGACGTGCTCACGGTGTCGAACCCTGACGGCACCGAGAAGTACACCTACAACCGGGATCTTCGATCTTCGTTGACGGCGACTCCTGACGCGACCGGTTTCTGGGCCATGTCGGTCACGGGCTCATCAGCCGTGGTGTCGTTGAAGAACCCGCTGTCGCGCGTGCGGATCGACAAGATCACGCGCGGCTACACCGAGGCCGAGATGTCCTCGCAGCCGTCCGTGCAGAGCATCTGCGGCACGAACGACTACAAGGACGCGGTCTGCTACCAGTCGAGCAACCCGACCGAGTGGGGCAAGACCGCGTCCGTCGCGAAGTTGCTGAAGAACGGCAGCTCGTTGTGCACGGCGTGGCGGGTCGGCCCGAAGAACAACATGCTCACCAACAACCACTGCTTCACCAGCACCAACGGCATCGAGGTCTGGTTCAACTACCAGTGCCCGACCTGCGGCGGCACCACGTCCGCCACGGTCACCAAGGTTCTGGCGGACAGGGTGATCAAGACCGACTCCGGTCTCGACTACACCCTCTTCTCCGTGAACAACTTCACGGCCATCAGCTCGTTCGGCTACCTCGAACTGGACGCGCGCGTTCCGGCCGTGGGTGAGGAGATGTACATCGTCGGCCACCCGGCCGGGAAGCTGAAGAAGTTGTCATTGCGCGACAACAACAACGGCGGCGGCTACTGCGTCGTGCGCGCGGTGCGGGTCAACGGCAACGTGTCGCAGTCCGACATCAGCTACATGTGCGACACCGAAGGCGGCTCGTCCGGTTCGCCGGTGCTGTCGAGGCGCACGCACAAGGTGATCGGGCTCCACCACTTCGGCGGCTGCCCGAACCAGGGCGTGCGCATCGACCTCGTCGCCGCGCAGATCAACCCACTGCTGTAAGGATTTCCTGCTCTTCCTCCGCGGTGAGCCCAGCCTTGCGAGGCCGGTCCAGCCCGAGGCCGCGCTCGTACTCCAGCGAGTCGAGCGCGGTCTCGGCGAGCGGCCTCGTTTTGAGCCCGTTGGCGAACGCGTTGCTGACATCGCGACCGACCATCTTGGCCCACTCCTGCGGCAGCCACAGCGGCAACGACCGCGGCCCGGCCCACGGGTTGATCTCCAGCTGCTGCAGGACGTTCTCCGGCACGCTGACGATCTGCGTCCCCGGCGCCGCCGTCGCGCCCGCGATCTCCCCGATCGCCATCTGGAACGGCATGACCGGCCCGGTCGAGTCGTACGTGCCGGTGACTCCCTCCTCGGCAGCGAACACGATCCACTGCGCCAAATCCCGCACGTCGATGTGCTGGAACCCCAGGTCGGGGCTGTCCGGCACCACGACCTTCCCGCCCTGGCTGAAGCGCGCGGGCCAGTACCCGAACCTGTCACTCGGGTCGTCCGGCCCGGTGATCAGCCCGGCCCTGACGATGAACTCGCGCCCTGCCACCGCTTCCCTGACGGCGTTCTCGCTGGCCACCTTCACGCTGCCGTACCGCTCAGCCGTGAACTCCTGCGTCGGGTCGTCCTCCAGCGGCGGCAGGAGTTCGTCGCTGCCACTGCTGTGGTCCGCGTAGACCGAGATGCTGGACACGAACGTCCAGTGCGGCGTCGTTGCGCCGAACGCCTCCAGCGCGTCCCGCACCCAGTTCACCGAGTACTTGGACACGTCGATGACCGAGTCGAACTGCTCGCCCGCCAGCTGGCCGAACGCGCCGGGCCGGTTTCTGTCGATCGAGACGAGGCGTGCGCCATCGGGGACCTCACCCGAGGCACCGCGGGCGCCGCACAGCACCTCGTGGCCCCGGCGCACCGCCTCCGCCACGATGGCCTTGCTGAGGAACACGGTTCCGCCGAGCACCAGGATCTTCATGATCTCCAGCATCCGTCGGATCCGGCTCGGGTGCCACCGGTCTCGCTTTCGGCGAAATAGCTTGTTGGAATGGGTCCAACACCCGGTCGTTCGGACCCGATCGGCTGGACGTGGTGAACTGTTGTTCGGACCCGGCCGATGGACGTTTCGTGAGTCTGCACGCCTTCGTCGACGAGTCGCGGCGAAACGACACGTACCTGCTGGCGGTGGCCTTGGTGCCGCCCGGCCAGTTGCACAAGTTCCGCAAGGCCTTGCGCTGTCTGCTGATGCCTGGGCAGCGGGAACTGCATTGCAAGAAGGAGACCCCCAGTCGCCGCAAAGCGATCGCGTCCCGGATGGTGGAGGAGAAGGTCTCCGTGCGGCTGTACAGGAGCAGCTGTGACCAGGGTGACGAACAGGCGCGTCAAGCGTGCGTCCGGCGGCTCGTCGAGGATTTGCTGCAAGCCGGTGCTCATCGACTCGTCCTTGATTCGCGTGCCCAGCGAGACCAGCACGACCTCCTGACCATCCGCACATCACTTGGCCACGTCGCGTTGTCCACGAACCTCGTCTACGAGCACTGCCGCAGCAGCAACGAGGAGCTGCTGTGGATCGCGGATTTCGCGGCCTGGTGCTACGGCTCCGGCGGTGAGTGGCGGGAGCGGGTGATGCCGATCGTCGAGTCGGTCGTCGACCTGAACTAGCCCCAAAAAGCGCGATACCCAGCCGTCGACCGTCCGGACGTGGGCTGGGTACACTTCCTCGGCTTACGGGCCTCGGCACGTCCAACTCTACCAAACAGCGCCGCCGAGGCAAGCTCGTTCACCCGGTGGTGAGCCGGTGAAGATGTGCCGCCCACCACGTGTCGTCTGGATGAACCCCCAGGTCAGGTAGGGTCTCGGAGTACCGCCAGCCCCTCAAACCCGGGAGCAGTCTGTCGTGGCCCGAGTCGTCGTCGACGTCATGCCGAAGCCCGAAATTCTCGACCCGCAAGGCCAGGCGGTGGCGAACGCGCTGCCGCGTCTTGGCTTCGACGGCATCACCGCCGTCCGCCAGGGCAAGCACTTCGAGCTGGAGGTCGCCGACGACGTCGACGACGCCACGCTCGCCAAGATCGCTGAGACCTTCCTCGCCAACCCCGTGATCGAGGACTGGACCGTGCGCAGGGTCGAGGCATGAGGGTCGGTGTCATCACCTTCCCCGGCACGCTCGACGACGTCGACGCCCAGCGCGCCGTCAGGTACGCCGATGGGGAGGCTGTGCCGCTCTGGCACGGCGACCACGACCTCAAGGGTGTCGACGCCGTCATCGTCCCCGGCGGGTTCTCGTACGGCGACTACCTGCGCTGCGGTGCCATCGCCCGGTTCGCGCCGGTCATGCAGGAAGTGATCGAGGCCGCGCACAAGGGGATGCCGGTTCTGGGCATCTGCAACGGCTTCCAGATCCTCGCCGAGGCCCACCTGCTGCCGGGCGCGTTGGTGCGCAACCACAAGCTGCACTTCGTGTGCCGCGACCAGTGGCTCGCCGTCGAGAACAACACCACGCCGTGGACCACCAGGTACGACAAAGGTGCCGAGATCCTCGTGCCGCTGAAGTCCGGCGAGGGCGGCTACCAAGCCGACCAGAAGACACTCGACGAACTCGAAGGTGAGAACCGAGTCGTCTTCCGGTACGTCGGCGAGAACCCGAACGGCAGCCGCAACAACATCGCGGGCATCACCAACGCCAGGGGCAACGTCGTCGGCCTCATGCCGCACCCCGAGCACGCCATCGACGCGCTCACCGGCCCGACCGACGACGGTCTGGGGATGTTCCTGTCGCTTCTCGACGCAGTGCAGGTGAAGGCATGAGCATCGACACCGTCAAGAACGCCGAAGCCACGCCCGACCAGGAGCAGCCCTACAAGGAGCTGGGCCTGAAGGACGACGAGTACGCGCGCATCAAGGAAATCCTGCAAAGGCGCCCAACGGACGCCGAGCTCGCCATGTACTCGGTCATGTGGAGCGAGCACTGCTCCTACAAGTCGTCCAAGGTGCACCTCAAGTACTTCGGCGACACCACGACCGACGAGATGCGCGCCAAGATGCTCGCGGGCATCGGCGAGAACGCCGGCGTCGTCGACATCGGTGACGGCTGGGCGGTTACGTTCAAGGCCGAGAGCCACAACCACCCGTCGTACGTCGAGCCCTACCAGGGCGCGGCCACGGGGGTCGGCGGCATCGTGCGCGACATCCTCGCCATGGGCGCCCGGCCGCTCGCGGTCATGGACCCGCTGCGGTTCGGCAAGCCCGACGCCGAAGACACCAAACGCGTCCTGCCCGGCATCGTCGCGGGCGTCGGCGGCTACGGGAACTGCCTCGGCCTGCCGAACATCGGCGGCGAGGTCGTGTTCGACGAGTCCTACCAGGGCAACCCGCTGGTCAACGCCCTGTGCGTGGGTGCGATGCGGGTCGAGGACCTGCACCTCGCGCACGCGTCCGGCACCGGCAACAAGGTCATCTTGTACGGCGCGCGCACGGGCCTCGACGGCATCGGCGGGGTCAGTGTCCTGGCCAGCGAGACGTTCGACGACAGCGCCGGCAAGCGCAAGAAGCTGCCGAGCGTGCAGGTCGGCGACCCGTTCACGGAGAAGGTCCTGATCGAGTGCTCGCTGGAGCTCTTCGAGAAGGGCATCGTCGTCGGCATCCAGGACCTCGGCGGCGCCGGGCTGTCCTGCGCCACGAGCGAGCTGGCGTCCGCTGGTGACGGCGGCATGCACGTCTGGCTCGACCGGGTCCCGCTCAGGGCGAAGAACATGACTCCGGCCGAGATCCTCTCCAGCGAGTCCCAGGAACGCATGTGCGCGGTCGTCGAGCCCGCGAACGTCGAGGCGTTCATGGAGGTCTGCCGCAAGTGGGACGTCATCGCCACCGAGATCGGTGAGGTGACCGACGGCGACCGCCTGGTGATCACCTACCACGACGAGGTCGTCGTGGACGTGCCGCCGCGCACCGTCGCGCACGAGGGCCCGGTCTACCACCGGCCCATCCAGCGACCGGCGGACCAGGATGAGCTGCAGGCGAACACGCCGGACAGCCTCGAAAGGCCCGAGAACGTCCTCGAACTCATCAAGATCATGGCGGCCAGCCCGAACCTGGCTTCCAAGAAGTGGGTCACGCAGCAGTACGACCGGTACGTCCGCGGCGGCACGGTCCTCGCGCAGCCGAGCGACGGCGGCATGATCCGGATCGACGAGGAGACCGGCCGCGGGGTCGCTCTCTCGACGGACTGCAACGGCCGCTACACCAAGCTCGACCCGTACGAGGGCGCGAAGCTGGCGCTCGCCGAGGCCTACCGCAACGTCGCGGCCACCGGTGCCACGCCGGTCGCCGTCACGAACTGCCTCAACTTCGGCTCGCCGGAGGACCCCGGCGTGATGTGGCAGTTCGAGCAGGCCGTGAAGGGCCTCGCGGACGGCTGTGCCGAGCTCGGCATCCCGGTGACCGGCGGCAACGTCAGCTTCTACAACCAGACCGGCACCACGGCGATCCTGCCGACGCCGGTCGTGGGTGTGCTGGGCGTGATCGACGACGTGCGACGCCGCATCCCCACCGGGATCGGCGCGGAGGCCGGCGAGACGCTGCTGCTGCTCGGCGAGACGCGCGACGAGTTCGGTGGCTCCGAGTGGGCCCACCACGTGCACGGCCACCTCGGCGGGCTGCCGCCGAAGGTCGACCTGCAGCGCGAGAAGCTGCTCGGCCAGGTCCTCGTCGCGGGTTCCCGGGACGGCATGGTCTCGGCCGCGCACGATCTCTCCGAGGGCGGCCTGGCCCAGACGCTGGTCGAGACGTGCCTGATCGGCGAGGTGGGCGCGCGCGTGTTCCTGCAGGGCGACCTGTTCACCGAGCTGTTCAGCGAGTCCGCCGGCCGCGTGCTGGTCGCGGTTCCCCGCACGGAGGAGCAGCGCTTCACCGACATGTGCACCGCGCGGCGCCTGCCGTGGCGCAAGGTCGGTGTCGTCGACCCGGGGTCGAAGGCGCTGGAGATCCAGGGGCTCGGTGAGCTGCCGCTCGACGAGCTGCGCGAAGCCTGGGAGGGCACCCTCCCGGCTCTGTTCGACTAGAACCTGCAGCGCATCGCCGTCAGCTGGCGGCGATGCGCTGCAACTGGTCGAACTTGCCGTTGAACAGGTTCTGGTCACCGGGGAAGAGCCCGGCCGCCTGCCACTGCCAGATGGTGTGGAACTCGAAACCCATGGGCAGCGGGCCGAGCTTCGAGTTGTAGTGCGCCACCCACAACGGGTTGTTCTCACCGAACTTCACCGAGCCGCCGACGCACTTGTTCCACCAGCTGGTGGACGTGTAGATCGCCGGATATCGCTTGGTGAGCACGAAAACCCTGTCGCTGAACGCCTTCACCCACGCCGTCATCGCGGCCTGGTCCATCTTGTAGCAGGTGTCGCCGTACGGGTTGTACTCCATGTCCAACGCCGGCGGCAGCGTCCGGCCGTCCGGCGACCAGCCACCGCCGTTGTTGACGAAGAAGTTCGCCTGCGCCACGCCGTCGGAGCGATCGGGCAGCGCGAAGTGGTACGCGCCGCGGATCATGCCGGCGTCGTAGGAACCGTTGTACTGCTGGGTGAACTTCGGGTTCCGGTAGTGGGTGCCCTCGGTCGCCTTGACGTAGGTGAACCGGGCTCCTTTGTCCCAAGAGGACTTCCAGTCGACGTCACCCTGGTGGCTGCTGACGTCCATCCCGGGCACTTTGCCCTCTGTCGGCGGGTCTTCCTCCGCCCGCAGATCACCAAGGCCTTCGTGCTTCAGGACTTGAGACCCCGCGAAGTGGTCCGCGGAGCCCTCTGGCAAGGGCGCCGCGGACGCGGGTGCCGGTGTCATACCGGCGACGATCGCCACGATGCTGATCAAGGTCCGCATGGACTAGATCGTGCGACCATTTGTCCTGATTTGCCACCGGGGTCACCCGTCCAGGCGGGTCAGCTCGTCCTTGGTCAACTCCAGGTGGGTGGCCTGGGCCGAATCGCGGATGCTCGCCGGTCGAGAAGCACCCGGAATGGGGACTACCACTTCGGACTTCGCCAGCATCCACGCGAGACACACCTGGTGTGCGCTCACGCCGTGCGCGTCGCCGACCTCCTTGAACGGACCGCTCAACGCACCCGCCTTGCTGATCCCGCCGAACGGGCTCCACGGCAGGAAAGCGATGCCGAGCTTGTCGCACAGCTCGAGCTCCGGCTCGCTCGACCGGAACGACGGCGAGAACTGGTTCTGCACGGCCGTCAGCCGCCCGCCCAGGATCTCGTTGGCCAGCACGATCTCCTCCGGGTTGAAGTTGGAGACGCCGGCGTAGCGGATCTTCCCGTTGTCCAGCAGCTCCTTCAGTGCACCGACCGACTCGGCGATCGGCGTCCTCGGGTCCGGCCGGTGGAACTGGTACAGGAAGATCTGGTCGACCCCGAGCCGTCGCAGCGACCCGTCGACGGCGTTCAGCAGGTATTCGCGGGTGCCGTTCAGGCCCCAGCCGCCGCCCGGCACGCGGGTGTGACCGCCCTTGGTCGCGACGAACACCTCCTCGGACCTGCCGCGCAACGCCTCGGCGATCAGCTCCTCGTTGTGCCCGAAGTCGCTGTCGTCGAGCGAGTAGGCGTCGGCGGTGTCGATGAACGTCACGCCGGCGTCGAGCGCGGCGTGAATGGTCTCGACGGCCTGCGCGCGGTCCGGCCTGCCCTGGATGGAGATGGGCATGCCGCCCAGACCGATGGCGCTGACCTCGACTTCTCCGATACGACGCTTCTGCATGTCCTCCACTCTGGCCCACTTGGATTAAGCTGTCCAACGCAAAGAAGTGATCTCATTGAGCACTGCGGGTGATGAATCGTGGAACTCAGACAGCTCGAGTACTTCCTCGCGGTCGCCGACGAATGTCATTTCACGAGGGCTGCGCGCCGGATGCACGTCTCCCAGTCGGGCCTCTCGGCGTCGATCCGGGCGCTGGAGGTCGAGCTCGGCGCGCCGCTGTTCCTGCGCACCACCCGCCAGGTCGAGCTGACCCAGGCGGGACGAGCCCTGCTGCCAGAGGCGCGCAGGGCGTTGACCAGCATCGACTCGGCGAGGGACGCGGTCGCCGCCGTGCAGGGACTGCTGCGCGGCACGTTGTCCGTCGGCAGCCTGCAGTGCCTGCACGTGGTGCACCTGCCCGCGGTGCTGGCGCGGTTCCACGAGATCCACCCCGGCGTGGAGATCCGGATGCGCCAGTCCGGCAACGCCGAGCTGGTCGAGGAGGTTCGCGCGGGCAGGCTCGACCTGGCGTTCGTCACGCGTCAGCCGAAGATGGCCGACGATGTCAGAGTGTCCACTTTGGCCACCGAACCGCTGATGCTGGCGTGCGCACTCGGAAGTCCCTTCGCCGACCGGGACTCCGTCGGCCTGGAGGAGCTCGCGGGGCTGCCGTTCGTCGATTTCAACCCCGAATGGGGCACGCGCGACGTCGCCGACCGCACGCTCGCCGCGGCCGGGGTCGAGCGGCGCGTCGCCGTCGAGGTCAACGACGTGCACTCACTTCTCGACTTCGTCGGGTTCGGCCTCGGCGTCGCGCTAGTCCCGCAGTCCTTCGTCGTCAAGACGAACAGCGCGTGCTTCGTCGGCCTTCGCGGGGACCTTCCCGTTGCCGAGACCGTGGTCGTCACGAGCAACACCGTCAGCGCCGCCGCGAGCGTCCTGCTCGACATGGTCGCCGAAGCCAAGTCCGGCCGCCTCCGTGCTGCCGGTTAGGTGCCAGCCGGTCGCGGGCTCGCGGAACTCGGTGCCCTCCAGCACCTTCATCTCGCCGCGCTGCTCGGGCGCCTTCGGTGACGGGTGGAAGAACCTGCCCAACTGGGCGGTCCCGAAGTCCCCGCTCAGCTCCACCTCGTGAGCGAAAGTGACCTCCTGGAACGAGATCCCGCCCTCGAACCTGCCGTTCTCCATCTGCAGCCTGCCGTGGAACGTGCCGCCGGAGAACAAGGTGACGCTCTGCACGTGGACGTTGCGCAGGTTCGTGATGCCGTAGAACTGGGCTCGGCGGGCGACGAACCTGTTGACGTGCCTGCCGTCCAGGGAGAAGTACTCGAGCGTCGCCCCGGTCAGATCCAGGTTCAGGTGGTAGTGCTTGCGCGTTTTCCGCCACGACAGCGTGTCCTTGATCAGCCGCTGCGCGGTCAGCCGCACCTGGTGCTCCAGACGGACTGCCTGAGGCACATCGCCGAAGTCCTGGTCCGGGTCGGCCGGCTCGGCCAGGTGAGAGGGGTGCTCGAAGGGGCGGCGCAGGTACGCGCACAGCACGTCGATCACGGTCTGCCGGTAGCGCGGGGTGGAGTTCGCCAGCGCCGCCAGCGCGTGCATCGCGCCCACCCGCACCTGGTCAGCCTCGTTGCCGAGCAGCTCGACCGAGCGCGCGAACCGTTCGTCCGCGGTTTTCTCGCTTTCCAGGAAGTGCTTCCTGTCGTTGAGCCACAACGCGTAGAGCGCGACGATCGCGCCGCCCGCCACGCCCGCGGTCTTCACGATCTCCACCGGCGGCGCCTTGAACCACCAGAGCAGCACCGCGGTCCCGGCGGTGACGATGGCGGCCATCACCACCGCGAGCAGCCACTTCACGTCAGTTCCTCCACGCTTCGGGAAGATCGGCTTCCACCGCGAACGTACAGCCGTCCGCCTTCACGTCCGCCCACTCCGAGTCGGCGAACTTGGTCTCCCCGCCGAACTTCGTGTTGGTGAACACGGCGAGACCGCGCGACTTGAACCGGCTGAACCACGCCTTGCCGCGGATCTCCGTGTGGTGCACCTGGAACCGGCCGTTCGCCACTGCCTCGGTGACGTAGAAGTGGCCGTGGATCAGCATGTGGTGGAACGAGTTGGAGTCCTCGAAGTGGGCGACCCTCATGTACAGGTCGCCGACCTGCCGGTACGAGAGGTCCATGAACTCCAGGTGCGCCTTGGTCAGGTTGAGGTCGTACTGCGGGGCGTTCTCCTCGCCCAGACGTGGCAGCAGGTCCTCGATCAGCCGTTGCGAGGTGAGCCGGACCTCCAGTTCGATCTCCTCGGGGTCGTTGCTCGTCTTCTTGTACGGACGGCGCAGGTACGCGCAGAGGATGTCGAGCACCGTCTGCGTGTAGTCGGCCCTGGACTTCGCCAGGCCGGCCAACGCGTGCATGGCGCCCACGCGGACCTGCGCCGCATCGTGCCCCAGCAGCTCCACAGCGCGTGCGAACCGTTCGTCGGCGACACGGGACCTGTCGTGCTCGATGCGCTGGCTCTCGAGCTCCTGGCGGGCCTCCTCGACCTTGCGGCGCCGGTCGTTGAGCCACAACGCGTAGAGCGCCACGATCGCGCCGCCCGCGAGCCCGCCCGTCTTGATGGCCTCGTGCTTCGGCGCGCCGGGGTCGATGAGCAGCAGGACACCGCCGACCAGCACGAACGCGCCGAGCGAGGCGAGAATGGTCGGAAGAAGCAAACTTTTCGCGCGGCGGTGCTTGCGTGCGCCGCCGACCGGCAGGAACCTCACGAGATCGGCATTCTGCCAACCAGGTGGTGTGCCAGGCTGACGTATTGGCCGATGATGGGCTGAACGGGTTCCTACGCGAACGGGGTGGGCGGGTGGAGCGGCCGAACTGGGCGCCAGGAGACATCGACCTGGAGCGGCCGAGCGTCGCGCGTGTGTACGACTACTGGTTGGGCGGCGCGCACAACTTCGCCGCGGACCGGGCCGCCGCGCAGAAGACGCTCGAGTACCTGCCCGAGCTGCGCAACATCGTGCTGAACCACCGCGCGTTCCTGCGCCGGGCGGTCCGCTACCTGCTGAGCAGGGGCATCAGGCAGTTCCTGGACCTCGGCTCCGGCATCCCGACGGTCGGCAACGTGCACGAGATCGCCCAGACCGCCGACCCGAACTCGCGGATCGTCTACGTCGACATGGATCCGGTCGCGGTCGCGCACAGCCGGTCGCTGCTCAACGGCAACGACCGGGTGAGCGTGCTGCAGGCCGACGTGCGCGACCCGGAGTCGGTGCTCACCTCGGCCGAGGTGACCGAGCAACTGGACTTCGACGAGCCGGTCGGCGTGCTGATGATCGCGCTGCTGCACTTCGTGTCGGACGACGACAACCCGACGGGCATCATCGGCGGCTACCGCGACCGTCTCGTTCCCGGCAGCTTCCTCGCCGTCTCCCACGCGGGCTACGAGGCCGACGAGGAGACCGGCTCGTACCGGGCCGCGAGGTCCAACTACGACCGCAGCGTCACACAGATGACATATCGCAACAAAGTCGAGTTCACCAAGCTCTTCGAGGGGTTCGCGCTGGTCGAACCCGGTGTCGCGCGGCTGCCCGCGTGGCACCCGGAGTCGCCGGACGACCTGGACGACGCGGGCACGTCGTTCCCGGGCTTCGGCGCGGTGGGCCGGAAGGAGTAAAGGTGACTCCGCACGGCGACCGCCCGTATGCTGCGCGTTCGTGGCGTTAGGGCCGAGCAGATGACCGAACGGGTAGACCAGCGTTTGCGCGAGGATCGCTCTCCTTTGGGCCCGGCCGTTCTGGCCGGTGCCGAGTCGTTCGCGCGCAGCTGGGCCACGGCTGTCATCGGTTCGAGCTACGTCCCGATGACCCGCGCCGAGGTCGCCCAGCACCTCCAGGACCTCACCGAGATGCTGGTCGAGGCGCTGTTCGCGAGCCCGTTCCGCACCGCACCCGGCTACGACATCGGCTCCAAGCTGGTCGACGCGCACTTCACCGGCACGGACACGCTGGGCCGCACCGTGCAGCTGCTCGGCGACGACCTGCTGGCCGAGCTGGGCTTCCCCGGTGACGAACGTCTGCAATCCCGGCTCGCGGCTCTGCAGGGCGCGCTGGCCGCCGGGTACGCCCGTGCCCTGCGCGAACGCACGCTCGCCGAGCAGGAGGCGATCAGGGCCGCTGTCCTGGACGCCCGCGACCAGGCGGAAGCGATGCTGCGGGCGTCGGAGGCCCGGTTCCGCGCGATGTTCACCGAGGCCGCGATCGGCATCGGCATCGCGGACATCGAGGGCCGGATACTGGACGTCAACCAGGCACTGCAGGACATGCTCGGGTTCAGCGTCGAGGAGATGCGCCAGTACAACGTGCGCGACCTCATGCACCCCGAGGACGCGGGCAGCGTGTGGCGGCTCTACGACCAGCTCATCGCGGGCGAGTGCGACCACTACCGCGCCGAGAAGCGCTTCCACCGGGCCGACGGCGAGCAGGTGTGGACGCATCTGACGTTGTCACTGGTCCGCGACGACCACGGCGAGCCGCAGTACCAGGTCGCGATGATCGAGGACGTCACCGATCGCCACCTGCTGCAGAACCGCCTGCGCTACCAGGCGCTGCACGACCCGCTGACCGGCCTGCCGAACCGCGCGCTGTTCCTCGAACGGCTGGGGCGCGTCTTCAACAACCGGGCCAAGCACGTCCGGGCCGGTCTTTGTTACCTGGACCTGGACGGCTTCAAGGTCATCAACGACTCGCTGGGCCACGACATAGGAGATCAGCTCCTGGTCGAGGTCGGCCGGCGCCTGGACCACTCGGTGTCCGGCGAGGGCAAGCTGGTCGCGCGCATGGGCGGCGACGAGTTCGTGATCCTGGTCGAGGGCTCGACCGGCGAACAGGACATCGTCGACGTGGCGGACCGGGTGCTGACCGAGCTGGAGGCGCCGATCCGCATCGCGGGCCACGAGCTTTCGGTTTCCGCGTCCATCGGCATCGTCGAACGGCAGCTGTCCGGCACGACGTCCGCCGATCTGATGCGCGACGCGGACATCACGCTGTACTGGGCCAAGGCCGACGGCAAGGCGCGCTGGGCGTTGTACGACCCGGAGCGCAACGCCCGCGAAGTAGCTCGCTTCACGCTGTCGGCCACGATGCCGCGTGCGTTGGAACGCGGCGAGTTCTACGTCGAGTACCAGCCTTTGGTGCGTCTGGAGGACTCCACGGTTACCGGCGTGGAGGCGTTGGTGCGCTGGCAGCACCCGGAGTTCGGCCGCCTCGCGCCGGACCGGTTCATCGAGCTGGCCGAGGAGACCGGCCTCATCGTCCCGTTAGGACGGTGGGTGCTGCGCAAGGCCTGCGAGGAAGCCCGGCGCTGGCTGGTCGAGTTCGGCGACGCGGCCCCGTTCGTCTCGGTGAACCTGGCGGTGCGCCAGTCCCGCGACCCCGAGCTGGTCCGCGACGTGAAGCGCATCCTCGACGAGTGCGCGCTGCCGCCGCACCACCTGCAGCTGGAACTGACCGAGTCCGCGATCATGGGCACCGCCGACGAGCCGCTGGAAGCGCTGCGGGCGTTGTGCGACATGGGTGTGCGCATCGCGATCGACGACTTCGGCACGGGCTACTCGAACCTCGCGTACCTGAAGCACCTGCCCGTGCACGAGCTGAAGATCGCCGGCTCGTTCATGGAGGGTCTGCGGGCCGAGCACGAGGAAGACCCGGTCGACTCGCAGATCGTGGCGACTTTGGTGCAGCTGGCGCACGCATTGGGGTTGGGTGTGACGGCTGAAGGCGTCGAGACACCTGCTCAGTCCGCCCGGCTGCTGCGGCTCGGGTGTGACACGGGCCAAGGATGGTTCTTCGCTCGTCCCGGGCCGCCCGAGAACATCGACAGTCTGCTGCGGGGAGATCTGTAGCCGCCGGAGAACATCCGGCGGCCACTCCGCGTGGTGATCTCCACTGCGGGGAACTCCCAGGGCCATGAAGTCATTGGCCCTGGTGGTGCTTCTGCTCCTGATGATGACCCCGGTCGTTCGTGCCGCGGCTGACGTCGTCCCGTTGCCCGCCGACAAGCAGGGTTTCGGGACTGCGAGGTCTGCGGCGAGCCCGGTCTGGTTCACGCTCGGCCACCAGGGCCTGTCCGAGATCTTCTTCCCGGACCTCAGCACGCCCGCGACCCGCGAAACCCGCCTGCTGGTCGACGGAAAGCCAGGTCAGGCCTACACCGAACCCGCCGACGACCGATCGTTGACGTTCCGGCAACGCCTGCGCGGCGACGGCTGGCAGGCCGAGATCACCTACGTCACCGACCCGCAGCGCGCCGCCGTGCTCGCCGACGTGGCACTCACCGCACGGCGCCCGGTCCGGATCACCGTCGACCACGTTCCGATGAAGGGCGCCAGCGAGGTGGTCAGCACGTTGCCCACCGAGCCGGTGCGGCATGCGCGCGGCACGTTCGCGGTCGGGTTCGGCGACGGTGTTGGCCAGGCCGCGCTGGACCGCGGGTTCCGCGTGGTGGCGCGGGAGTACGCGCGGGGCTGGCACGCTTACCTGGACGGACTGCGGCGCCCGAAGTCGGCGGACCCGAAGCTCTACGACATGTCCGTGATGGTGCTGGCGGCGACCGAGGACAAGACCAACCCCGGCGCGTCGATCGCGTCGCCGAGCTTCCCGTGGGCCTTCGGGTTCGATCGGGAGCTCGCACCCGAACTCGGGCCGTACGCGCTGGTGTGGCCGCGCGATCTCTACCACGTGTCGACGGCCATGATCGCGGCCGGCGATCGCGCGTTCGCCGGCCGCGCGCTGGACTTCATGCTCCAGCGGCAACAACAGCCCGACGGCCACCTCCCGCAGAACACGAAGGTGGACGGCACCCCGTTCTGGAAGAGCGTCCAGCTCGACGAGACTGCGGCACCTCTGCTGCTGGCCTGGCAACTGGACCGCCGCGACAAGTCCACTGTGGACGCGATGCGCAAAGCCGCCGACTACCTGCTGAGCTACCCGAACGCCCCGTTCAGCGAGCAGGAGCGGTGGGAGAACCAGAGCGGCTACTCGCCCGCCACGATCGCCTCGGTCGTCGCCGGCCTGGTGTGCTTCGCGGACCTGTTGCAGCGCAACGGAGAGGACGCCGGCAAGTACCTCAAGGCCGCCGACGAGTGGCAGAGCGAGGTGGAGAGCTGGACCGCGACCAGCACCGGCCCGTACGCGCCCAAGCCGTACTACCTGCGGCTGACCAAGGACGGAAACCCCGACGCGGCGACGAAGTACAACCTCGGTGACAACAACCCGGCCGACATCGACCAGCGCGCGGTCGTCGACCCGAGCTTCCTCGAACTGGTCAGGCTGGGCGTCAAACGCGCCGACGACCCGGTCATCCGCAACACCGTCGAAGTCGTCGACCAGCAGTTGAAGGAACAGGGCTACTGGCACCGGTTCACACAGGACGGCTACGGCGAGACCAAGGACGGCGGGCCGTGGAACGTGCCGAACCCAGTCCGCACCTACGGGCGCCTGTGGCCGTTGCTGACCGGCGAGCGCGGTGAGTACGAGCTGCTCATCGACCAGAAGGCGAGCGCCGCCAAGCGTCTGAGGGAAATCGCGGCCACCGCCAACAACGGCCGGATGCTGCCGGAACAGGTGTGGGGTGGCCGGGGAACCACCTCGGCCACCCCACTCGCCTGGACGCACGCGCAATACGTGCGGCTGGCGTGGTCGCTGGACGCGGGCCGTCCCGTGGAACGACCCGACGTCGTGGCGAACCGCTACTAGCGCTTCGAAACGTTGTGGCCCGACACCTCCACGACCGGCTGGGCGCCACCCAGGTCGGACGCGCGGTACTCGGCCCTGATCGTCTGGGTCTCACCGGGGAACAACGTGATGTAGTTGTCCGTCCAGTCGACCGGCAGCACCTCGGCGCCACCCGTGCCCTTGCGCAGCGACGCCCGCAGGAAGAACGCCACGGAAGTGCCGGTGTTCTTGATGGTCACGTGCGTGGCCTGCCTGCCGTCCGTGCCAGGCGTGGTCGTGGAGGACACCGACACCTGACCGGCCTTCAGCGAGCTCAACGACTTCAGGTCCGTGTACGCGGACTGCGGCGTGTAGTACCAGTCACCGCCGTTGTAGTTGAGCGTGTCCGCCTTGGTGGACAGCCAGTACACGTTGCGGTCGATCTCCTTGCCGCTGGAGTCCTTGAGCACCAACCGCACGAAGTACGCCGTGGACAGGCCAGAGGGCTGCGGCACGTTGCCGACCCGCACGGAACCGTTGGCCTTGGCCGGAACCGGGCGCGTCTCGTTCGCCTTCTGGGAGCCGTCGGAGTTGAAGACGGTCACCTGGAGGCTGAGGCCGTCCTGCGCCTGCAGACCCATGTTCACGACGGCGAGCGACTTGTCGTCGTAGGAGTACTGCGCGTGCAGGGCCTTGTTCGCCGTCTTGGCACCGAAGTACGAACCCGCGGTCGCGAGGTTGTAGTTGTAGAGGTGCCAGTACAGCTTGGGCCACGGGTCGTTCTGCATCCAGTAGATGACGCCCTGCGCCTGGTTCGCGCCGGTGTCGGAGAAGTCGCGGCCGAACGCCTCGAACTGCGCGCGGTTCGTCTCGTACTGCTGCAGCTGGGCCTTCTTCACGAAGTCGTTGACGTCAGAAGGCTTGCCGTAGCGGTTGTCCAGCGCGGTGCCCCAGAATCCGAGCTTGCTGAACGTGCCCGACGGGGACAGGTGGTACTGCGAGGCGTTGTAGTCGGTCAGCTTGTTGATCTCGGAGGAGCTGAGGAACTTCTTCAGCTCGTCCATCTCCGGGATCGCCGGGCCGGGGCCGATCTCCGACGCGAAGCCGGCCGAGCCGCCCTTCTGGTTGTTGTACCAGTAGACCGGCGGCTCCCACCAGTACGGGCCGTCCATCTTCATGCCCGAGTCACCGAGCTGAGGGGAACTGCGGCGAGCGGCCGCGGTGACGATCGGGGTCTGCCAGTCGGCCCGCTTCAGGGCGTCCAGGTAGATCTTCTCGACGGCGGCCACCGGGGCCTCGTCCGAGCCGATCAGGAACGTGAACACGCTGGGGTGGTTGCGAATCCGCTTGGCCTCGCCCTCGGCGGACGCGCCCGCGACCTTCTTGTCCTCCGCGGAGTAGCTGCCGGTGCTCTGCCACTTCGAGCAGCACTCCCAGCCGGTCATGATCAGGATGCCCATGCGGTCGGCCATGTCGTAGATCTCGTCGTTCTCGGGCTTGCCCTCGAGACGGATCGTGTTGAGGCCCATGGACTTCGTCAGCAGCATCTCGTCGGCGATCTTCTGCACGTTGGTGCGCAGGAAGAGGTCCGACGCCCAGCCGCCGCCGCGGATCAGGATCGGCTTGCCGTTGATCTGGTACTGGATGTTGCCGCTGACCATCTTCGAGGTGACCTCGCGGATGCCGAACGTCGTCTTCTGCTCGTCCGACTTCGCGCTCGCCACGGTCGCGGTCGCCGTCGCGTCGTACAGCGGCTGCGCGCCCATCTGGAACGGCCACCAGACCTGCGGGTTGCTGACGTTCAGCGTGAACGTGACCGTCTTGGTCTCGTTCGCGGCCAGGCTCACGTTCTGGCTGTAGTTCTGGCCCGCGGCACTGCCGGCGACGGTCGTGGTGACCGCGCCGCCGGTGTTGTTGCGCGCGTCGACCTTCACGGTGACCGTGGCGCTGTTCAGGTTCGGCAGCGGCAGGTCGGTCGTGACGTGCAGGCCGCGCAACGAGACAGGACCGCTCGCGGCCAGGTCGACGTCGCGGAAGATGCCCTGGTTGCGGTCGGGCGGGAGCTGGGACCAGTCGATGAAGTGGATCACCAGGTCCTTGGCCGGGTCGGACGGCGAGGCCTTGATGGCCAGCGCGTTGTCGCCCTTCTTCAGCAGGCTGGTGACGTTGAACTCGAAGGTCGGGTAGGCGCCGATCACGGTGTCGGTGCCCGCGACCTTCTTGCCGTTCAGCCAGATCTCACCGCGGGAGATGATGCCGCCGTTGAGCTTGAGGAACGTGTTGACGCCCGGCTGCGGGTCGGCCTGGAAGGTCTTGCGGTACCACCAGGGGACCTGGAAGTCCGCGCGGTTCGCCTTCTTCAGGTTGTCCGAGTAGTTGACGTCGCCGTACTTGTTGTTCGCGATCAGGCCGGCCATGACCGTCGATCGCGCGGGCACGGTGAGCCATCCGGAGTCCGAATAGGTCGGCGCGGAGATCACGTCACCGGCCTGGGTGGCGGTCTTGCTGGTCTGCATCCGCCAGTCGGGGACGGTGGAGACGGATCCGGGGCTGGCGGCCGCCTTGAGCGCCGCCCCCGTGCCGGGCACGGGGCCCGCGTTGGCTGATGTAGCTGGCACGAACAGGGCCAGACCCACCGCCGCCACGACCAGTGTCGGTAGTGGTCGGTTGCGCAGCATGTCGCTCCTCGACGCATCGGGGCGGCGGCGCTTCGGGGTATCGTAAAGAAGGTTTCCTTTTTGTGAGGTCACCGGCAATGCGCCTTATGGGTGACGCGGGACACATCAATCGCAACACTCCGTGCGCGACGGTCGGATAGGTTGACCGGCATGCGTCGACTTGTCGTCCCGTTCGTGCTGGCAGCGGTCCTGACCGGGTGTTCTTCGACCGAGCAGGGGACGCCCTCGGCGGGCAACCCGACCAGTGGGACACCGACGACCGGAACTTCTGCCGGTACTGCCCCCGTGGACAGGCCCAAGGCCGTCGACATGAAGACCCTCGACCCGTGCTCGCTGATCACGCCGGAGACGAAGAAGGCTCTCGGCATCCGCACCGCCGAGGCGCTCCCCGCGGACAACGACTACGGCGACGGCGCGAAGGCGTGCGGTACGACCTACGAGGACCGAACGTACAACTGGGACATCGAGACGATCGTCAACGGCGGTGTCGCCAGGCTGAAGTCGACCGAGGGCAAGGCGCGTGAACTGACCGAGCTCAAGATCGCCGGTTATCCCGCCTATCTCGGCAAGGGGAAGTCGCAGGGCACTGGCTCGCCCCAATGCGAGATCTACATCGACGCGCACGACGATCAGCTGCTGCTGGTCTCGGTGAGCGCGCCGTTCAGCGGCACCGTCACCGAGGACAGTGCCTGCGACAAGGTCAAACCGCTCGCGGAGGCGGTAGGAGCCGTGCTCGCCACGAAGTGAGTAGAAGTACTCCCCTTGTACCGGGAACCGGTCACTCGCGTCATGCATCAGAGCTAAAGTCGTCCCAAATGCACACGCGGCCCGTTGCTGTGGGGCCGTACTGAGGAGGGTGTGCCGTGTATCTCGCGGATGGTGGTGGGGGTGGCGTGTCCACGCCCACGGAGTTCGGTCAGCGCAAGCTGAAGGTGGACCCGTCTGCCATTCCAGAGGCCAGAAAGGCCTTCGAACACGCGCTCGACGAGTTCGACGCCAAGATCAGGCGTGCGGTGGACCACCTGCCCACGAAGCCGTGGGCAGAAGACCCGATCAGCAGCGAGACGTCGAAGGCGTTCAACGAGCAGACGTCCGACAAGGCGCTCGCGGCGCTGAAGTTCTACCGCGAGCAGCTCGTCGGCGTGATCAGCCAGCTCAAGATGATCGAGGAGCAGTACCGCAAGGTCGAGGGCGACAACACGGCCATGTGGGGCAAGCACCAGCGAGACCTGGGCTGAGAGGGGGACTGACCGATGACTGACCACCGCTTTCAGGGGTACGCACACCCCGAGCTGTACAAGATGATCAACTCTGGTCCTGGCGTCTCCGCCTCCATCCCGGTGGAGCAGGGCTGGAAGACGATCAAGGAGACGCTCGCCCAGATCGACGGCGACCTGCACACCGCGCTGAGCAAGATGGGTGCGGGCTGGGAGTCCGACGCCGCCGACGCCGCGGGTGCCGCGCTGTCGCCGCTGGCGCAGTGGGCCGGGTACGCCGAGCAGGGCTCCGGCACGATGGAGAGCTCCGCGCGCCTGCAGGGCGAGTTCATCGCCGACGCGCGCAAGAAGATGCCCGAGGTCGTCCCGGTCACCACCGAGAAGCCCGGCCTCCTCGACATCGCGGTCGGCGGCCTGACCGGTCCGGTCGGCATGGCGCACGTCGTGGGCCAGCAGTTGGACCACGAGAAGCAGGAAGCCGCCGCGGACAACGCCGCAGCCCAGGCCGTCAAGGTCATGGAGGACTACCAGTCGGACAGCCGCTGGAACTCCTCGACGCTCGGTGAGTTCCCGGAGCCGCCTCAGGTCGTGATCGACACGCCGCCTCCTGCCGGGTCCGGCACGGAGAACACGCGCGTCGGCTACTCGTCCACCGGCACGCCCACGGTGTCCGGCCACAACACCGGCACGACGAGCCCGTCCTGGGCCACGCCGCCGTCGACGCAGCAGCACGTCCAGACCTGGACGCCGCCGCCCACCGACACGACGCACACGTCGTGGGTGCAGCCGCCGACGCCGACGCCGACGCCGCCGGTGCACACGCCGCTGCCCACGAACCTCCCGACGCCCGAACCGCGCCCGACCCCGGTCGGCCCGGTGTTCACCCGGCCCACCACGAGCGGCACCACCGGTGTCCGCGGTGGCGGTGCCGGCGGCGTTCGTGGTGGTCAGCTCGGGTCCGGCAAGGCGTTCGGCCCGATGTCCGGCTCGCTCGGCGCGTCCGGTCAGCAGGGCTCGATGAAGCCCGGTGCCATGGGCATGGGTTCCGGTCCCGAAGGCATGCGCGGTGGGGCCATGGGTTCCGGCGGGGCTGCCGGCAAGGGCGGTGCCGCGGGTTCGGGCGCTGGTGGCGCGCACGGCCAGAAGGGCGAGGGCGAGGACGACATCGAGCACAAGGCGGCCGACTACCTGGTCGAGACCGACGACGTGTTCGGTGACGAGCGCATGGTCGCGCCTCCGGTCATCGGAGGCTTCTCGGAGTGAGCCTGTTCGGCGCACCGGCGGAGAGGGAGCCGATCACTCTCTCCGCCGAGGAGTTCGACGTGGTGTGGGAACGGATGAACGTCGGCCCGATGCCGCTCGTGCTCAAAGTTCCCACTCCCGGTAAGACGCGAGACGAGCGGATCACCCTCGAAAACCGCGTCTACCAGCAGTTGGACTACCGGCGCCTGGGCAACTCGCGCGGTCTTTCGTCCGAACTGGACGGACTGCTGCGCATGTTCGTGAAGCCCGAGCGGGAGGCGGACGGCCGCCTCTGGCTCGGCCACAGCCTGCGTGTCCTGGCCGTCGCGAACGGCGACTGGGGCGCGCTGGCGACGTTGCGGGACGACCAGCTGACGTTCCAGCCGTGGGCGGGCTCCGGCCTTGCCTCCGCGGTGCTGTCCGTGCTGCCCGCGCACCCGGCCGGAACCGGTCTTTCGGTGACGCTGCCCAGCGCGGACATCGAGAAGGCGATCTCCCAGACCGACGGCTCGCCGAAGTCGATGGAGGCCGCCTTCCGGGGCGTCGGCCTGCGTGAGGCGGACGCGAAGGCGTTGGTGCAGATGTTCACCGGCATCGTGCACACCGGGAACTTCGGGGCAGCGGCACGGGACAAGTACGGGAAGCGGTGCAGGCCCGAGCGCGTGATCGCGTTCTTCGACACCGAAGAGGGCCGCTACCTGCAGCAACGTCGTTCGTCGAACGGTCAGCCACCCTGGAGCACGTTCACGCCGACCGATGCTCGGCGGATGATGCACCAGGTGGACGAGCTGATCTCCGAAGCGGTTCGTTCCGCAGGCGGCTCGAGTCTGGTTTGATCTGAGCACCGCCGCCGTGGCCAAGACCCCTTGGAGACGGCGAAATGAGCATCGACAGACGGCAATTCCTGCTGGCTACAGGGGCTGCCTTGGTCGGGACGTCAGCGTTGACGGGGACTGCTTCGGCAGCGTCCTCGGCAACGCTCTGGCAAGAGTTCGTGGCGAACCCCTACAACCACCCGCAGATCCCGAACATCGCGTACGCCGGCTACCGGATGGGCGAAAAGCCTGCTCACCGGCCCGTGCTCGCGAACGTGCTGTTCTTCGGGGCTCGCCGGGACGGTTCCGCGGACGCCGCGCCCGCGATCAACAAGGCCATCGAGTTCGTCGGCCGCTTCGGTGGCGGCACCGTCTACGTGCCGCCGGGCCGCTACCGGATCGACGACATCATCCGCGTCGGCTACGACAACGTGGTGCTGCGCGGCGCCGGCAGCTCGAAGACCACCTTCTACGCGACCCGGTCGCTGGAGGAGATCGTCGGCATCAACCGCAGCCGCTACGGCTCGGAGAACTCGGCGTGGAGCTGGTCGGGCGGACTGGTGTGGGTGTGCCACCGCGACCGGTACCAGCCGTTGGTCGACGCGATCAAAGCGCACAAGTGGCCGTTCGAGGGCTGGACGGGCAACGAGCTGGAGCTCGGTTCGACCCTGACCGGCGTCACGGGGTCCGCTGCGCGTGGTGCGTTCGTCGTGACCGTCGAGAATGGACACAAGCTGCGTGCCGGTCAGCGCGTGCTGCTGCGGGTGGACGACGACGGCTACTCGCTGCCGAAGCACATGTGCGGCGACGTCGAGGGCACGAAGACCTACAAGTGGGACGACAAGGACAAGCTCCTGTCGTACTTCCCGTTCCTGTGGCCGGTGAAGATCGAGTGGGTGCGCGGCAACAGGGTCAAGCTCGCGCAGCCGTTGCCGGTGGAGATCCGCCCGGAGTGGAAGGCGCGCCTGACGACGATGGCGCCGGTGATCACGGGTGCCGGCGTCGAGGGCATCAAGATCGAGATGTTCAAGGTGCCGACGCCGAAGCACCTGCAGGACAAGGGGTACAACGGTCTCGCGTTCCAGTGCGCGTGGGACTGCTGGGCCGACGACGTGCACGTGCAGGACGTCGACAACGGGTTCCTCCTGGTGTCCTCCAAGGGAATCTCCCTGCTGAACACTCGGGTTTCCGGCCGTGGTCACCACCACGCGTACGCGACGCGCGAGCAGTCGCACGACAACCTGACGGATGGCTTCGTGATCGAGGCGCCGTCCGAGCCGTCGCAGGCGGGCGCGGGCAACCACGGGCTGAACGTCGAAGGCCTGTCGTGCGGCAACGTCTGGACGCGCGGCAAGATGGACTACGACGTCTTCGACACCCACCGCGGTCTGCCGTTCGGCAACGTCCGCACCGAGATCACCATCAACAACGTCGGTGCACACGGTGGCAGCGCCAACGCGGGCCCGTTGTACGGAGCCAGGTTCGCGCACTGGAACGTCACCGTCACGAACCAGCGTGCCGGCAACGTGCGAATCGACCAGGTCGCGCCGTGCAGTGCGACCGTGGCGATCTCCGAGGTCCGCGACTTCGGTCAGATCGACAAGCCGGACTTCGCCGGTGCGTTGAACTCGCGGCTGGAGCTCTACGGCACGAACGAGGTGACTCCGAAGAACCTCTATGACGCGCAAAGGAAGTTGCGCCGGAACTAGCCGCGCATAGCGATCGGCAGCGAGCGCGTCACGTCGGCGAGATCGGTGGGGAGCACGAAGCTCTCCACCGATCTGCTGATCCGTCGCGTCCAGCCTCGTTCGGTGAGTTCGAGCCGGTACGACAGCGAGACGCCTGGCAGATCGCTGGGTGTCGAGTCGGCGAGCAGCAGGTGCTGGCCGTAGTTGCGTCCTGCCTCGCTGAGCGCCTGCAGGACCTTGAGGAGTTCCGGGTCGGCCTCGACCAGGTCGCGCACGCCGTTCACGCAGACGAGCAGTTCCGGCAGCGGGTGCTTCAGTTCTTTCTGGGCGAGCAGTGCCGCGCGGTAGTCCCAGGTGGTCCGGAAGCCGTTGTCCGCCAACGTCCTGGCGCGTCGGTCGAGGTCGTCCAGCAGATCTCCGTGCCATACGTGCGGTGCTTCGTCGAGGCCGGTGGGGCCACCGATGAACGTGACTCGCAGGTCGTCCGGTGAGTGGCGCAGCAGCTGGCCGAGAATCAGCGCGTTGAGGGCTTCCGCGCGTCGTTCGGGTGGTGCGACGACCTCGCCGTGCGGGCCCATCCCGTCCTGGAGGTGGGTGGACTTGAGGTCCACCTCCACCGGCTGGCCGTGCTCGTCCGCACCCACCGGAGCCCGGTACTGCAGGGCGACGGGACGGGGCCGCCACGCGTGTTTCGGCAGGTCGTGGAGCGTGAAGAAGTCCGGCGCCGGTTCGGTCCGGTGCATGAGCAGCGGCAACGAGACCGCGAGCTCTTCGAGGTTCGCGGGTGCGGTGCAGTCGTCGATCTGCAGGTCCGTTGTCGCGTGTGGACTGTCGAGCAGCAGCTGGATTCCCGACTTGCCGACGTCCTTGGCGACGATCACGAGGTCCGCGGCGAACGACGGATCCGCTTTGACGATGTCCTCGAACCCGTTGACGCAGACCAGAAGCTGAGGCAGCACCTGGTCGAAGCCGCGGTGGTGGAAGATCGTCCAGGTGTTGCCGACGACTTCGAGCCTGCGCTGCGACTCGGCCAGCAGCATGTCCGCGAGCTGCGCGGGATTCCTCGTCGCGTTGCGGTGATGGCTCTGCACGTGCGGCGCCTGGTCGAGTCCGGCGAAGGCATCCGTGTCGTGCGCGTCGATGAGGATCGTCTGGAACAGCCTGGGCGAGTGCGTGGTCATCAGCCCCAGCACCAGACTCCGGAACGCGCCCGGCGAGGTGATGCTGAGATGCGATCCCGTGCGCCACTTGCCGTCGACGAACCGGGTGAGCTCGACGACGACCGGTTCGCCGGCGCCGTCGACCCCGATCGGGACCTTCCACCACCGGCCCTTCCACGCGAGCGTCCTGCTGAACTCGTGGATGCCGTGCAGTGCGAGGAAGTCCAGCACTTCGACCTGCAGGCGAACGTTGTCGGGAAGATCGCCGAGCACACGGGCGGTGATGACCACGTTGACCTCGTGCGCCGTCGTGGTGATCCACCGGACGGCGTCGGCGAGCCCGGGATCGCTTTCCGCGCACAGCTTCCAGTCGTCGATCAACAGCGTCGCGCCGGGTTCACCACCGCGCTCGAACCAGGTCAACAGGTTCTGGCGGCGGCGTTCGTCGGCGGGGTCGAAGCTGACGGCGGCCTGCGACTCGCCGCGCCCGATCCGGTAGACCCCTTGTCCCGCAGGGGTTCGCAGGCCGGTGAGGCGTGGCGGCCCGACCAGGGCGAGAGGCGTCACGGCACCGCGATCTGCGACTGGACCGGGCCTGGGAGGGTGAGGGCGAAACCGGGCCGGTCCGGCACCAGGGCGGCCTGACGTGCGTCGAGCAGCGACGTGGCCGGGTCGTCGAGCCGGAACTCGATCGCGAAGCCCAGGTTCTTCATGATGAAGGCCGGAACCTCGGCCCACGTGCGGGCGGTGACCACGACGTGGCGTTGCGGGTCCAGCGGTTCGCCGGGACCGTCCAGGAGCTGGTAGTTCGGCAGTTCGTCACCGAGAACCGTCGCCAGCGTGCGCAGGGCCGTGCTCTTGCCCGTGCCCGGTTTGCCGACGATGGCGCCGTAGCGCGCTTCCGAGGTGAAGATCGGGGTGAAGACGGCACGGCGTTGCTCGAACGGGATGTCCACGATGCCCATGGCGCCGGGAGGAAGCATGTCCAGCTTCAGCTCGACCGGACTCTGGTGCAGCGGCGGCAGGACGAGCGGGTGGGCGGGTGGACCGGAGTCGGCCAGCGCCTGCGGCAGCGTCTCGGCCCACTCCTCGAGGTCGTACGGCGGTGTCGCGGACGGCCACTCCGGCAGCCTGGCGCGCAGCTGTTCGGGGAACGCCTCGCCGGAGAAGAGCAGGTAGACGCCCATGACGCGGCCGGCGCCGGTCAGGGCGTCCAGGGTGTCCTTGAAGCGGGGATTCCGCTCGATCAGCACCTCGGCGCTGTCCACGCAGACGAGCAGGGCCGGGAGCGGGTCGAGGCGCGGGTTCTCGTCGCGCTTGTCGCGGTAGTCGTTGTAGTTGCGGCACCCGTCGGTCTTGTGCACCAGTTCCTGCCGCCGGTTGAGCTCGCCGTCGAGACCGATCCGGAACCGCTCGAGGACCTCGTCGGAGTCGTCGCCGGTGAGGCTGAAAGCCATGTGCGGTGCGGGGCTCAGGCCGTCGAAGACACCGGTGTTCAACATGTCGAAGCAGCCGATGTTGAGGTCTCTCGACGAGTGCGTGGCCATGAGTCCGAGCAGGGCGGCGAGCAGCTTCTGCTCCCGTTGCGCGGCCGTGCCGAGGTAGGTGCCCGAATACCCGTCCGCACCAACGGCGATGTGCAGGTAGACCGGCCAGCCGCGCTCATCGGAACCGACGGCGGTCCTGAGGTCGCGCCGCTGCTGCTTGTTGCTCAGATCGGTCTCGATCTCGTGCAGAGCCAGGAAGTCCGCCGCCTCGCCGAGCAGATGGCGCCGCAGCCGTCCCGGCACGTCCGACCACTTCCGCGCCGTGACCACGACCTGCACGCCCCGCGCGGGCCCGAACGCCGCTATCCACTCGACGACCTGGTCGAGCTCCGGGTCGTGTTGCACGCACAACGCCCAGTCGTCCACCAGCAGCACCGCACCGGACGGCGCCCCGCGTTCGAACCAGTCCAGCAGACTCCGGCACCCCATCTGGTCCGACGGGTCGAAGGTCGCCGACACCGGCAACGGGTCCGCCCCGCGCCCGATCCGGTAGACGGCCATGTCCGGCGCGGCCGCGAGAGCCGCCGTCAGCCGCTCCCTCGTCGCCTGGCCGGAACCGACGACCGCGAAGTTCCTGATCACGGTCCAGATATACCAACAGCTCCGGGGCCGCCGCTGCCGCTTCGCTAATGTGGGCGACGTGCCAGCCAAGCCCGTCGACCCCGCCGAGATGCGAGCCGCCGTGCAGGCCGTGCTCCCGTGGCTGCGAGGCGAGGCCGACCAGCCGGCACGCCCGCTGCTGGCCGCCGCCGTGCGCCTCAGCCTGCGCACCCTCGAGCAGATCGCACCTGGCCGCAGCGTCGAGGTCCGCGTCCCGCCGTTCGCCGCCGTGCAGTGCGTCGAGGGCCCGCGGCACACCAGAGGCACGCCCCCGAACGTGATCGAGACCGACCCGCGCACCTGGCTGGAACTCGCAGTCGGTTCTCTCGCCTGGGCCGAGGCCGTGGACGGCGGTCGGGTCACCGCCTCAGGGACCCGAGCCGACCTCTCCCACCTCTTGCCGGTCGTGCGCTTCTAGAACCACGACCCGATCGTGTTGTCGTAAACGGACTTCGCACCGTCCGAAATGGCGCCGCCGACGTCCTTCACGACCTCGACACCACCCTCGACCACGGCCTTGCCACCCTCGTAGACGTCCCGTCCGAGCTCACCGGCGTTGCCCAGTGTGTCAGCGGCCACGTCAACGACATCGCTGCCCAACTCGCCCACCGTGCCGACCGCGTGCCTGCCTGCGTCGCCCCAGTTGCCGTGCGAGATGTCGTCGACGACCTGGCCGCCACCGCGCCAGACGTCCTCGCCCATGTCGACGACCTCCTTGCCGGTGTTCACGCCCCAGTCGATGACCGGCCCGACACCGGGAATGTTCGAACCAGGCACCTCGACCGGCGTCGGCGAGTCCTGCCACCGCTGCTCGGTGACGTCACCGCCGTGCCCGGTAGCGATCTTCGCCAGGTTGCCCAACGACTCGGAACCCTTGTCGTAGTACGACGAGTGCGCTTCCCCGACCCAGGTCTGGCCGGAGGTGCCGAACTGCTTGGCGCCGAACGAAGCGTCGTACGGACCGGTCGACGACCCGTCCTTGGTGAACCAGTCGCCACTCGTGCCCTGGATGACCGGGTCGTGCTCGGTGCCGCCGACGTACACGTGCCCGGCACCCGGTCCGAGCTGGTTCACGTTGGACGCACCGACGCCCGGCGACCCGACGAATGCGATGTCGTCCGCCTTGAGCCCGTTGTCCATCGCCGAGTACCCGACGACCGTGCTGCCGTAGCTGTGCCCGATCACCGTGACGTGCGCGCCCGGGTTGACCGCGCGGTAGTTCGCGACGTCCTGCGCGAGGAGCTTGCCGCCCTCGATCGCCTGTGCCGGGTCGTTGACCTGGCCGAGCGCTGCGGCAGGCGCGTCGTACCCGAGCCACTGGATCGCGGCGCCGTCGGGCCCCATCGCGTTGCTGAGGTTCGCGGCCTGCGACATGCTGAAGCCGCCTTGGAGGTCCGAAGTCGTGCCGGGCACGCAGACAGCCAGGTTCTTGGCGGTGTCCGGGTTGCCGAACGCCACCGCCATCGTGCCTTCCTTGAGCCCAGGACCGTCCGGGCTGTAGGCGAGGATGTATGGCGTCTTGCCGCTGTCCTTGCCCAGCTTGATGGCCTTGTCCATCGAGCCCTTCGCGGCCTCGGCGTTGTGGGCGCGACGTGCGGCTTCGTCGTATTGGGACAAGAGCTGCGACCCCTGCGGGTCGTTGCGCAGTGCTCGCTGGCCATCCGACGAGTTCGGGTCGACGCCCAGCTCACGAGCGCGGTCAGCCAACTGCTGCTGCAGAGCGGTCTTCTGGCTGTTGAACCGGCCGATGTCATCGGTGATGCGTGCGCGGTTCGCCTTGTCGAGCACCTCGGCCGGCAAGCCGGGAAGCTGGCCGAGTTCCTGGAACTTGGTGTCCAGCAACGCCTTCTGCTGATCCGCGCTGAGTGACTTCCACCAAGCCGCGACCGTCTTCGGATCGGTGCCTGGTGGAGGCACCGGAGGAAGTGCCCCTGCACCGCCGGCGCGCTGTGCGGCACGATCCCAGCCGCAGTCCGTGCGAGCGGATTCCTCGAAGCCGGGCGGGATCTTGGTGAGCGCGCCCGCGTAGGACCGCAGCACGTTGTCGTAACCCGACTTCACCTTGTTCAGGGAGTCGTTGACCTGGTTGGCGAGCGTGCGGGTCTGCTCCTCGTCGAGACCCGGAGGACGGCTGCGCCACACGTTGATCGCCTGGTCCGCAGCGCCGCGCATCTGACCGTAGGCACGGGATGCCGCCTGAACGATGTCCACGCCCGCGCCCAGTCGTTCGGCGGCGGCCTTGGTGGCTCTCGTGGACAGTTCGGCGCGTGCGGTGAACTTGGTGGAGGCTTGGCCAACCCAGTTGCTCACCGCGGTCTTGCCACCCTTGGCCACCGAGTCACCGGCGCGGCCGACGGCACTGATCGCACCGGTGATCGGATCCGCGGCGGCAGCGATCCGGCTGACATCGCCAGATGCGAGCTTGCCGTAGAGGCTCTCCGGATCCGTGTAGCTCACTTGCCGCCCCCAAGTCCCTGAACGAGCTTCATCAGCGCCGAGGCGTGGTCGTCGTCCGTGCGCTGGTAGGCATCGGCGTTCGAGACCAGGCCTTCCGCCGCGTCGGTGATCCACGCGGAGCCTCGTTGGAGGTCCTGCGAGTGCGTTCCGACGAACTTGGACAGGGCGTCGGCGAACTCCGCGGCTGCGTCGACCTCACCCAGCGCGCCAGCGTCGAGCTTGAGCATCGAGATCATCTCCGCCGCCTCGCGCACCGCGTCGGAGCCGTTGCCGAACTCCTTGGACGCGTTGCGCAACAGCTCTGGCTCAACGCCGAACATCGCACACCCCCTGATTGGTCCTCGATCACTGCGACGCACGCACATCATCGCCGGTTCCTCCGTCGCGGGTGGACCGTTTCAGGCACGATGACCCCCATGGTGCAGACGGGGTGGACGGCCGAGCGGTGGACCGCTGTGTTCATCGAGCAGGCGGAGATGTTCCGCAAGGCAGTGGCTGACGCGGATCCGGCGGCCGAGGTGCCGACGCGTCCGGGATGGACCGTGCAGGACCTCGTCGTGCACCTCGCGCGCTTCCTGGAGACGTCCACGGCCTACCTGCGCACCGGCAGCCGCAACCCGATGAAGCCGCCGGCGCCGAGGGGCGGGCTGTCGCCGCTCGAATACCTCGACCTGCAGCTGGCCGAGGCCGGAGAGGTTCTCGCGGCCGTACCCGGCAATCGGCCGGTGTGGACGTTCTCACCCGCTGCTCCCGATCTGGCGTGGGTGTGGCACCGCCGAATCGCGCACGAGACGGTGTTGCGCCGGTTCGACGCGCAGACGGTCGTCCGCCAGGTGGTCGCCACGGACGCGGACCTCTGCGTCGACGGCATCGACGAGGTGCTGACCACGATCGTCGCGGCCAAGCTCGACGGTGATTCGCCCAGTGAGGTGTCCGGCACGGCCGTGGTGCGGCCGACCGACGTACCCGAGTCCTGGCTGATCTCGCTCACCGCGGGCGAGGTGCCCCAGACCCGTGCCGCCGCACCCGGCGAGGAAGGCGACGCGCAGGTGACCGGGGACGCGGAGCTCGTCTACTTCTGGCTCTGGAACCGGATGAACCTCAAGGAGATGACCGGCGACCAGCGCGTGCTGGACGTCCTGAAGGTCGGACGGGGGCACTGATGCGCAAGCTCACCGCTGTAATGGTCGGTTGTCTGGTGCTCACGGGGTGCGCGGCCTCCTGGCAGGGGGACGAGGTCCGCTACCGGATCAAGGCCGTCGACAACTCCACCCCCACTGAGTACTTCGAACTCGAACTGGCAGGTAGTGCACCGAAGGGCGCGTTGGACGCGGCCGACATGGCACGTGAGTTCGTGCAACCGAGCGACGTCAGTGGTGGTGCCGCCGCCGGTGACGAGGTGCTCTGCCTGGTCGAGCAGAAGAAGGGCAGCGCGATCGGTGACTCGCACGTCGTGACCCGGGTGAAGAGCTGCAAGAAGGCGTGATTGGCAAGATCATCGTGCGCTGAAGGCGTTTTCGGCGTCCGAAGGCATGAGTTTGGTCACCTCACCAGGGGTTCGAGGGGGGTGGTTGGCCCCCTGCTCCACTTACACTCGGGACGTAGCCAGCCCCGTCGTTAGGGAGCCAACTCGGTGGTCGCCGACCAGTCCCAGCCCGAACAGGAACCCCGTGAGGAGTGCGGCGTCTTCGGCGTCTGGGCTCCCGGTGAGGACGTCTCGAAGCTGACCTACTACGGGCTCTACGCCCTGCAGCACCGCGGCCAGGAGGCGGCGGGCATCTCGGTCGGTGACGGGGCTCAGGTCGTCGTCTTCAAGGACCTCGGGCTCGTCAGCCAGGTGTTCGACGAGCAGGTGCTCCAGAGCTTGAAGGGCCACGTGGCCGTCGGGCACTGCCGTTACTCCACCACCGGGTCCACGACCTGGGAGAACGCGCAGCCGACGTTCCGCACCACCGCTGCCGGCTCGGGGCTCAGCCTCGGCCACAACGGCAACCTGGTGAACACCGCCGAGTTGCTGGAGAAGGCCAAGGCGCTCGGCATCGTCGAGCGCAACGGCGCGACGACCGACTCGGACATCCTCTGCGGCCTGCTCGCCCACGCGGCGGCCGACAAGGGCATCGAGCAGGCGGCCCTCGAACTCCTCCCGACGGTCAAGGGCGCGTACTGCCTGACCTTCAGCGACGAGTCCACGCTCTACGCGGCGCGTGACCCGCACGGTGTCCGGCCGCTGGTGCTCGGCCGGCTGGAACGCGGCTGGGTCGTGGCGAGCGAGACCGCGGCGCTGGACATCGTGGGCGCGAGCTTCGTGCGCGAGGTCGAGCCCGGTGAGCTGATCGCCATCGACGAGAACGGGCTGCGGTCCTCCCGGTTCGGCAACCCCGACCCCAAGGGCTGCATCTTCGAGTACGTCTACCTGGCGCGGCCGGACACGACGATCTCCGGCAGGGGCGTGCACGCCACCCGCGTCGAGATCGGCCGCCGGCTCGCCAAGGAGCACCCGGTCGAGGCGGACCTGGTGATCCCGGTACCGGAGTCCGGCACGCCGGCCGCGATCGGGTACGCCCAGGCCAGCGGCATTCCGTACGGCACCGGCCTGGTCAAGAACGCCTACGTCGGCCGCACGTTCATCCAGCCGTCGCAGACCATCCGCCAGCTCGGCATCCGGTTGAAGCTGAACCCGCTCCGGGACATCATCCGGGGCAAGCGGCTGGTCGTCGTGGACGACTCGATCGTCCGCGGCAACACCCAGCGCGCGCTCGTCCGCATGCTGCGCGAGGCCGGTGCGCTTGAAGTGCACGTCCGGATCGCGTCGCCGCCCGTCAAGTGGCCGTGCTTCTACGGCATCGACTTCGCCTCGCGTGCCGAGCTCATCGCGAACGGCCTGGACGACGACGGCATCCGCCGCTCGGTCGGTGCCGACTCGCTCGGGTACGTGTCGCTGGAGCAGCTGGTCGCGGCGACCGAGCAGCCCAAGACGCGGTTGTGCTCGGCGTGCTTCGACGGTGAGTACCCGATCGAGCTGCCGGCGGACGCCCTCATGGGCAAGCACCTTCTTGAAGGGCTCAAGGGCGTGTCGGGCTCGGCCGCTCCCGTCCTGGCCAACGGCTATGGTGCCGAAGACGCCTTGCGTCGTCCCTGAGCACCCAAGATCCAAGTGGAAGAAGTTGACGTGACCGACAGCGCCAAGGCCACCTACGCCGCCGCCGGAGTCAGTATCACCGCAGGTGACGAGGCGGTGGAGAAGCTCAAGCCGTGGGCGGCCAAGGCGCACCGGCCCGAGGTTCTGGGTGGCATCGGCGGGTTCGCCGGCCTGTTCCAGCTCAAGCTCGACCGCTGGAAGGAGCCGATCCTCGCGTCCTCCACGGACGGCGTCGGCACCAAGATCGCGGTCGCGCAGGCGCTCGACAAGCACGACACCGTGGGCATCGACCTGGTCGCCATGATCGTGGACGACCTGGTCGTCTGCGGTGCCGAGCCGCTGTTCGTGCAGGACTACATCGCGGTCGGCAAGGTCGACCCGGACAAGATCGCGTCGCTGGTCAAGGGCATCGCCGAGGGCTGTGTCCAGGCCGGTTGCGCGCTGCTCGGCGGCGAGACGGCCGAGCACCCCGGCCTGATGGGCGACGACGACTACGACATCTCCGGCACCGGTGTCGGCGTGGTCGAGCAGTCCAAGCTGCTCGGCCCGGACCGCGTGCGCGACGGCGACGTCGTGATCGCGATGGGCTCGTCCGGCCTGCACTCCAACGGCTACTCGCTCGCCCGGCACGTGCTGCTGGAGATCGGGCGCATGCCGCTGGAGGGTCACGTCGAGGAGTTCGGCCGCACCCTCGGCGAGGAGCTGCTGGAGCCGACCAAGATCTACGCCAAGGACTGCCTCGCGCTGATCGCCGAGACGGAGGTCCGCGGGTTCTCGCACGTCACCGGTGGTGGCCTCGCCGCGAACCTGGCGCGCGTGCTGCCGGAGGGCCTGCACGCCACGCTCGACCGCGGTACCTGGTCGCCCGCGCCGATCTTCCAGCTCATCGCCCAGCGCGGCCGGGTGGAGCGCGAGGAGATGGAGAAGGCGTTCAACATGGGCGTCGGCATGGTCGCCGTCGTGGCGCCCGAGGACGTCGACCGCGCACTGGCCGTGCTCACCGCGCGCCACGTCCCGTCGTGGGTGCTCGGCGAGATCTCCAAGGCCGAGGTCGGCGGCGCCGCACTCGTCGGAGACCACCCCAGGTTCTGAGACAACCGGTTTCCGAGGCAACCCCCTACGGTCGTCGTTGCGTACTAAGCGGCGACCGAGGAGGGGGCACTTGGACCGTCGGCTTTCTAGGGACCGCGAGTTCGGGGAGTTCGTCGACGCACGCGCTCTCGTCATGCGCCGCACGGCCTATCTGCTGTGCGGCGACTGGTACCGCGCCGAGGACATCGTCCAGAACGCGTTGATCAAGCTCTACGTGGCCTGGTCCCGCGTGCGCAAGGACAGCGTCGACGCCTACGCGCGCAAGGTGCTGGTGCGCACCGCCATCGACGAGGGCCGGCGCGGCTGGTTCCAGCGCGAACGCACGGTCGACGTCGTGCCGGAACCGGCGGTGACCGACGACGCGGCGGACTTCGACCTGCGGCTGGCGCTGGACGCCCTGCCGCCGGGCCAGCGCGCTGTCGTCGTGCTGCGGTACTGGGAGGACCTGAGCATCACCGAGACCGCCCGCATCCTCGGCAGGACGGAGGGCACGGTGAAGAGTCAGGCGGCCAAGGGGCTTGCCGCGTTGCGCGAACTGCTGGAGGACGAGCCGAAGCTGCGGATCTACCGCTCCGAGGTCATCCGCAAGGGCAAGGCCAAGCTCACCCGCAGGCGCACGGCGATCGCGGGTGCGCTGGCGATGGTCATGATCGTCGGCCTGGGGACGACCGGGTACGTGCTGCAGTCGTCGATGACCATGAAGGACTCGGGAGGCATGGCGACGTCCGCGACCATCGACCGCAACGCCCAGCTGACCGAGGTCCTGCGCGGCGCGGGCATCGTTCCGGCGGGTGTCACCGCGGAAGGCGTCCCCGAGATCGACGCCGGCGCTTTCACGTTCTTCACCGTCGACACCGTCCGGCGAGCCGTGGCGAGGTTGCGGGACACCGAGGGCGTCGGTGGCGTGACGATCACGCTCGACCGCCCCCCGACGAGGGACCTCGGCACCTGCGAGTTCTACCTCGAGTGCCAGATCGTGGAACGCAACGGCATCAAGGTCCGCGTCATGGTGATGGCGGTGCCCGGCCGGCCTGCCGCACAGGTCCTGGCCGCCCTCGCCATCCGCTCCGACGGCACGCGCGTCGAGGTCACCAGCGACAACATCGGCCGCTTCACCGACACCGTGCGCCGCGAGCCCGACCTGGTGGGTGCTCCGCAACGGCCGGCGCCCCTGCTGGACCGCGAGGCGTTGATAAAGATCGCGACACTGCCGGGGTTGACCTTCTAACCTTGCAGGCATGAACGACGTGACCGTGACGAGGACGCTGGTGATTCCGGCGTCCGAGTTGCGCGAACGTTTTTCCAGGTCAGGTGGGCCGGGCGGGCAGGGAGTGAACACGGCGGACAGCCGCGTGGAGCTCTCGTTCGACCTGGCTGCCTCGCCGTCGGTCCCCGAGCACCTCAAGCGCCGGATGCTCGATCGCCTGGAGAACCGCCTCGTCGACGGCGTGCTCACGATCGCCGCGTCCGAGCACCGGGCGCAGCTGCAGAACCGCGCCGCCGCACGGGAACGCCTCGCCGCGATCCTGCGGTCAGCAGCCGCGCCGCCGCCTCCGATGCGCAGGCCGACCAAACCCACCAAGGGCTCGCAGGAACGCCGCATCGCGGGCAAGAAACGCCGTGCGGAGACCAAGCGCGGCCGCGGTCGTTCAGGCTCCTGGGACTAACGCGTAGATCCGCTCCGGACGGCCGGTTCCGCCGTACCGCAACCGAACTTCAGCGCGACCCGTCGACACGAAGTGCTCCAGATACCGGCGTGCACTGACGCGGGCAACGCCGGTCGACGACGCGCACTCCGACGCCGACAGCCCTTCCGCGTGAGACCGCAACGCGTTCTCCACGAGCCGGGCGGTCTCCGGCGTCAACCCCTTGGGCAGCAACGGTTTCGAGGTTGGTCGAGCGCCGAACACCTGGTCCACGTCGGCTTGCCCGGCCGAGTCCAGCCGGTGCAGCTTGTCCCGCAACGACGCGTAGTGCGCGAGCTGGTCCCGCAGAGCCGAGTAGTCGAACGGCTTGATCAGGTAGTGCAGCACGCCACCGCGCATCGCACTGCGCACGGTCTCGACGTCGGTTGCCGCCGTGATCACGATGACGTCCACGTCCTCGTTGGCGCGCAAGGACTTCAGCACTTCCAGCCCGCTCTGATCGGGCAGGTAGATGTCGAGCAGCACCAGATCGGGCTTGAGGGAAGCCACCAGCTTCAACGCATCCCCGCCGCTGTGCGCGACCCCGGCCACCTCGAACCCCTCGGTGCGCGCGACGTAGCCGCTGTGCACCTTGGCCACCATGAAGTCGTCGTCGACGACGAGCACCCGGATCACCAGGGCAGCCTTGCCGTGAAGACCGAGCCGGTGACGCTCACCGAACCTCCGCGCCGCAGGCACGCTCGCCTGATCAGCGCGAGCCCGATACCGCGTTCACCGTGCGATGCCGCCTTGGTCGTGAACCCGTGCCGGAACACCTCTTCTGCCAGTTCCGGTGCCACCCCGGGACCTGAATCGCGCACCACGACCTGGACCTCGTCGTCCAACTGCATCACACCCACCTCGATCCACTTCCCAGCTCCGTTGGTGCTCAGCGAGCTCAGTGCATCCAACGCGTTGTCGACGAGATTTCCCAGCACCATCACCAAATCCGCGGACAAAGCTTCGTCGACGCGTCCCAGCACGCTGTCCGGGCCCATCCGCAGTGCCGTGCCGCGTTCGGACGCGAGCGACGCCTTGGCGATCAGCAGCGCGGCCACGGCGGGGTCGCCGATCGACGAGCTGACCTCGGCCCGCCACTGGTCCTGCGCCGAGCTGATCTGGTGAATGTAGTTGGTGACCTCGTCGTACTCCTTCAGCGCGATCAGCCCGGCGATGGTGTGCAGCCGGTTCGCGAACTCGTGCGCCTGCGCCCGGAGCGTGTCCGTCGCGTGCTGCGAGGCGTCGAGTTCGTGTTGCAGCGCAAGGAGTTCCGTGCGATCTCGCAACGTCACGACCGCGCCGGCACCCTCGATCGGCATGCGGTTCACCGTGAGCACGGCACCCTGCCGCAGCACCAGCTGGTCGACACCGGTCGCGCGCCCGGTCAGCACGTCGCGCAGCCGGTCGTTGAGCTCCAGTTCCTCGACGGACCGGCCGACCGCGTCCTCCGGCAACGCCAGCAGGTCGCTCGCGTGGTCGTTGACCAGCGTGATCCGGTTCTGCCCGTCGAGACCGACAACGCCCTCGCGGATACCGTGCAGCAACGCCTCGCGGTTCTCGACCAGCGCGGTGATCTCGTGCGGTTCCAGCCCGAGCGTCTGGTTCTTCACCCTGCGCGCCAGCAGCAACGATCCGGTGACGCCGATGACCAGCGCGATCGCCAGGTACCGCAGCACGTCGACCGGCTGGTTCAACGCACCGACGAACAGGCCCGGCTCGATCGCACCGGCGATCACCATGCCGTTCACCTTGCGGCTCTGCTCGTCGAACACCGGCACGTGCGCCTCGATCGAGTCGTCCACCGTGCCGACCCAGGCCTTGCCGTCGAGCGCTGTCGTCGGAGTGTCCAGTTTGGACCCGATCTGGGCCGGATCGGGTGACGCGATCACGATCCGCCGGGCGTCGACGATCAGCACGTAGGAGGCACCGGAGAGGCTCCGCGCGGTCTCGGCGGGCGCGGCCAGAATTCGCCAGTTGCCCATCGACGTCTGCACGACGTTGGTCGCCGCCACGTTCTCCGCGACGGACAGCATCCGGCGCTCCTCGTTCGAGCGGAAGTTGCTGCCCAACTGGACGACCGTCAGCGCGCCGACCGCGCACAGTAGCAACGTGACGACAACGAGTTGCCACACTAGGAGCTGGCTGGCCAGGGAACGGCGGCGACGCATGAGACCTCCCGTGACCAGAAAGACCGAAAGAAACCTTAGAAGCGCAAGAGCGACATCAAGGTTTACACCAGAGCAACATGTCGAACCACGCGGATGAGAGGCGGGGATCACAGTGTCGGTGAAGGTGTGGGTGGCAGTGGCGACGGCGTTGCTCGCCGTCCTGCTGGTGCCACCGCTGCTGACGCCGGGTGCGGACAGCGGCGAGACCAGTCAGGTGCGGGCGTTGCGCGTGCTGGTGCCGAACCAGCCCGGCGGCGGGTACGACATCACGGCCCGCACTGCGGCGAAGGCCATGGAGGACGCTGACCTGCTGCGCAACGCCGAGGTGTTCAACCTCCCCGGCGCGGGCGGCACGGTCGGGCTCGGGCGCACGGTCGGTGAGCGCGGCAACGGCAAGCTGATCATGTCGATGGGCCTGGGCGTCGTGGGCGCGGTGTACACGAACAAGTCGCCGAACTCGCTGCTGGACACCACCCCGATCGCGAAGCTGATCGAGGAACCGGACATCGTCGTGGTCGGCAAGGACTCGCCGTACACGTCGTTGCAGCAGCTCGTGGACGCGTGGAAGGCCAACCCTGGCACGGTGACGGTCGGCGGTGGTTCGGCTCCTGGCGGACCTGACCACCTGGCGCCGATGCTGATGGCCAAGGGTGTCGGGCTGGCGCCCAAGAGCGTCAACTACATCCCGTTCGACGGCGGCGGCGAACTGCTGGCCAGCGTGCTCGGCGGCAAGGTCGCGTTCGGCGTCTCCGGCGTCGGCGAGTACCGCGACCAGATCCAGGCCGGCACGTTGCGGGTGCTCGCCGTGACGAGCTCGAAGCGCATCAGCGGCATCGACGCGCCGACGCTCAAGGAGTCCGGTGTGGACGTCGAGTTCACCAACTGGCGCGGCATCGTGGCTCCTCCCGGCATCACGCAGACCGACCGCGACAAGCTGGTCGATCTGCTGCAGCGGATGCAGAAGACCCCTCAGTGGGCAGAGGCGTTGCAGCGCAACGGCTGGACCGACGCCTTCGCACCGGGAGACCAGTTCAAGACCTTCCTGGAAAGCGAGAACAAGCGGGTGGCAACAGTGCTGAAGGACTTGGGGCTGGCATGACGACCGAGACTGAGGCGGGGCCCAAGAACTGGCTCCGCGAACGTTCTGAGCTGGGCATTTGCGCCCTCCTGGTCGTGCTCGGCGTGCTGGTGCTGACCGACGCGCTGCGCATCCCCACCGACTTCGCCCAGCGCGGCCCGGTCGGCCCGAAGGCGGTGCCGATCCTGGTCGGCTCGCTGCTGCTGGTCGTCGCCGTGCTGCTGGCCCGTGACGTGCTGCGCGGCGGTCGCGGCGAGGCGGAGGGCGGCGAGGACGTCGACCTGACCGAACCGGCCGACTGGCGCACGGTTCTGCTGCTGTGCGGTGCTTTCCTCGCGAACGCCGCGCTGATCGGCGTGGTCGGGTTCCCGATCTCCGGCGCGATCCTGTTCTGGGGCGCGGCCTACGCGCTCGGCAGCCGCGCGTACGTCCGCGACCCGCTGATCGCGGCCGGGCTCTCGATCCTCACGTTCGTGGTGTTCAACAACCTGCTCGGCGTCCCCCTGCCAGGTGGCCCGTTGATGGAGGTGTTCTAGGTGGAACAACTGCTCGACGGCTTCGCGACCGCGCTGACGCCGACACACCTGCTGATGGCGGCGATCGGCGTGCTGCTCGGCACCGCGATCGGCGTCCTGCCGGGCATCGGCCCGGCCATGGCGGTGGCACTGCTGCTGCCCGTCACCTACGGCATGGAGCCGACCGGCGCGTTCATCATGTTCGCGGGCATCTACTACGGCGGCATGTTCGGCGGCTCGACGACCTCGATCCTGCTGAACACACCAGGCGAGAGCGCCGCGGTCGTCACGGCGTTCGAAGGCAATCCCATGGCCCGCCAGGGACGTGGTGCGCAAGCGCTTGCCGCCGCTGCCATCGGCCACTTCACCGGCGGCATCATCGGCACGATCCTGATCGTCCTGCTGGCGCCGTTCGTGGCCAAGCACGCGGTCGACATCGGCGCGCCGGACCTGTTCGCGATCATGGTGCTGGCGTTCATCGCGGTGACCTCGGTGCTGGGCGCCTCGCGGATTCGCGGTGTCGCGTCGTTGCTCATCGGACTGACGATCGGTCTGGTCGGGTTGGACGAGATGACCGGCCAGCAGCGGCTCACGTTCGGCTCGTTGCACCTGGCCGACGGCATCGACGTGATCATCGTGGCGGTGGCGTTGTTCGCGGTCGGCGAGGCCCTGTGGGTCGCGGCTCACCTGCGCCGCAAGCCGTTCGTCCCGATCCCGGTCGGGCGTCCGTGGCTCGCGAAGGCGGACCTCAAGCGCACCTGGAAGCCGTGGCTGCGCGGCCCGGTGATCGGCTTCCCGTTCGGCGCGATTCCGGCCGGCGGCGCGGAGATCCCGACCTTCCTGTCGTACGTGACGGAGAAGCGGCTCTCCAAGCACAAGGACGAGTTCGGCAAGGGCGCCATCGAGGGCGTCGCGGGTCCGGAGTCGACGGCTTCCGCTTCGGCCGCAGGCACTCTGGTCACGATGCTGACCCTGGGCCTGCCGACGACGGCGACCGCGGCCGTGATGCTCGCGGCGTTCCAGACCTACGGCATCCAGCCCGGACCGTTGCTGTTCCAGCGCGAGTCCGGCCTGGTGTGGGCGCTCATCGCGTCGCTGTTCATCGGCCTGACGCTGCTGCTCGTGCTGAACCTGCCCCTCGCACCGTTGTGGGCGAAGCTGCTGCGCATCCCGCGGCCGTACCTGTACGCGGGAATCCTGTTCTTCGCCTCGGTCGGCGCCTACGCGGTGAACGCGGACATCTTCGACCTGCTGCTGATGTTCGTGATCGGCCTGCTGGGCTTCGGCATGCGCCGCTACGGTCTGCCGGTGCTGCCCGCGATCATCGGCGTGATCCTCGGCCCGGCCGCGGAACAGCAGATGCGCCGCTCGTTGCAGCTCTCCGACGGCTCGCTGACGGGCCTGGTCAACAGCCCGATGGCGATCGTGGTCTACGTGGTCATCCTGCTGATCGTGTTCTTCCCGCTCATCAAGAAGTTCCTGCCGAAGCCGACGCCTCCTGCGGCTCCGGTCGAGGAACGCGAGAAGGTCGACGCCTGATCTGGTCGTGACGTCTGCAAGTACTACCAACTGCGAGTTGGTAGTACTTGCAGACGTCTTTTCGTCAGCCGTGGGTGGGGAAGCCCAGGTTCACGCCGTGCTGCTGCGGCCACCGCGCCGTGATCGCCTTGGCGCGCGTGTAGAACTTCACGCCCTCAGCGCCATGAACGTGCGTGTCGCCGAACAGCGAGTCCTTCCAGCCGCCGAACGAGTAGTAGGCCATCGGCACGGGGATCGGCACGTTGATGCCGACCATGCCGACGTGCACGCGCCGCTGGTACTCGCGCGCGGCCAGGCCGTCGCCGGTGTAGATGGCCGTGCCGTTGCCGTACTGGTTGGCGTTCACCAGTTCCACGGCGTCCTCGAACGTGTCGACGCGGACGACCGACAGCACCGGGCCGAAGATCTCGTCGGTGTAGATCGTCATGTCGCGGGTGACGTGGTCGAAGAGCGTGGGCGCGAGCCAGAAACCGCCCTCGGATCCCTCAGGTGCGTGCCCGCGTCCGTCGACGACCAGCGACGCACCGGCAGCCTCACCAGCGTCCACATAGGACCGAACCTTGTCCCGGTGCACGCCGGTCACGAGCGGACCCATCTGGGCGGCAGGGTCGGTGCCGGGCAGGACGGACGGGTGCAGGTCACGGGTCCGTGAGGCGATCTTCGAAACCAGCTCGTCACCGGTCTCACCCACGGCCACGACCACCGAGATCGCCATGCAGCGCTCGCCGGCAGACCCGTAACCGGCGGACACAGCGGCGTCGGCGGCCACGTCGAGATCGGCGTCCGGCAGCACGACCATGTGGTTCTTGGCGCCGCCCAACGCCTGCACGCGCTTGCCGGCCGCGGTGCCGCGCGAGTACACGTGTCGCGCGATCGGGGTCGAGCCGACGAACGACGCCGCGGAGACGTCCGGGTGATCGAGCAGAGCGTTGACCGCGAAGGCATCGCCCTGCAGCACGTTCAGCACGCCATCCGGCAGCCCGGCCTCCTGGAACAGCTCGGCCAGCCGCACCGAAGCGGACGGGTCGCGCTCGGAAGGCTTCAACACGAAGGTGTTCCCACAAGCGATGGCGATGGGGAACATCCACATCGGCACCATCACGGGGAAGTTGAACGGCGTGATGCCCGCGACCACGCCCAGCGGCTGGCGGAAGGAGTAGGCGTCGACACCGCGCGAAACCTGCTCGGAGTGCTCGCCCTTCAGCAGCTGCGGGATGCCGCACGCGAACTCGACGACCTCCAGTCCGCGCTGCACCTCACCGGCGGCGTCCGACAGCACCTTGCCGTGCTCGGACGTGATGATCGCGGCGAGCTCGTCGCGGTTCGAGTGCAGCAGGTGGCGGTAGGCGAACAGGATCCGCGAACGCGTCGACAACGACGACTCGGACCAGGACTGCGCGGCCTTCAACGAGGAGGACACCGCGAGGTCGACGTCAGCCTGCTCTGCCAGCACGACCTGCGCCGCCACCTCCCCGGTCGCCGGGTTGAAGACGTCGGACGTGCGGGACGACACCCCCGTGGTGCGGGCGCCGTCGATCCAGTGGGGGATGGTGCTCAACGCAAGCCTCCGTGTTTATTGGTCGCGGCTTCGCCGCTCCGGCGACTTCGCCTGGGAGTCGCCGGTGGAGCGGTGGTGTTGCGGACTACGAGAGAGGGATTGAGGAGATGGCGCACGGGTTCGGTGCGTTCTTCACGAACCCGCTGCAGGAGCGCCCCGGCAGCCAACCGGCCGAACTCGGCACGAGGCTGGTCGATCGTGGTCAGCGAGACGTGGCGGAGAGCCGCCAGCGAAGTGTTGTCGTACCCGACAACGGAAACGTCGTGCGGCACGCGCAGCCCGGCGTCTTCCAGAGCTGAAATGGCACCGACGGCGTTGAAGTCGTTGCAGGACAGGATGGCCGTGGGCAACGAGTCCGAGTCGATCAACGACCGGATCGCCCGGGCCCCGGCGACATCGGTGTACTCGGAGGAAACGATCTGCGGCGCCAGCCCGTGCGCCTCCATGGCAGCGACGTAGCCACGCCGGCGAGGTCCGGCCTGAGTGCCTTCACCACCGTCTAAATGGGCAATCCTCTTGTGCCCCAGGGACACCAGGTGGTCGATCGCCAGCCGCGCGCCCTGCTCGCCGTCGTCGTTCACGGTATCCACAGTGGACACCCGGGACGACCGCGCGACCAGGACCACGGGAAGTTGTTCAGCGGCCTTGCCGATCGCGGTGGCGGGGACGACAGGTGACAGGAGAATGAGCCCGGCCGGGCGGAACGACAGCAGCGACTCCACCGCGCGGCGCTCACGGGCGGGCGAGCGGCCGCCGGTGTTGATGATGATGTCGAACCCCTGCTCGCGCGCCACCTCGTCGATGCCGTCCACGACCTCGGCGAAGAACGCGTTGTGCAGGTCGGACACCATCACGCCGAGGACGGTCGACGTGCGCGAGGCCAGTGAACGGGCCATGGCGTGCGGCGAGTACCCCAGCTCCTCCGCGGCCTTCAGCACTGCACTGCGTCGCGCCTCGCTCACCTTGGGTGAGTTGCGCATCACCAGTGACACCAGTGCGCGAGAAACTCCCGCCCGCAGAGCAACGTCCTCCATCGTCGGCCTGACCACCGATAACCACCTCCCCTCTTGACACCCTGTGGCCGAAGTTACAGCATTAGAGCGCTCCAACCAATAGAGCGCTCTAACACATCACAGCCGATGAACAGGGGAAACCTGCGATGCGGATCGGAGTAGCGGGTGTCGGCAGGATCGGCACCATGCACGCCACCAACCTCGCCGCACTGGATCGAGTCGACGAGGTGCTTCTCTTCGACCCGGTGCCCGGTCGTGCCGCGCAGGCGTCGGCTGAGCTCAAAGGGACAACCGCCGTCGAGGACCTCGACACGTTGCTCGGCGGCGTCGACGGCGTCCTGCTCGCCACCCCGACGAACACCCACCCCGAGATGCTGCGCGCGGCGATCGGGCGCGGGGTGCCCACGCTGTGCGAGAAGCCGATCGCGAGCGACCTCGCCGAGATGACCGCGCTGGTCGAGGACGTCGAGAAGTCCGGCGTCGAGGTCCTGGTGGGCTTCCAGCGTCGTTTCGACCCGGCCATCTACGAGCTCAACCGCCGGATCCGCGCGGGCGAGGTCGGCGACATCTACCTGGTCAGGGCGGTCGGCAACGACGCGAACCCGCCGGACTTCTCGTACCTGCCCGCGTCCGGCGGCATCTTCCGCGACCTGCTGATCCACGACCTGGACTGCGTGCCGTGGCTGGTCGGCGAGCCGGTCGTCGAGGTCTACGCGAGCGGCTCGGTCCTGGTGCACCAAGCGTTCGCCGACGCGGACGACGTGGACAACGCCGTCGTCATGCTGAAGTTCGCGGGCGGCGCGCACGCCACGTTGGCCGGCGGCCGGCACGACCCGGTCGGCTACGACCACCGCATCGAGGTGCTCGGCAGCAAGGACTCGCTGGTCGCCGGCGTCGACTCGCGCACGCCGCTGAACTCGCTGGAGCCCGGCGGCCACGTGGCCGGACCGGACGCGTACCCCGGCTTCCCGGAGCGCTTCCACCGCGCGTACGTCAACGAGATGAACCTGTTCACGCAGGTCATCAAGGGCGAGGTCGCGAACCCGTCACCGGCGCGGGAGAGTTTGATCAGCCTGCGCCTGGCCGAAGCGTGTGAGCAGTCGCGCCGCAGTGGCGCACCGGTGCGGATCGAGGGGAACTAGGCATGGCGAAGATCGCTGGGGCACCGATCTCCTGGGGCGTGTGCGAGGTTCCTGGCTGGGGCAACGTCCTGCCGGCCACGACCGTCCTCAACGAGATGAACGAGCTGGGGCTCTCGGCCACCGAGCTCGGCCCGCCCGACTACCTGCCCGCTGACCCCGGTGCCCTGAAGGCAATGCTCAGCGAGTACGAACTGACGCTCGTCGGCGGCTTCCTCGCCGTCACGCTGCACACGGACGTTCAGTCCACTCTGGACGAAGCAGACCGGGTGGCGGGCATTCTCAAGGCGGGTGGCGCGGAAGTTCTCGTGCTCGCCGCCGCGACGGGCCTCGACGGTTACGACGAAACGCCGCAGCTCACCGACGACGAGTGGAACACCCTCGTCGACACCTGCGCGAAGATCCGTGAGATCGCCGCGAAGCACGGGCTCGCGACCGTGCTGCACCCGCACGTGGGCACCCACGTCGAGCGGGAGGCGGAGGTCGACAGGTTCCTCGCGGACTCCGATCTCCAGCTCTGCCTGGACACCGGCCATCTCCTCATCGGTGGCACGGACCCGGTCGAGCTGGCGCGCCGCTACCCGGACCGGATCGGTCACGTGCACCTCAAGGACGTGCGTGACGAGATCGCGGCGAAGGTGCGCAGCGGCGAGCTCAGTTACACCGATGCCGTGGAACAGGGCATCTACGTGCCGCTCGGGGACGGCGACGTGGACGTGGAAGCGCTGGTGAAGCTCGTTCAAGAGGCGGGCTACACCGGTTGGTTCGTGCTTGAGCAGGACACCCAGCTCAAGGACGGAAGTCCAGTGGACAAGCCACTGAAGGACACCGGGCGCAGCCTCGCGCACCTCAGCAAGATCCTCTGAAGGGACTGGAGACGATGAAGTCTCGCTTGGTCATCCGTGCGGGCGTTGCCCTCGCCGGTGTTGCTCTACTCGCCGCCTGTAGCGGTCCCACGGGTACCAATACCCAGAACACGCAGAACAACAGCGCACCGGCGACGGGTGACCTGAAGGTAGCCGTGATCACGCACGGCACGTCGGGTGACGCGTTCTGGAGCGTGGTGAAGGTCGGTGCCGAGGACGCGGGCAAGCAGCTCGGCGTCGGCGTCACGTACAACTCCGACGGCGACCCCGGCGCCCAGGCCAAGCTGATCGACAACGCCGTGTCGCAGAAGGTCGGCGGCATCGTGGTGTCGATGGCGAACCCGGACGCGCTGAAGACGTCCATCGAGAACGCGGTGAAGGCCGGCATCCCGGTCATCACCATCAACTCCGGCAGCGCGAAGAGCGCGGAGTTCGGCGCCATGGCGCACGTCGGCCAGGAGGAGTCGATCGCCGGTGAGGAAGCCGGCAAGAAGCTCAAGGCCGCGGGCAAGACCAAGCTGCTGTGCGTGATCCACGAGGCCGGCAACACGGGCCTCAACCAGCGCTGCGACGGTGCCCGCACCGGTTTCGGCGGCGCGGTGGAGAACCTGCAGGTCGACATCTCCAACCCGACCGACGTCGAGGCCCGGATCAAGGCCAAGCTGCAGTCCGACACGGCCGTGGACGGCGTGCTGGCACTGAACCCGCAGGTCGCCGTGAACGCCGCGTCGGCCATCAAGGGCGCGAGCTCGAAGGCGCAGGTCGCGACGTTCGACCTGAACGCGGACGTGGTCAGCTCGATCAAGGCCGGTGAGGTGCTCTTCGCCGTCGACCAGCAGCAGTACGAGCAGGGCTACTTGCCGATCGTGATGCTGAAGCTGTTCAAGGACAACGCGAACACGCTCGGTGGTGGCAAGCCCGTCCTCACCGGTCCCGGCTTCGTCGACAAGTCCAATGTGGACAAGGTCGCGGAGTACGCCAAGGCCGGCAAGCGCTAAGGAGTGAGCGGAGAGATGACCGTGACGGCGCAAGCGCCACCGGCGGCCGACGAACGGCTGAGCAAGCCCAGGGTGATGGATCAGCTGATCAAGCGCCCTGAGATCGGCGCGATGCTCGGCGCGCTGCTCGTGTTCCTGTTCTTCTCCGTGGTCACCGAGCAGTTCCTGAGCATGGGCGGTGCGGCCACGTGGCTGGACGACGCGTCCATGCTCGGCATCATGGCGGTGGCCGTGGCGCTGCTGATGATCGGTGGAGAGTTCGACCTGTCCGCCGGTGTCATGACCGCGTCCACGGCGCTCGTCACGGCCATCCTCTCCACCCAGCTGGGCCTCAACGTCTGGCTGTCGTTGCTGGTGTCGCTCGCCTTCGCGTTGGCGGTGGGCGCGTTGAACGGCTGGCTCGTGATGCGCACGGGCCTGCCGAGCTTCATCGTCACGCTGGGCAGCTTCCTCGCGTTGCAGGGCCTCAACCTCGGCGTCACCCGGCTCGTGACCGGCAGCGTGCAGGTGTCGGGCATGCGCGACACCGTCGGGTACGAGTCGGCGGGCTTCCTGTTCGCGTCGACGTTCCAGATCGGCGGCACCAGCTTCTACGTGTCGATCATCTGGTGGCTGCTGTTCGCGGTCATCGCGTCGACCGTGTTGATGCGCACCAAGTTCGGCAACTGGATCTTCGCGATCGGTGGTGCCGCGCAGTCGTCGCGCGCGGTCGGTGTGCCGGTCGTGCGGTCGAAGATCCTGCTGTTCATGACGACCGCGTTCGCCGCGTGGCTCGTCGGCTCGATCAACATCCTGCGGTACGCGAGCGTGCAGGCGAACCAGGGAATCGGGCTGGAGTTCCAGTACATCATCGCGGCGGTGATCGGCGGCTGCCTGTTGACCGGTGGCTTCGGCTCCGCGGTGGGCGCGGCGATCGGCGCGCTGATCTTCGGCATGGCGCGGCAGGGCATCGTCTACGCCGGCTGGAACAGCGACTGGTTCCAGCTGTTCCTCGGCGTGATGCTGCTGGCCGCCGTGCTGGTGAACAACATGCTTCGCCGCCGGGCGGAAAGGGTGAAGCGATGACTTCTCTCATCGAGGTCGAGAACATCGGCAAGACCTACGGCAGCGTCATCGCTTTGAGCGATGTGTCCACTGTGGTCAACGCCGGTGAGGTCACCTGCGTGCTCGGCGACAACGGCGCCGGCAAGTCGACGCTGATCAAGATCCTGGCCGGTGTGCACCAGCACGACCAGGGCTCGTTCAAGGTCGAGGGCGACGAGATCAAGTTCTCGTCCCCGCGTGAGGCGCTGGACCGCGGCATCGCGACCGTGTACCAGGACCTCGCGGTCGTGCCGCTGATGTCGGTGTGGCGCAACTTCTTCCTGGGTTCCGAGCCGACGACGAAGTTCGGCTTCCTGGACCGGAAGAAGGGCCGCGAGATCACCAAGAAGGCGTTGTCCGACATGGGCATCGACCTGCGGGACGTGGAACAGCCGGTCGGCACGCTGTCGGGTGGTGAACGGCAGTGCGTCGCCATCGCCCGCGCGGTGCACTTCGGCGCCAAGGTGCTGATCCTGGACGAACCGACCGCGGCGCTCGGCGTGAAGCAGGCCGGTGTGGTGCTGAAGTACGTGGCCCAGGCGCGTGATCGCGGCCTCGGCGTCGTGCTGATCACGCACAACCCGCACCACGCCTACCCGGTCGCCAACCGGTTCCTGCTGCTCAAGCGCGGTCGTGCGCTCGGCAGCTACGAGAAGAACGAGATCGACATCAACGAGCTGACGCGCCAGATGGCCGGCGGTGCCGAGCTGGAAGCGCTGGAGCACGAGCTGCGAGGTGTCGAGGCGTGACGTCGCTGGAAGTGCTGACCGTCGGCCGGGTCGGCGTCGACCTCTACCCCGAGCAGTCGGGCGTGCCACTGGCCGAGGTCAGCACGTTCGCCAAGTCGCTCGGCGGCACCGCGACCAACGTCGCGGTCGCCGCCGCGCGGCTCGGCCGTCGTGCCGGGGTGTTGACGAAAGTCGGACCTGACGGTTTCGGAACCTATGTGCGGCAGGCACTTGAAGGCTTCGGGGTGTCGTCGGAGCACGTCGGCACGTCGCCGGATCTGCTGACGCCGGTGGTGTTCTGCGAGCTCAACCCGCCCGCGGACCCGCCGCTGTTGTTCTACCGGCTGCCGATCGCGCCGGATCTCACGCTGAGCGAGGACGACGTGCCGTGGTCGCTCACGCGTGAAGTCCCGCTGTTGTGGGTGACCGGCACCGGAGTTTCCGCTGAGCCCGCACGTTCAAGTCAGCGGATGATGCTGGCGAACCGGGCCCGGCACGGCCACACGGTGCTGGACCTGGACTACCGGCCGATGTTCTGGCCGGACGTCAAGACCGCGCGCGAAGAGATCAGCTGGATGCTCGACCACGTGACGGTCGCCGTGGGCAACCGGACCGAGTGCGAGGTCGCGGTCGGCACGTCCGATCCCGACGAGGCCGCGGACCGGCTGCTGGCACGCGGAATCTCGTTGGCGCTGGTCAAGAAGGGCGCCGAGGGCGTGCTGGTGGCCACGCCGGAAGGCCGCTGGACGGTCGAGCCGACGCCGGTCGAAGTCGTGTGCGGGCTTGGTGCCGGTGACGCGTTCGGTGGATCCGTGGTGCACGGCCTGCTGTCGGGCTGGGAGCCGGTGAAGATCGCCCGCTACGCCAACGCGGCCGGCGCGATCGTGGCGTCGCGGCTGGCCTGCGCGGACGCGATGCCGGACCAGAAAGAGATCGAGGAGCTGCTGTGATCACGGACGGGCAGTGGCGCGAACTGCTGTGGCGGCGGGCCGAGGACCCCGGCTCGATCAGGCGGGCCTACCAGGCGCGCAAGCGGCGCAACTCGTTGCTGAACGGCAAGTCCACGCTGTTCCTGGTCGCGGCGGACCACCCGGCTCGAGGCGCACTGGGCGTCGGCGGCGACCCGCTGGCGATGGCCGATCGACGGTCGTTGCTCGACAGGTTGCTGACTGCGCTGGCGAATCCCGCGGTCGACGGTGTGCTCGGCACGCCGGACGTGATCGAGGACCTGTTGCTGCTCGACGGTCTGAACGAGCGCGTGGTCATCGGTTCGATGAACCGAGGTGGCCTGGCCGGTGCGGACTGGGAGATCGACGACAGGTTCACCGCCTACGACGCGTCGTCGATCGCGACGTTCGGGCTGGACGGCGGCAAGATGTTGCTGCGCCTGGTCGACTCGGATCCCGGCACCATTCCCACTTTGGAAGGCTGCGCGCGAGCCGTCACCGAACTCGCCGAGCACGGCCTGATGGCGATGGTCGAACCGTTGCCGTACAAGCGTGATCACAACGACAAGCTGGTGCTGCAGAAGGACTCCGCGGCTTTGTCGCGTGCCTCGGCCGTGGCCGCGGGCTTGGGTGCGACCTCTGCCTACACCTGGCTGAAGCTGCCCGCGCCGAACGAGCCGGAAGTCGTGCTGGACACCACCGCGTTGCCGGCCCTGGTGCTGGGCGGGGTTCCGTCCGCGAACCCCGAGGACGACCTCGCGTCGTGGGGCCGCTCGCTGCGCCATCCGACCGTGCGCGGCCTGGTAGTCGGCCGTGCGCTGCTCTATCCGCCGGACGGTGATGTTGCCGCTGCCGTTGCTGCCGCCGCCGAAATCCTGCGCACCGCAAAGGGAGTCACGGTATGACCCTGCACCGTCCACACGGGACGCTCTCGACCGCGGCCGAGGTCATCCACCTGATGCCGGAGGACGCGGGCTGGATCTACACCGGGCTGCGGGTGATGCGGATCGAGGCCGGGTGGGTGCACACGATCGAGACCGGCGAGTTCGAGGCGTTCGTGCTGCCGCTCGCCGGGTCGTTGACGGTCGAGGTCGACGACGAGCGGTACGAGCTGCAGGGCCGTGACTCGGTGTTCACCCGCGTCACGGACTTCGCTTACGTGCCACGGGATGCCTCGGTTGTGCTGTCCTCCGAGGACGGATGCGAGGTCGCGCTGCCGATGGCTCGCTGTGAAAAGCGGCTGACTCCCAAGTACGGCCCTGCGGACGGCGTTCCGGTCGAGGTGCGCGGTTCCGGCAACGCCACCCGCCAGGTCACCAACTTCGGCACGCCGGGCGTGTGGGACCACGCGGACAAGCTCAACGCGTGCGAGCTGATCACCCCGGACGGCAACTGGTCCTCGTACCCGCCGCACAAGCACGACTCCTCGGAGCCGTGCGAGGTCGAGAACGAGGAGATCTACTACTTCCGCATCGCCGACCGGGATGGCGTCACGCCGTCGCGGACCGGCTTCGGTTTCCACCGCACGTACACCGACGACGGCACGATCGACGAAGACGTGACCGTGCGCGACGGTGACGTGTTCCTGATCCCGCGCGGCTACCACGGTCCGTGCGTCGCGGCGCCGGGTTACCCCATGTACTACCTGAACGTTCTGGCCGGACCGGGCGACGAACGTTCGATGGCGTTCTGCGACGACCCGGCGCACACCTGGGTCCGCGACAGCTGGGCGACGCAGGAGCTCGACCCGCGCTGTCCGGTCACGACTGCTGAGGGGCGAGTGAAGTGAAGCTGACGACCGCGCAGGCTCTGGTCCGGTGGATGCTGGCCCAGCGCACCGAACTGCTCGACGGTTCCACCGCCCCGTTGTTCCCCGGCGTGTTCGGGATCTTCGGGCACGGCAACGTGCTCGGCCTCGGCAACGCGCTCGAAGAGGTCCGCGACCGCATGCCGGTCTGGCGCGGCCACAACGAACAGGGCATGGCCCTCGCCGCGGTCGGCATCGGCAAGGCCACCCATCGCCGCCAGGTCGGCGCCGCCACGTCGTCCATCGGCCCCGGCGCCCTGAACATGGTCACGGCAGCGGGCGTCGCCCACGCCAACCGGTTGCCGCTCCTGCTCCTGCCAGGCGACACCTTCACCGGCCGCGCGCCGGATCCCGTGCTGCAGCAGGTCGAGCACTTCCACGACCCGACCGCGACCGTGAACGACGCGTTCCGCGCGGTCAGCCGCTACTTCGACCGCATCACCCGCCCCGAGCAGCTGCTGTCGACTCTGCCCCAGGTCGCGCGGGTGCTGACCGACCCGGCCGACTGCGGCCCGGTGACGCTGGCTCTGCCGCAGGACGTCCAGGCCGAGTCCTACGACTTCCCCGACGCCCTGTTCACCCCGGTCGTCCACCGCCTGCTGCGCCAGCGCCCGGACCTGCGTGCTCTGACCGAGGCCGCCCAGGCGATCCGTTCCGCTTCGAAGCCGTTGCTGGTGCTCGGCGGCGGCGTCCGCTACTCGGGTGCTGCCGGAAGGGCGTTGCGGTTCGCCGAGCAGCACGGCATCCCGATCACCGAGACCACGGCCGGCCGCACGCTGATCCCGCACGACCACCCGCTCTACGCCGGGCCGCTGGGCATCACGGGCTCCACCTCGGCCAACGTCCTGGCCGGCGAAGCCGACCTGATCATCGCGGTGGGCACCCGGCTGCAGGACTTCACGACCGCGTCCTGGACCGTGTTCTCCGCGGACGCCCACATGATCTCCCTGAACGCGGCTCGCTTCGACGCCGTGAAGCACGGCTCGTTCGCCCTGGTCGCCGACGCCGACGAGGGCCTGCGCGAACTGACGGACGTCCTCGCCTCCTGGCAAGGCCCGGCAACCTGGGCGGCCCGCGCCCGCACCGAACGTGCGAAGTGGGACGACCACATCACGTCGCTGCGCCGGCCTTCTGATGGCCTGCCGACGTACGCCCAGGTCGTCGGCGTCGTGAACGACGTCAGCGGCCCGCGCGACTACGTGATGACGGCATCCGGGGGCCTCCCCGGTGAGCTGATCGGCGGCTGGCGTGCCACCGGCGAGTCCACAATGGACGTCGAGTACGGCTTCTCCTGCATGGGCTACGAACTGGCCGGGGCCTGGGGCGCTGCGATCGCCCACACCGAGGGCGTCGTCACCACCCTGCTCGGCGACGGCTCGTACCTGATGCTGAACTCCGAACTCTTCTCCGCCTCCTTCGCCGGCCACGGCTTCGTGGCGGTCGTCTGCGACAACGACGGCTACGCGGTGATCCACCGCCTGCAAACGGGCCAGGGCGGCGCGGGCTTCAACAACCTCTACGCCGACTGCACGACCAACCACTCCGAACCGCCGCGCACGGACTTCGCCGGCCACGCCGCCGCGATGGGCTGCGCGGTCTTCCCTGCCGACTCGCTGGCCGACCTCGAAGGCGCGTACCGCAAGGCCCGCGAGGTGGCGGTGTCCGAACGCCGCCCGGCCGTCGTCGTGATCCGCACGCACCCGTCGTCGTGGACCGAGGCAGGCGCGTGGTGGGAGGTCGGCGTGCCGGAGATCTCACATCGCGCCGAGATCGGCCAGGCCCGCGAGGAAGTTCTTGAAGGCAAGGCCAAGCAGGTCCGCTACCTGAGCTGAGCGTCACCGCTCAGTGACTGAGACAACCTCGCATCAGGGAACAACACCCACGGCGTGTCCCCTTGAACGGTTCGTAGGCCTACGAACCGTTCAAGGGAGTTTCCCGTGAGCTTGCTGTTCTCCCCGCTGACCCTGCGGTCGGTCACCCTGCCCAACCGCATCGCGGTGAGCCCGATGTGCCAGTACTCGGTGAGCGCCGAAGACGGCATCCCGATCGACTGGCACCTGGTGCACCTCGGCAGCAGGGCCGTCGGCGGCGCCGGGCTGGTCATCGCCGAGGCCACGGCGGTCGAGCCGCGGGGCCGGATCTCGCCGCAGGACGTCGGCATCTGGAACGACGCCCAGGTCGAGGCCTGGAAGCCGATCACGAAGTTCATCAAGGAGCACGGCTCGGTGCCGGGCATTCAACTCGCGCACGCTGGGCGCAAGGCGATCGGTGACTGGGTTCCGGTGGCACCCACGACCGAGCCGTTCCCCGGCGGCAACCAGCCGGAGAAGCTCACCGGCCACGCGAGCATCGTCAAGGCGTTCGTCGAAGGCGCACTCCGGGCGCTCGAAGCCGGGTTCGAGGTGCTGGAGATCCACGCCGCCCACGGTTACCTGCTGCACGAGTTCTACTCGCCGCTCACGAACGAGGGCAGCCTCGAAGAACGCATCGCCGTCCCCGTCGAGGTGACCGCCGCCGTGAGGGCAGCGGTCGGCCCGGACGTGCCGGTGATCGTCCGCATCAGCGGCACCGACTGGGTGGACGACGGCTGGACCGCCGACGACAGCGTTGTGCTGGCACAGGCGCTCAAGGCCGCGGGTGCGGACCTGATCGACGTGTCCAGCGGTGGCAACACCGCGCAGGCGGACATCCCGATCGGGCCCGGCTACCAGGTGCCGCTCGCCGAAGCGGTGCGACGCAAGGCAGACGTGCCCACGGGTGCGGTCGGCCTGATCACCGAGGCGAAGCAGGCCGAACAAGTTTTGACGGACGGTTCCGCTGACCTGGTGCTGCTCGCGCGCGAGTTGCTCCGCGACCCGTACTGGCCACTGCACGCGGCACAGCAGTTGGGTGTGGAGGTCAAGGCACCGAGGCAGTACGCCAGGGCGTTCTGAAAGCGCCCTCAGAGTTCAAGGGCTGGGCACCGATGATCCGGTTGCCCAACCCTTGAACTCTTCAGGCTGAATTCAGCGACGGTAGTCGTCGTAGTCGTCGTACGGGTCGTCGTGGGGCACTTCGGCACCACCACTCCCGTTCGGCGACCTTTCGTCACCAGACAGCTCGCGCTGCAGCGCAGCGAAGTCGGTCTCATGAGAGCTGTATTTGAGCTCCCTGGCGACCTTCGTCTGCTTGGCCTTCGCTCGGCCGCGCCCCATGGCTCGACCCCCTCGCACAGGGACGGGGGCGGCCGGGGGAACGGCGGCCCCACTCGTCTCGACAACTAGTTCCTGGTAACTACCGTACCGTGCCGATGGGGTTCCTCGCGACGCGGTAGGCGTGACACGTACCGCCAAATCTCGCGGCCGCCCTCGCGTGGAAGGATGCACAGGTGCCCAGACCGTTCGTCGCCTACCTACGGGTGTACGAACCGTTATCGGTATTGGACGCACCGCTAGCTGCGAAGGTCGAAAAAGCCCTGGAAACCGGGCCTGTCCTCCGGTCGGAGGCAGGTGACCGCGAACGGGAGCTGTGGTTGCGATCACAGTTGAGACAAAAGCTGCTTCCGGGCGAGTCGTTCGACGTGATGACGATCAGTCCGGCCGAGGTGCCGACCTCCGAAGCCGCTCGTGTCGGTCCGGGACCTCTCGTCTGCCCTCTCGACCTCCGGGCCCGTTCCGCCGCGGCTCTGGTGGGCTTCCTGGCCTCCTCTCCGCCGATCCTGCAGGACGCGGTGCTCAACCTGGCCTCCGAAACGGTCCGAGCGCGCGCGTCCGCCGTGATGGCCGAACTCTCGGCGGGAGCGGTCCACGTCATCTCCACGACCTGGACCGTGCCGCTGCCCTGGTTCTCCCTCGTCGACCCGGCCCAGCGCCGCGTGGTGCTCGCCAGCGCCCAGGACGACCCCGAACGGCAGGTGTCCTGGCGGGTCGCGATGGCCGACGCGCGCCGCCGCGTCGCACGGGCGTTGAAGATCGTGAAGGCGTCACTGGGTGAGGACGGGCCCGCGAAGGTCCTCGCCGACACCGGACGCTGGCTCGAGCACTTCCACCCGCACTCGGCGGTCGAGCTCGACTACGGCGGCCTGGTGCAGCTGCTGCAGGACAAGGACCTGCTGGAGGACACCTCCGCGGCCGACGTCAACGCCATCGTCGACGCGCTGGAGAACGGTGACGCCGAGGAGGTCGCGCTGCGCTACGAGACGCTGCGCGAGTTCTGGGGCGAGCTGGCCCGCAGGGAACGCCACGGCTGAAGCAGCACCCGCGCGGCTACCGCTGCCGCGGCTGCCAGCGCCATCGCCGCGGGCCACGCCACGTGCACGGCGACCCAGGCGGCGATCGCCGGGGTGATCGCGGCGCTCAGGTAGTTGGCCGAGTTCTGCATGGCGATCGCGGTGGCGCTGCGGCCGTCGGGCGCGAGCTCACCGGCCTCGGTGACGGCCAGGCCGTTCCAGCACACGGCCAGCGCGGTCGTCGGCACCAGTACCGCGACCAGGACGGGGACTGGCGCCTGGTCGAACACCGCGACCAGCACGAACCCCACCGCCGTGGCGATCGCGACGATCTTCAACGGGCCGATCCGGCTGCGCGCCCGGTCCGACCACACGCCCACGGCCAGCCTTCCAGCCCCACCCACCGCCTGCGCGATGCCGAACACCACCGCCGCAGCCGTGACGGTCATGCCGTGAGTGCTCAGCAGAGGCACGAGGAGGGCGGTGGCGGTGAACTGGGGAACGACGAGCAGTCCGCTGGCCAGCGACAGCCTGAGCAGTTTCGGATCCTTGAGGATCAGGCCGTGGTCGCTGCTCGCCCTGGTCGCACCAGGCGGCTCGCGGACCAGCAGCGCCACCGCGAGCGCCACGAACGCGGTCACCGAAGCCAGGGCCACGAACGCGGCAGGGACGCCGTGAGTGATCGCGAGGCCCGGCAGGAACGCCGCCGTGAGCGCTGCACCCAGCGGGGTCGCCGTCTGCCGCACGCCCATCGCGAGCCCGCGGTTGCCGGCGCTGAACCACGACATGACCGCCCGGCCGCTCGCCGCGTTGACTGAAGCCCCGAACAACCCGGCGCCGAGCAAAGCCAGTCCTGCGAGCCATGCGTTGCCGAGGGCAACTGCGAGCAGGCAGGCGGCCGCACCGACGCCGCCGATCGTCATGGCGAGCCGTTCACCACGGCGGTCCGCGAAGAACCCCCACGGCACCAACGCGATCATCGTGCCGAGGTTCACGGCACCGAGAAGCAGCCCGACCTGGGGCAACGTCAGGGAGAAGTGCTGCTGCAGCTGCGGGCTGATCGCGGGCAGGCCGAGGAAGACTGCCGCGTTCGTGCCCTGCGCCAAAGCTCCGATGCACAGCACGACCCAGCGATACCCCATGAGGGCACGCTAGGTCTGCAGTTCAGAAAGTGGAACGCCTGTCTTACCTCTTGGGACGGTGGTGTCCGCGCTCAGCCGCCAGCAGCTCGTCCACCGACGCACTTCCGCGCTGGTAGCGAGAGGCGATCTCGGCGTTGAGCTTGTCCACGACCACCTGCACCTCGCGCCGCCGCACCGACACCGAGGCCTCTTCCGAGATGAACGTCTCCAACGCTTCGCCGAGGCGATCGTCGGACAACTTGCTCACGTCGGAGAGGTCCACGTCGGAGACGAGCGCCTCGACGTGCCGTTGATGCGCATCAGCACGTGACGGCTCATGGGTCTGGTACCGGCCCAGACCGGTCGCCGGGCCAACGGCATTCGTGGACAGGATCGTGGCCAGCTGCTCGACCACCGCCGAGCCGCCGGAGCTGCGGCGCTCCTGTTCCGCGCGCACGATGTCGATCCGCGCGTGCAACAGCCGCCGCAGGTAGGACAGGTCGGTCTCTTCCTGCGCTGCCTCGTCGCGGAGTTCGCGCACCTCGACGAGCGGGCGCTGCTCGACGCCCTCCGTGTAGTCGGGGGCGAGCACCCGGTCGATTCGGCGGCGCCCGCCAGGACGCACCTCGATCACGTGTCCATCCTGCGGTAGATCCTCCTCACCCGCCAACACATCCCATGCACCAAACTTGTCTCAAATGTGCACGCCCAGGAGCTTCCGCGTCTCATCTGGCGTCAAAGCAGGCCGTTGCGCGATCTTCGCCAGGCCTGCCGCGCGCGCTACGAGCTGTGCGTTGTCCCGAACTGGCACACCACGTGAGTAGCTGATCGTGTCTTCCATACCCACTCGAAGGTGGCCACCCGCGCCCAAAGCGGTGAACATCACGGGCAGCGTGGTCCGGCCGATCCCGGTGGCGGAGAAGGTTGCCCCGTCCGGCAGAGCGTTGACTGCTGCGACCAGGGTCGCGGCGTCACCGGGCATGCCGCCGGGCACTCCCATGACGAAGTCGACGTGCACATGACCGCCCGCGGGCAGGCCGTGCTGGTCCAGAAGGCGCTTCAACGACGCCAGCTGGCCGATGTCGAAGATCTCGTACTCCGGGACGATGCCGCGTTCCTGCATGCCCTTGTGCAGCGCGACGATGAACTCCCAGCGGTTCATGAACACGTCGTCGCCGAAGTTGACCGTGCCCATCGTGCAGGACGCGGAGTCCGGCATCGCCTCGAGCACGCGCAGCCGGTTCTCCTCCGGGTCGTGCACCGACCCGCCGGACGACAGCTGGACGACGAGGTTGGTCTCGGAGCGCAGAGCCTCGACGGTGGCCTTCAGCCGGCCGAGGTCGAGCGACGGCTTCGCGTCCTCGCCACGGATGTGGACGTGGATCATCGCCGCGCCGACCTGCTCGCAGCTCTGAGCCGTCGCGACCAGCTCTTCCAGGGTGACTGGAAGCTGCGGGACGTCCGCTTTCGCGTGTTCCGCTCCGGTGGGAGCGACCGTGATGAGAGTGCCCAAGGACATGGGCGCGACTCTAGGGCCTCATCCCCGCAGGTTGCGAACAGCTTCCCGGCCCAGACCGGGGGTGTCCGGCGGCACCGAATCGGGGTCGATTCGTGCCTGAACCTCCCTTTCGGGGGCTCCGGCGACGAGGTCCGATTCCACCGGCACAGACCGCTTGACCAGCGCCAACGCGATCGGACCCAGCTCGTGGTGCAGCACCACGCTGCCCACCCGGCCGACCGCGCGCCCGTCCAGGGTGACGGGGTCACCGGTCTCCGGCGTGCCGTCCGCAGAACCATCCAGGTGGAGTAGGAGCATCCGGCGCGGCGGGCGTCCCACGTTGTGGACCTTCGCGACCGTCTCCTGGCCCCGGTAGCAGCCCTTGTTGAGGTGCACGGCCGGGTCGATCAGGTTGACCTCGTGCGGGATCGTGCGCTCGTCGGTGTCGATGCCCTGGCGCGGCCGCAGCGCCTCGACCCGCAGCGCCTCGAACGCGAAGCTGCCGGCCGGGCGAGCACCCGCGTCGGTGATCCGCTGCCACCAGTCCGTGAGCTCGGAACGTGGCACCAGCAGGTCGAACGAGCGCTGAAGTGGCCACGACGTCCTGCGCACGAAACCTTCGCCGAGCGCGTCGACGCCGGTGGGCACGGGGATGCCGAGCTTCTCCAGCACCGCGGGCGCGTCCGGTCCGATGATCGACAGCAGCGCGAACTCCGCCGTCGCGTCCCGTGGCTCGACCTTCGACCAGAAGACCATCTTCTGCAGGTACTTGAGCAGCTCGTCGACCTTCTCGACGTCCAGGAACACCGTGCCGCCGACGTTCGCGACGACCATGTGGTGCTCGAGGCGGCCCTGCGCGTCGAGGATCAGCGCCTCGGTCGCGGCACCCTCGCCCAGCTGCTCGAAGTGCTGGCTGGTGAGCTGGTGCAGCCACTTGAGCCGGTCCTCGCCGGGAATCGCGATGACACCGCGGTTGGAGCGGTCCACGACCACGACCGACCGAGCTGCCGAACGTTGCTCGGCGAACGGGTCGCCGTAGTGCCAGGCAACACCTGCGTCGGTGGAATCGTCGGGCGGCGGGACGGCTCCGGGGAGGATCACTCGGTCTCCTGCTCCTGCTCTTGCTTCAGACAGTCACGGCACGTGCCGGACAGCGCGAGGTGGCTCGCATCCAGTTCAAACCCGTCTCGCTCCCGCAATGTTCCGACCAGCGGGTCGAGCAGCTCACACGGGATCTCGTCGATCCGGCCGCACACGTGGCACACGAGATGCACGTGCTGGTGGTCGTCGACCGAGTAGCTCGGCGCGCCGTGACCCAGGTGCGTGTGCCGGACCAGCCCGAGCCGGTCGAGCAGGTCGAGCGTGCGGTAGATCGTGGTGATGTTGACCGTCGGCGCGGTCTCCTGGACGCGCTGGCAGATCTGCTCGGGCGTCGAATGCTCGAGCGACCTGACCGCGTCCAGCACGAGCTGGCGCTGCGGCGTCATCCGCATGCCGCGGTCGTGCAGCGTTTTGCGCAGGCCTCTTGCGGTCTCCACACCACCGATGTTAGTAGGCTCGGCGACATGCGCGTGCTGGCACTGCTCGACGGAACCCTCGCTGACCCCGACTCGCCGCAGATCCGCGTCGACGACCTCGGACTCATGCGCGGTGACGGCGTGTTCGAAACGATCCTCGTGGTCGACGGGAAGCCCCGCGAACTCACGCCGCACCTGGACCGGCTCGACCGGTCCGCGGCCATGCTCGACCTGCCGGCACCGCCGCGTGCGGAGTTCGAGCGCGCGGTCGAGCTCGTCATCGGAAACTGGGCAGGCGGCAAGGAGTTCGCCCTCAAGCTCGTCTACACCCGCGGCATCGAGGGCGGCGACGGCACGGGCACCGGGTTCGCGCTCGGCATGGAGATCGGCGCGAAGGTGCTCAAGCAGCGTGCCGAGGGCCTGGCCGCGGTGACGCTGGACCGCGGCATCGAGCCGGACCTGGCCGACCGCGCGCCGTGGCTGCTGCTGGGCGCGAAGTCGCTGTCGTACGCGATCAACATGGCCGCGATCCGCGAGGCCGAGCGCCGCGGAGCCGTCGAGGTCATCTTCACGACCTCCAGCGGCTCGGTGCTCGAGGGCCCGACCTCGACCGTGATCCTGGTGCGGGGCAAGACGCTGGTCACGCCGCCGTCGAAGCTCGGCATCCTGCCCGGCACCACGCAGTACGCGTTGTTCCGCGCCGCCGAGCGCGCCGGCTGGACCGTGCTCGTGGAGCCGATCCAGGCCGGCGAGCTCTACGACGCCGAGGGCGTGTTCCTCGCGTCCAGCGTTCGCAAGATCACGCGCGTGACCACGCTGGACGGCAAGCAGCTGCCCGACTCCTCAGCCCTGCTCACTGAGCTGCAGGGCCTTTACGAGTCCGAGTACTAACGGAGTCCGGAGTCGACCGCGGTCAGCAACGGACCGCGGTCACCCGACATCTCCCAGAACATCGCACCGAGCAGGTTCTTCGACTTCAGCCACGCGGTCTTCTTCTGGATCGACCACGTGTCGTCGAAGGTCCACCACTGGTTGCCGGTGTAGCAGGACGTCGCCACGGCCACCTCGTCGTGGTAGACGGTGCAGTTCGGCACGGACGCGACGAGGTTGGCGTACCCGCGCGTGCCAGCTTCCTCCGGGAACTGGCCAGGTGCCGCACCACCTGCGGCCTGCCACTCGCCGTTCTTGCCGCCGTTGACCACGTTCTGCCAGCCGCGGCCGTAGAACGCGAGCCCGAGCGTGATCTTGCGCGACGGCACCCCGGCGTCGAGGTAGGCCTGCACCGTGCTCGCCACGTCGAAGTGGAACGAGTACGGGTCGTCCGGGTCGGGGTAGAGGTTGCCCTGGTGCCCGGTCCGGTTCGGCTCCCACGAGTTGTCGCTGCCGGAGCCGTGGAAGTCGTAGCCCTGGACGTTGAAGATGTCCATCGACTGCGCGACCCGCCCGAGCTCCCAGCCCGTCGCGATCTTGCCGGGGTCGGCCGGGGTGAACGCGGTCAGCTGGTAGCGCTTGCCGGTCGTGGCGCCGTACGCGTCGATCTGCCGGCGGAACTCCTCGATCAGCAGCGAGTTGTTGACCTTGTCCTGCGGGCCGAAGTGGTTGCCCGCGTGGCCTTCCGCGCCCGGCCACTCCCAGTCGAGGTCGAAGCCGTCGAAGATGCCGGCCGCGGTGCCGGGGCCGCCGGCGCCGTTGTAGGTCGGCAGGTTGCCCTTGAGATAGATGTCGATGCACGACGACACGAACTTCTTGCGCGAGGCGTCCGTCGCCGCGACGTCGGAGAAGTACTTCGAGTACGTCCAGCCGCCGAGCGAGATCAGCACCTTGAGGTTCGGGAACCTGGCCTTGAGCTTGCGGAGTTGGTTGTAGTTGCCGCGCAACGGTTCCCAGCCGCTGTCCGCCACGCCGTCGACGGACTGCGCCGCGCTCATCGGCCTGCTGTAGTCGGCTTCCGCGTCACCCGCGCCGTCGCCCTGGTTCGGGTCCTGCGGGTTGGCGCTCGTGCCCTTCGTGACGCCGTGCAGACATGTCAGGTTGACCGGGTCGATGTTGCCGAACGCGTAGTTGACGTGCGTCAGCTTCGCGGCGTCCATGTCCTTCACGAAGTACTGGCGCCCGTAGATGCCCCACTGCACGAAGTAACCGACACGGGCGTACCCACCGACGATGTCACTCGTGGTCTCGGTGAGCGCGTTGCTCGGCCCGGACACGTTGTCGTAGGTGTCGCGAGCGCGCACTGTGAAGGTGTAGCTCGTCGACGGCGCGAGGCCGCTGACCACCGCCGTCGTCCCGGAGACCGTCATCTTCACGGTTGAGCCCTGGTAGACGTCGTAGTTCGCGACACCGCTGTTGTCCGTGGAAGCGTTCCACGCCAACGTGATGCTGCCCGCGTCCTTGGCGGTCGAACGCAAGTTGCCCGGCACGCTCGGCGGAGTTGTGTCAGTGGCCGGGTTGTTGGTCGTGACGCTGACGGCCGCGCTCGGGGAGCTTTGAGTCCCCTTGGTGTCCTTGGCCCGCACCGTGAACGAGTACGCGGTGTTCGGGTTCAGGCCGGTGACGATCGCCGACGTCGTGGTGCTGCTCGTCGCGAGCGTGCTGCCGCTGTAGACGTCGTACCCCGCGACCGGCAGCGAACCCGCGGTGGAGGCGTTCCACTGCAACGTCACCGTGCGCGTGGTCTTGCTCGGTGAGGTCAGACCCGTTGGGGCGCTTGGCGGAGTGTCCGGGGCGCCGCTGCAGTTCGCGTTGTTGACGCGGCAGGTCACCGGTTCCACGTTGGAGCTGATGGAGAACGTCGGGCTGTACGGCTCGGTGCTGCCACCCGCCGCGACGCTCTTGTTGTAGTACGCGGGAGTAAGCGTGACCTGGTTGCCGGATTGGGCAACCGTGCCGTTCTGGCCGTTGCTGACGGTCACGCCGTTGGGCAGCGTGAAGACGATCGACCAGTCGGCGATGGCCGCGGTGGTGTTGTTGCGCACGATGAACTTCGCGGTGCCGCCGGCGACCGAGTAGTCGGCGGTGACGCCACTCGCGGGCGGAGCTGGATCACCGTTGCCGTCGCACGGCATGTTGTTGATCGTGCAGGTGGTCGGGTCGGAGGCCGTGCTCAACGTGAACGTCGGGCTGTACGGCTCGGTGTTGCGCCCCGGCGGGAGGTTGTTGATGTAGAAGGCCGGAGTGAGGGTCACTCTCGTGCCGTTCTGGGTGGTCGTCGCGTTCTGGACGTTGCTGACCGTGACACCGGACGGCAGGTCGAACTTGATCGACCACCCGTTGAGCGCGGTCGTGGTCGCGTTGGCGACCACGAACTTGCCTGTCGTGCCGGCGCGGGAGAAAGTGGCGGTGATGCCCGTGGCGGCCTGTGCAGGGACCGCCAATGCGAGCACGGCGACCAAAATCGCCAGGAGGGCAGGGATTCGGCGCATGCGGAGCTCCAGGTAGGTAGAGGTCCGCGGCGGCCTGGCTGTTACGGTACTTTGGTCTGGACCACTAGGTCAACGCTGTGGTCCTCAGTCGATCGGGCGGAACCTGACGCCCGTCCCCGGCCGCGCCTGACCGAGGAACCGCAGGTGATCGCGGTCGACGACACCGATCACCGGATAGCCGCCCGTCGTCGGGTGGTCGTTCAGGAAGACCACCGGCTGCCCGTCCGGCGGCACCTGAACGGCACCGGTGATCATCCCCTCACTGGGAATCTCGCCGTCACGACGATTCAGCTTCGTTCCGCTGAGCCGTGCGCCGACGCGGTTGCTGCGGTCGCTGACAAACCATTCCCCTTGCTGCAGCTGGGTTTCCGCGTCGTCGAACCAGTCGTCGCGCGGGCCGAGCCGGATCGGGATGACCAACGTTTGCAGCGCTCGGTGTGGTGGCACGACGTCCGCTCCGATTGGGACGTTCGGCGTACCGAGCGGCAGAACGTCGTTGTCCCGCAACGGGTCTGGACCGATTCCGGACAGCAGGTCGGTCGAACGGCTGCCGAGTTCCGCTGGGACGTCGATGCCGCCGGAGAACGCCAGGTAGGTGCGCAGGCCGGTGTCCGGCGTGCCGACCTTGAGCGTTGAGGCCTTGGGCAGGTGCAACGGCTGGTGCGAGTCGGCGAGCTTGTCGTCGATCCAGAGCCTTGTGTGCGGGCCGGTCACCGCGATCGTGCAGGACGCGTCGGTCGTGAGCTCCGCGCCGCCCAGCAGGAGTTCCAGACCTGCCGCTGCTTCGTCGTTGCCGACGAGCCGGTTGGCGAGCTTGAGCGAGTCCGGGTCCACTGCGCCGGACGGCGGGACGCCGAGGTGGGCGTTGCCGGGGCGGCCGAGGTCCTGGATCAACGCCTGCGGTCCGGTGCGGATGATCGTGATCTTGCGGTTCATGCCACCACGAACCTGACCTGGTCGCCGGGCTGCAGCAGCGCCGGGGTCTCGGCCTTCTGGTCGAACAGCACGATCTCGGTGCGGCCGATCAACCGCCAGCCGCCCGGCGTGGCTCTGGGGTAGGCGGCGGTGAACTCGCCCGCGATGCCGACACTGCCCGCCGGGACCTTCGTGCGCGGCGAGTCGAGCCGTGGCTGCTGGAGTGACGCGGGCAAGCCCGTCAGGTAGCCGAAGCCGGGTGCGAAACCGCAGAACGCGACCTCGTAGGTGGCGCCGGTGTGGAGCTTGACGACCTCTTCGGGACTGATGCCCGCAGTGTCGGCGACCAGGTCGAGGTCCGGTCCGTCGTAGATCACGGGGATGGTGACCTCGCGCGGGTGGTTCTCGGGCGCCTTGGTCAGGTCGACGGTGGCCAGCGCTTCCCTCACCTGCGGGAGAGCGCCCTTGACCAGCACCGTTCTGGCGGCTGGGACGAGCTCCTCGATGCCGTCGAGGCCTTCGAGGGCCGCGCGGACGGCCGCCACCTCGGTCAGTGAGTCGACCTCGACCAGGAGGGCGTCGGTTCCGCAGCGCCGGAGCAGCATGGACCCATGCTACGGGGAATCGTGGGATTGTTGAACAATCTGACGGGCGCGTCGTTGCCACATCGTGCAGCCCGCGACGAGCACGCCGAGTGCGACAGCGCAGGAGAGGACCAGGCAGCCCAGGTGCGAGGCGGGCTCACCGGCCAGCGCGGCACGCGGGTTGACGAGCCCGAACCCGAACCGGGGATCCCGTCCGGGCGCTCCGGCGTCCGTCGCCGTGCGAGCCAGCCGGTCGGTGACCTCGGTGGCGCTCAGCTCCGGAAACCGCGCCCGCACCAGCGCGACCGTGCCGGAGACGACCGCGGCCGCTTGGCTGGTACCCCGTCGCGGAACGTCCTGGCCCGCCGCGACGTCGACGCCTGGCGCCGCGAGGAAGATCTCCGGTCCCTCGACGCTGACGTCGGGACGGAACTCCCCGTGTTCGTCCACCGCGGAGACGGCAAGCACCCCGTCCCGATCGGCAGGGCTGGTCACTCGGGAGTCGACCGATGCGTTCCCCGCGGCGGCGACCACCACGACGTCGTGTTCACGCGCGTAGCGAAGACCCTCGTCGTACACACTCGAACCAGGAGTGCCGCCGAGCGACAGGTTCACCACCCCGGCACCCTCGTCGACGACCCACCGCAGCGCGGCGTTGACGTCGGCGGGACCGCCGTTCAGCCGGGCGGGAAGGACAGTCGCGTTCGGAGCCACCTCCAGCACCAGCCGGGCCATCGCGGTGCCGTGCCCGTGCGGGTCGGGAGCCTCCGCGCCGAGATCGGGAAAGTCCGCGCCGGGCAGAACGGCGTCGGAGAACCGCGCCACTCCGGTGTCCACCACCCCGACGACGACCCCGGCACCGGTGGAGAGCTCGTGAGCGCGGTCCAGCCCGAGCTGGTCACGCCACGACGGGGTGGCCGAGGCGAACCCCGGCCACCCCGCCAGCAGTGCCGTCAGCGCGAACGCCGCCAGCGTCCGCAGCTTCAGTGCCAACGCGACAACGCCATTTCGCCGTTGTCCATCGCGCCGGCGCGGAAGACCCAACCGGCCGCGCTGCTGGTGCGCTGAGCCGCCGACGTGATCGACGACTTGCCGCTGCCGTTGTAGAACGGACCGCACTGGATCCAGGTGCGCCCGCCGTCCCGAGACCAGTCGAGCCACACGCTCACGTTGCGCGACAGCGGCTCGAAGTGGCCCTCGAACAGTTGCGCCCAGCCGCGCCTGACCCCGTTCACGGTGCCGAAGTTCAGGTACAGCCAGTGCCCGCTCCTGGTCGGCACGTCCTCGACGTCGGTTCCGCTCAGGTTGTCCGGGATGTTGGCGAACCCGTTGGCCCCGTTCACGCAGTTGCCGGTGGTCGCGGACGCGGTGGACGGCACCAGGAGCGTGATGCCCGTGAACATCAGCACCGCGGCCACGAGCGCTGTCGCTTTCCTTTGCCAGTTCATCGAAATTCCCCCTCGTTCGGTTGTCACATGCCGATGGAGCGCAGCGTCTGTTCCAGCACGCCTGCGTAGTGGAGGGCGCCGAGTGCGTTCGGGTGCAACGACTGCTGACTCACCAGCCGTTTGAACCGATTGGGATCCTCGCCAGGTGTCTTCGAGATGATCACTCTGTTGATCAGTTCGGGATTGCCGCCGCACGCACCCTTGCCCGTGAACGTGGGAATCGGATCGGCGAATCTCACCTTGTAGAACTCACTGCGCAGGCCGTCCACCGTCGTGACATACCGGTCGCGCAGGTGAACCGCCATGTCCCGCAGCCAATGCCGGGTCTCGGTGGTGAACCCGGTGTTGCACGCGGTCGCTCCGTCCGGCTCGAGGAAGACCGGATAGCCCATCAGCACGATCGTCGCGTTGGGGGCGAGCTCGGCGATCTTGCGGATCACGGTGGCAACAGAGCCCATCACGCCGTCAATCCGCTTGGGCTCCGCTGCGGACAAGGGTTCGGTGTCGCCCGCGAGCGTGTTGTCCTGGCACCGCGTGGCCAAGACGCACTCCTCGAGCACAGGGGAGAATTTGGCGTCGTTTCCTCCGACCGAGAGTGTGACCAACGTGGTGTCGCGGTTCAGGAACCCCGCCTCCATCTGGCCCTTCTCTCCCGCGAAGACCGACTGGTTCCCGTAGACGTCTCCGGTCCACGCCCCGGAGCAGGCCAGCAGGTGGTGGTCCATGCTCGTGTCGTTCCAGTTGTCGGCGCGTTCGCCGATCGGTGTCTGGCTGTCCGCCAGCCTGGCGAGCCGCGACCACGAGTAGGTCGACCGGTGGCAGTTGTTCTGCATCCACGTGCCGCCGTGCACGTCGGTCTCGTGGTAGTAGACGCTGTTGTCCTCGGCGCCGGTGCCCTCACCCGAGGCGTACGAGTCGCCGAGCGAGACCACGATGTTCTTCGGCTTGCCGGGCAACGGGGCGAACGCCACCGCGTCGTACACCACGTCCTGGATGCCTTGCTGCTGCAGGGTCATCCTCTGGTCGGTGTAGTTGTTCAGCGACACCTCCGGCGTGCCGGAGAAGTTGAACACCCCGAGTGACACCCACTTGTTCTGCTCCGCGCCCTGCGGGATCGTCCGCTTCTGGTAATCCGCCTGTCCGACGCGAATCGTGTAGGTGGCCTGCTGCGTCTCGGCACCGTGGTCCGTGACGTGCACCAGCACCCGTGCCCACTGGTTCAGCGACTGGTTGAGCTTCCACGTGCCGGTCACCCGTTGCGCGGCGTAGTCCGCGACGTTGTTGAACGCGTGGGCGAACCAGAAATGCCCTCCGAAGCCCGCACCGACCTGGTGGAAGTCGACCTTCGACGGGTAGGTCGTCTGGTTGCCGTTCTGGATGCGGGAACCGAAGTTGAAGCTCAGCGAACCCGAGTTGCTGAAACCCTTGAGGCCGCAGCCGGTGCCGACCTCCACTGGCACGTCGTCGATCACCAACGCGTTGGCTGGCAGTCCCTGGTCGGCAGCGCCAGGGCCGCGGCCGCACCGCGCCGGGTACGGCGTCGTGATCGTCGGTTCCGGCTCGTTGCCGGAGAACGACAGGCGCTCGACCCCGCAGTCCCGTGCGCAGTCCGCCCAGGTCGTCGTGTCGTGCCACCAGCACCTCAGGTCGTCGCGCTGGCACGCCGTCGGGCCACCCTGCGGGTACTGCGCCGGCACGTGCGGTTTGGTCTGGTCGCACTGGTTGCGGTCCGGCGCGCAGAAAGCGAAGAGGCCGGGCCGGGCGCCCTGGACGCCGTGGGGCCAGACTGCGGGCGGGAAGGCCCAGTCGTACTTCTTCGCGTTGTAGTCGTAGCGCTGCAACCTGTTCGCGGCCCAGCCGATCACGCGTTCCGGATAGGACCAGTGGTTCGGCGTCTTCGCGTCGTCCCGGCTGTCGGACAGGAACACCCCGCGGTCGGCAGGGTAGTCGGGGTTGGCCATGTTGTTGGTCCAGCCCAGTCCGTACGCACCGCCCGCACCCGCCTCACCCGGCTGGTGGTAGCCCGAGTTGTAGGCCCACAGCGCGAACCACCAGTTCTCCAGGTACTTCGGGTCGCCCCCGTTGACCTTCACCCCGGCCGCCGCGAGCTCGTTCCACTTGCTCTCGAGGATCTGCATGCCGGCGGCGATGTTGGCCGCGTAGTCGACGGTGAGCGCGACCTGCTGCTGGTAGGTGTACTTGGTCATGCCCACGCGCATGCCGTCGGTCACCTGGGCCATGCCGTAACCGCAGTCGGCACCGGCGAAGTTGACGTAGCTGATGTCACCGTGGTTTCCATAGAAGCCGCCCTGGTGGAAGTTGCCGCTCTCCCCGTCGACCGCGTGGGGACTGGCCTGCCACATGTTCGACTCCTGCGCCAGGACACCGAGCATGATCTGCGCGGGAATCCGGCCGCCGCCGCTGAGACCGCGCAGCGGGAACAACCCCTGCGGGCTGTACGCGCCGATGGTGGTGCCATTCCAGCCGGCCGGGCGCCCGGTGGTCAGCTTGCCCTGGATCGCCAGGTCGACCGCCCACTCGCCCATCCGCGGACTGGGTTGCAACGTCTGGATCCGGGGATCGTTGCGCGGAATCGCACACGTCCGGTTCGGATCGGTCGTCTCGTTGGCCGGGTCGGCCGCCACGGTGACCGCGGACTGCTGTGGCGCCGACGCCGGTGTCGGCGCGGAGCCCTGCACCGGACCCGACGCGGACGGCGCGACGACGAAGTCCAGCTTCGCGCCGGTCGCCACGGCGGTGGCGGTGATGCTGACCGGCTGCGGACCGTCGTCACCGGAGCGCGCGCCCGCACCTGCCGCGGCCTCGTTCTTGTTGCTGGCAGCGGTCACAACGAGCTGTGCCGCCGTCGACAACTCGGCGTCGGCGGCTGCGTCGACGGCACGCCAGCCCTGCGGCAACGGCTTGCCGAGCGGAGCCTTGCCGAGCCTGGTGGCGCTGGGGCCGACCAGCACGGCTGTGCCGCCGGCGCCACGCAGTTGCACGTCACCCTTCGCGGCGGAGGCGACGATCGCGTCCGTGCCCGCGGACAGTGCGTGGATCTCGGTCTTGTCCTTGCCGACGACCTGATAACCGAGCACGTTCCGCCCGGTCGGAACCAGCCGGGACGGCGCGCCGTCGGTCATGTGCAGCAGCGACTGGCCGCCCTTGGCGTCAACGCTGACCAGCGACGTGCCCCTGACCGCGGCGACCGCCCCGCCGAACGGCACCGCGGAGGTGAGCTGACCGGGAGCGGACACCGTCTCGGTGATCTTTGCCTGCTCGGTGTCGACGGTCATCAACTTCGTCGCGTACCCGCGGCTCTCGTCACCGTCCAATCTGGACAGAACTGCGGTTTCCCCTGAGCCACAACCAGGATTGTGGTACGCCAGCGACACCGGCTGGCCGAGCTTGGTCACCGCGCCGGAACCGAGGTCGACGACCGCGGCCAGCGCGCCGCCGTGGAACAGCTGCTCCTTGTTCGCCGCGGCACGAGGTGCGTAGACCACCACCGCGTGCTTGCCGGAACCGGTGACGCAGTACTGCCCGATCCACTGGTCGGTGTCGGTGCCCGGCTCGGACAGAGTGGCCGCCGTGCGCCAGGTGTAGCCGGTCGCGGCGTCGGCGACGAGCAGGTGCAGTCCGCTCGCGTCGCTGTCGGACGTCACCGCGCGGTCGGTGGAGCCGCGCCACGCGGACGTGAGCTTGGCGTCGCGGTCGGCCTCGCGGACGCTCGGCTGGATCGGTGCCGGTGCGGCGGGGGTGGTCGGTGGAGCAGGTGGTTTCGCGGGTGCTGCCGGCGTGACGAGCAGCGACAACCCCAATGCCGCCACCACCGGTATCACCGTCTTTCGGGCGTGCTTGTGCACAGGTTTCTCCCCAGTTGAGATGTGCAGGCGCTGCCTACTGGAAGTCCCACAAGAAGGTTTTGCCGTCCTGCCAGCGAGCTGGGGCCCAGCCGAGCTCGGCGGACAGGTTGGACTCCCCGGTGGGGAGGGTGAGCCTCAGGCTCTGCCTCGACCGGTAGTGCTGGAGGATCTCGATGTCGTCCTGAGCTGTCGGGCTGAACCCTCTGATGACCCAGCGCTGCGCCGTGTCGTCCGCGTTGCAGGCGAGTTCGTGCACGGCACCGCCTTCGGTGGGCCGGTCGGGCTCGACCGGTACGAGGCAGAGGCCGCTGGCGGTGTCCTTGATCAGCACCAAGGTGTCGGGGCCGTCGGGGATCTCCGGTTCGATCTGGTTGATGTACTTGAACGTCCAGTAGCCCTCGGTCCACGCGTTGCACGGACGGCCCTCGACCAAGGCGTTGTCCTTGGGGTTGTTGTCCTTCAGCATCAGGCAGAACGGGTTGTCGTCCTGTTTGATCTGAGCCTGGAACAGATCCGAACCTCCCCCTGACGTGATCTCCGGCTCCAGCGCGACCGCGTCGAACGCGACCTGGTTGAAGCCGTCGCTGCCCGCCTTGATCGTGCTCAGGTGGACGGTCGGCGCGTTGAAGAACGGGAAGGTGCCGAGAGTCACCCACCGGTTGAAGGTGCCGCGCTGGTCGACGGGCACCGTCCGCGGACCGGTGGCGGTGTCGACCACGTAGTCGACCTTCGCGTTCGCCAGGTGGTCGGGGATGTGCACCTTCACCTTCGCGAGCCCGTCGATCGCCGGGAACTTCCAGGTCGCGTTGATGGCGAGCTTGCGCCCCTCTTCGGTGTCCGGCCTGGTGTGCCCGTACCAGAAGTGCGCTCCGTAGCCGCCCCCTGACTGGTGCAGGTCGATCCGCCCGGATGCGTCGTTACCGGACTTGCCGCCGAAGTCGAGTGAGAAGGTCGCACCCTCGGAGTTCTTCCTGATCTTGCAGGCCTTGACGCTGACCGGCTTGACCGCCTCCTTGACGTCGTCGACGACCATGGCCTGGTCGGAAATGCCGTCGTTGGTGCAGGCTGCCGGGTAGCTCACCGCGTTGATCGGTTCGGCTCGCTGATCCGTTTTCGCCCAGTCGTAACGCATGTACTCGTGGCCGCACTCGATGCCGCACGGGTTGCGCCACACCGAGGCCTCGTGCACCCAGCACTTGAGGTCGGTCTGACCCGCGGTGTTGGTGTGAGCGCACGGACCCGCGGGCTCGTCGCGCACCTCGGGTGCGGTCGGCGTGATCTTCGTGTTGGGCTGGCACTGGTTCGACGCGGTGCAGAACTGGTTCGCCGGTGGCCACGCGAGTCGCTTGTTGGCGTTGGGAGTGCCGGGAGCGTTCGGGTTCTGGGGGTTGTCCGTCCCACCCCACCAGGCCGCGCGGAAGAACGCGATCTCCTGACCGGGTCCTTCGTAGCCGCTGGGCGGGTAGGCGGCGAACCCGAACACCTTCTCCGGGTAGGGCCACTTCTGCGGCTTGGCGAAGTCGTGCGGGTCCAGCCCGAACGGCTGCCTCGCCGGGTAGCGGGGATTGGCCGGGTTGTTCAGCCAGCCGAGCCCCCACGCGCCGTTCGCGCCGGATTCACCTTGCCGGTGGAATCCGGAGTTGTACGCCCACACCGTGTAGAACCAGTTCTCGATGCGCGCCGGGTTGTTGTCGTTCAGGCGCATTCCGGCCGCCTGCAGCTCGTTCCACTTGATCTCGAGCAGCTGCAGTCCTGCCGCGACGTTCGCGGCGTAGTCCGTGCCGATGGCGTACTGCCGCGCCTCGGACAACGGCGGGTCGTTCGGCTTGTCCGGCTTGGGCTTGCCCGGCAGGCGCATGCCGTCGGTCATCTGCGACGGGCCGTAGCCGCAGTCCGCCTTGTCCCACCGGATGTCCCAGTCGTCACCGGTGATCGGGTTGCCGTTGGCGTCCTTGTTGTAGATGTCGGTGCCGTAGTAGTTGCCCACCAACGGGTTTCCGAACTGACCCGCGATGGTGCGCCGGTCGGCCTGCCACAGATTCGACTCCTGACCGAGCACGCCGAGCAGGATCTGCGCGGGAACCTGGCCACCACCGGTCAGCCCAGCGCGCGGGAACATGAGCTGTTCCTGTGGTGTGTAGGCGAACGAGATGCCGTTGTTGTTCCAGTTCGGTTCCCGCCGCACGTCGAGGTGGCCGCTCACGGCCATGTCGGCGGCCCACTCCACCTGCTTGGGCTTCGGCTGGTAGACCTGCACACCGGGATCGTTGCGCGGCACCGAACACACCCGGTTCGGGTCGACGGTCTCGTCCCAGCGCGGCGTCAGCGTGGCAGCGGGGTCGACGACGAAGCCGACGTCCTTGCCACTGCGCAGGTTCTTCGTCCTGATCCGGAGCTGGTCCGCGGCGGACTTGGCCTCCCAGATCTGCGGACGCTTCGTCTCGACCGCGGTGATCGCGGCATCGCCACTGGTCGACACCTCCGAGCCGGCCGGCACGTCGAGCTTGCGGACCGGTGCCGGCAGCGACTCGACCTTGGTCGTGGCGCCGGTGATGAACACCTTGCCGCCCAGACCGCGCGCCAGTGCCACCTCGCCCGATGGCCCGGTGGCGAGCGTCGTCGCCGCGGTCGCGGGATCGGCTGTGGAGGACACCACGGCACGACGAACCCGGTCTTGGCCGTTGTCGGCGTCGACGTAGACGACCCCACCGTCCGCGTCGGCCCTGAGCTGGCGAGGCACCCCGCCGGTGTTCTGCACGACCCGGCGCTTGGAGCCGTCGTGGTTCACGCGCAGCACGCCGGCCGAGTCGGCCACCACGAAACCCCCGTCGACCGGAGTCGCGGAGGTGACCTGGGTCTTCAGCTCGGTCCGCTGGCCGAGCGCGTTCGACGTCGTGTCCAGCAACGTGACACCGGTCTTGCCGAGGTCGATGTCACCTTCCTGGGTGAGCGCGGCGGTCTCGCCAGCACCACAGCCGGGGTTGAAGTACGCCAGGCTGGTCCGGATCGGCAACCTGGTCACGGCGCCGCTCGTCAGGTCGACCACCGCGGTGAAGCCACCGCGAGTGGCGAGCTGCTCGTCGTTCGTGAACGTCCTCGGCGCGTAGACCACGACCGCCTTGCGACCTGACCCGGTCACACACGCGTTGCCGATCCACTGGTCGGTCTGCACGCCCGGCACGGACAGCGTGGCCGCGGTGCGCCACGTGTAGCCGGTCTTCGCCTCCGCGACCAGCAGCCGCAGACCGTCCTGGTCACCGCTGGTGGTCCACAGCCGGTCGCCTGATTCCTGCCAGCCCCTGCCCAGCAGCTCGTCGCGCTGTGCGGGCGCCACGCTGGACGACTCCCGCGGTGCCTGCTCGACCGCGTTCGCGGACGGCGCTGGCAGCACAGCCATCACGGTCAGCGCGCACAGCGCTGACCGCCCCCATTTCCTTCTCACTCCCCAGCCCCCTCTTTCACCGGAGCGGACGATCACCCCGGGAGAAGACTGGCTGCGAAGCGTTGCAGAAAGATTGACGCGCTGGTCAGGTACTAGAACCCGGTCCCAGAGGCTCTAGCCGACGACGCGCATGAGGTGCGCGGACGTGTGCGGCTGCCTCGGCTGCCCCACCATGGCCCGCTCCTCGACGTACGCCAGGTCGCCGTTGTTGACGATGCCGTACAGCCGATGGGAGGACGTGACGTCCTTGGCGGTGGCCGTGCGGATGACCGCGTCGGTCTCGAACTCCCACGCGGTCTGCTTGATCGGCTTGCCGTAGTACATCTCGACGACGCCGGTGTTGTGCGTGAGCAGCACCTCGATGGTGTCGTCGGGCTGCGGCCGCCAGAACCCCGACTCGCGCGCGGCCGGGCGGATGACCTCGCCGGCCTCGTTGAGCAGCCACGACCGCGCCTCGTAGATCAGGAACGGCCGACCGTCGTGCGCGAAGGTGATCTGCTGGCCGAACCTGAACGGCCCGTCGATCGTCGGGTAGACGACCTCGCCCTCACCGCGCCACACGCCGACCAGCGGGAGGACCGCGAGGAGGGCGTCGTTGAGGTTCGCGCCTTCCCGCAGGTTCGCCGTGTCGCCCGGGATGGGCATGTCGGTGAACTGGGGGAGGTTGCGGGCGCGCGTGGCGGCGGCTCGCTCTTCTGCCAGGCGGATGGCCTCGTCGCCGCTGCCCGGGATGGGGGTGCCTGCGGTCATCGCTGGTCGGAGTAGAGGCGGTACACGACGTAGCCCGCGAACCACATGACTGCGATGGTCACTAGCACCAGGAGTCCGGTGAAGATGTGTTCCACGTTGGGGAGGATATCTCTCCCTGGTTGACGTGCAGGGTTGTGGTGGCGGAGGACACCGCCCACGCCCGCTCCGGATGGGTCGTGCGGCAGTGGGCTTGCGGTGGTCGGCTTGCGGTGACCCGGCTCGTATGTGACCGCACACCGCGAAAGCAGCACCCGACAAGCCGCCCAGAAACAAGCAGAAGGCCCCGGCGGAGCATCTCCGCCGAGGCCTTCGCCATACCCGATCAAGCGTCAGGCAACAGCGATCTGCACGTCGTGAATCCCAGGCCCGGAAGCCGAGACATCAGCCTGCCCGTTCCCAGACCGGTGCAGAGCGCGGACGGTCCAGCTGCCCGGCGCGGCGAAGAAGCGGAAGTCGCCCTCCGGGGAGGAGACGACCTCGGCGGTGAACTCGCCGGTCGAGTCGAGCAGGCGGACGTAGGCGCCACCGACGGGAGACCCGTCCGCGACGACCTTGCCCTGCAGGACGGTTTCGGTGGTCGTGGCTTCGATCGTGCCGCCCTGGACGGGCGCGCCGCATGAGTCGGACATGAGAATCAGGCCTCCTTGCCGGAACCGAGTTCGATCGGCACGCCGACGAGCGAGCCGTACTCCGTCCAAGAACCGTCGTAGTTCTTGACGTCTTCGTGGCCGAGCAGCTCGCGCAGGGCGAACCAGGTGTGCGAGGAGCGCTCGCCGATGCGGCAGTAGGCGATGGTCTTGCGGCTGCCGTCGAAGCCCGCCTCCGCGTAGATCTCGCGGAGCTCGTCGTCGGACTTGAAGGTGCCGTCCTCGTTGGCGGCCTTCGACCACGGCACGTTCACGGCCGACGGGATGTGGCCGGCGCGCTGGGCCTGCTCCTGCGGGAGGTGGGCCGGGGCGAGGAGCTTGCCGGAGAACTCGTCGGGGGAACGCACGTCGACGAGGTTCTTGTTGCCGATGGCGTCGACGACCTCGTCGCGGAAGGCGCGGATCGAGAGGTCCTGCTCCTGCGCCTTGTACGAGGTCGCGGGACGGGTGACCTCGTCCTTGTCCAGGGGACGGCCGTCGAGCTCCCACTTCTTGCGGCCGCCGTCCAGGAGCTTGACGTTGGTGTGGCCGTAGAGCTTGAAGTACCAGTAGGCGTAGGCGGCGAACCAGTTGTTGTTGCCGCCGTAGAGGATCACCTGGTCGTCGTTGGAGATGCCCTTGGCCGAGAGCAGCTTCTCGAAGCCCTCGCGGTCCACGAAGTCGCGGCGGATCGGGTCCTGGAGTTCGGTCTTCCAGTCGATGCGTACGGCGCCGGGGATGTGGCCGCCTTCGTACGCGGTGGTGTCCTCGTCGACCTCCGCGAACACGACGCCGGGCGTCTGGAGGTTCTCCTCGGACCAGGCGGCCGAGACCAGCACGTTCTCACGGCTCATGGGACGTTGCTCCTGTTGGTAGTGCGTGGGCTTATTGCGATTGCGGACGTGCGAGGGCGGGTGCGTACCGGCGCAGCAGCAGGTACATCTCGCACCCGAGGCACAGGCCCAGCGCGGCGTTGAGCAGCGCTGCCACCAGTGCGAGGGCTGTGGCCACCATGCCGAGCGTGGTCAGACCCGTGGCATAGCCGAGGGTTCCGATCAACGCGAACACGAATCCGACGCCCTGGGCGAAGCGGAGCGGTGCGGCCTCTTCGCGTTCGGTGGTCGGGGTGATCCGTGGCTGGATCGCGTAGCGGTAGACGTGGCCCCACGGGTTGAGCTTCAGCGAGATGAACGCGCACATCGCGAACAACACCGTCTGCGCGGCGAGGAGCCGCCACCAGCCGGTGAGGAGCACGACGGCCAGGATGACGGTGGTCATCCAGGCGGAGAAGCGCGGTCCGCGCGGGTCTACTGGGGCATCTTTGGGCACGACGACCTCCGGACATTCGGACGAGGAGAAATTCAGTCCGTCAGAGGTAGCTGCTGGGCGTCAAGCGGCCCAATCAGCTCGTCGTGCGACACAGGCTGCTGCGCACGCGGCACAGGTCAACCGCGCGTCGCTTCGTGAGCAGCATGGTCATGCCAGCGAGGGTAGCCCTCAATCCCTCGGTCCGGGAGGTATGTCCATCTGGTGGAACAACCCAGGTTCACTCGACCGGATTAGGGCAGATGTGGTTGCAGGGCGGCGAGCAAAGTGTCGCGTTTCGGTACGCCACCGACTCGCAACACCTCCACGCCGTCGGCTGTCAGAGCGAGAGTCGTCGGAGTGCGCATGACGCCCAGAGAAGCGGCCACGTCCGGCAGGTTCGTCACGTCCAGCTCGGCGTGTGTGAGGCCGTCGGTGCGGGAGGCCAGGTCGCTCAGGATCACCTTCGCGTGCCGGCACGGCGCGCAGAACGTGGTGGAGAGCTGGACCAGCGTCACCCCCGGCGCGAGCAGGTCGCGCACGGGAGCGGGCAGGTCGGCAGAAGTCTCCCGGGAAGAGATGCGGCCCTCGCGGACCTTGAGCAGCACACCGATCGCACCGGCCACGGCCAGCGCGCCCAGCAGCGCCCACACACCAGTCATCGTTGGACCAACGGTACATCCGTGATGATGCCCGACAGCACGAACGCACCGGGCTCCACCCGCACGGCGGTCGGCACGGCCCCGAACGGCAGCTTGCCCGGGTCGATCTTGACCGCGAGCGCCTGGCGCAGCGTCGGGACGATGTTCTTGAGCGACATGTCGTCCAGCTCGACCTCGTCGACCGTGATCTGGATGGCGCCGCCGGCCAGCGAGACCTGGCCGTACGCGGTGAGCTTGACGTCCTTGCCGGCGACGTTGGTCTGCCCGGAGAGCTTGATCGCGGCGGTCGTCTGCGGCGCGGGCGGCGTGCCGGGGGCCGTGGTGGTCGTCGTCGTGGTCGTGACCCGGTTGTCCGGGTCGATCGAGAGCTTGTCGAACGGCGTGACCTGGCTCGCGAGCCGGTTCAGGTCCAGCGACTTGATCTTGACGCTGCCCTCGACCTGGTCGATGGTCGCCTTGGAGACGTTGCCCGCCAGCAGGTCCGACAGCTCCACGCGGGTGTGCCGCAGGTCGGCGTGGATGTCGAGGTCGCGCAGGTCGACGCCCTGCGCCTCGTTCTTGATCGGCACGCCGGACGCGTCGATCGCCACGTGCGTGTAGTCGCCGCGGACCGCCTGGAGCATGAACGGGAAGCCGTTGATGCGCACCGACGGGTCCTCGTCGAGCTGCAGCTTCTCCCGCATCCGCTGGGCGATCTGGTATTCGCCGGCCGCGGCGAGCGCGAAGTCGGCGGCCACCAGCAGCAGTCCCAGCACGATCACCGTGATCAGGAGGAACTTGCCGCGCCGGGACTTCTTTCGCGGCCGTGCAGGGGTGTGCGCAGTCATTCCTCGTCCTCGACTTTGCCGGCGATCCATGCCGCCATCCGGTCTACCAGGTCTGGAGTCGCGGCTGATTCCGCATGCCGCATACCGGGCTCGATCCACAGCTCGGCATGTCCTGAGGACGCGCGGTGCAGTGACTCGGCGTGCTCCGGACCGAAATAGTGGTCCAGGTCACCGTGCACGATCAGCAGTGGGGTGGGTGTGATGCACGCCACCACCTCCAGCGGACTCTCCGGCGGTTGTACCCAGCTGTCGCCGAGCCGAACCCCGAGCGCCCGTGCGGCCAGCTTGCCGTGCGGCTGCTCCAGCAACCAGTGGACGCGCCGCATCGGCGCCGTCTCCCGCGACCACCACCGGGCCGGGCCGCTCACGGAGACAACGACATCAGGGCTGGTCTCGCCCAGTGCCGCATGCCGGATCACGATCGAGGCGCCCATCGAGAACCCGACCGTGGCGATCTTCGAGTAACCCAGTTCGCGAGCTGTGCGAACCGCCGCCTCGATGTCGTGGATCTCGTCCGCGCCGACCGTGGAGCGTCCTTCGGACCGTCCGTGGCCGCGGAAGTCGTACGCGACGACACCCCCGTGCGCGGCCAATCGGGCCAGAACCCGCGCGACGTACGGCTTGGTCACGTTGTTCGTGAACCCATGTCCCACAACGAAAGCGAGGTCGTTTTCACTCTTGTAGTGGACGCCGTGCAAGCGCACTCCGTCATGTGACACGGATGTAACAGGCGTGACGCTTGTGGAAACAACTGTGAGCACGGCTTCTTGACCTGGGACTTTCTCGGGTTGCACCGGTATTGTCTCCGTCATCCGCAGGCAACGGGGCCCGGTCACCGTACGCCCGTGTGCTGGTCAGAGGTGACCAGACCACGGCCGAGAAGGAGGGCGCCGCGATGAGCATCGACGTGCTGCTGCTGACGACAGACCCCGACCCGGAGGCCGTGCTGCCCGCGCTGGCACTGCTCCCGCACGCGGTCCGCCCGCTGCGTCCCGAGGTCTCCGCACTGCTCGAAGCCGGTCCCCACGACATCGTGCTGGTCGACGCCCGCACCGATCTCGTCGGCGCCCGCTCGCTGTGCCGGCTGCTCGACTCGTCCGGCGTGGACGTGCCCGTGGTGGCGGTCGTCACCGAGGGCGGTCTGGTCGCCGTCAACTCCGACTGGTCGGTCGACGAGATCCTGCTGCCGAACTCCGGTCCCGCCGAGGTCGACGCCCGCCTGCGCCTGGTGCGCTCGCGCCGCGGCGCCACGCAGCCCGGTGGCGACGGCGCCCTGCAGCTCGGCGACCTCGTGATCGACGAGGCCACCTACACCGCGCGCCTCAAGGGCCGCCCGCTCGACCTCACCTACAAGGAGTTCGAGCTGCTCAAGTACCTCGCGCAGCACGCGGGCCGGGTCTTCACCCGCGCGCAGCTGCTGCAGGAGGTCTGGGGCTACGACTTCTTCGGTGGCACCCGGACGGTCGACGTCCACGTGCGACGGTTGCGCGCCAAGCTCGGCCCCGAGCACGAGGCGTTGATCGGCACGGTTCGCAACGTCGGCTACAAGTTCGTGCGCCCCCCGCGCCCCGGCTCGTCGCGCCGCCCGGCCGAGATGGTCGAGGTCGACGAGATCAGTGACTCGGTCCACGTTCTGGATGAGCGTTTGATCGCGCGGTAGGTTCGCCTGTGTGGCGCAACTGAGCTGGTACGACGAGCTGACGACCGACCAGGCCGCCGAGGTGCGGGGCCTGCTGGCGGCTGCCGAGAGCACCGACGGCGTGGCCCCGGTCGGTGAGGCCGTGCGACTGCGGATGCGCCCCGGTGCGCACGGCAGCAAGCACCTCCTCGCCCACCTGAACGGCGAGCTCGCCGGGTACGCGCACGTGGACATGCTCGGTGACTCGGGCGGCCACAAGGTCGCCGAGTTCGCCGTGCACCCGAAGTACCGCCACCAGGGCGTCGGCGAGGCGTTGGTGAAAGCGCTCCCGCTGCAGGACTCCCTGCGGGTCTGGGCGCACGGCGGTCACCCGGACGCCGAGAAGCTCGCGGAGAAGCTCGGGTTCCGCAAGGTGCGCGAGCTGCTGAGGATGCGGCTGCGGGTGGAGAGCGAGCTGCCAGAGCCGAAGATCCCCGAGGGCATCACCATCAGGCCGTTCGTCCCCGGCAAGGACGAGGCCGCGGTCGTCTACGTGAACCACCGCGCGTTCGACTGGCACCCCGAGCAGGGCTCGATGTCGATCGAGGACGTCCGCGCGAAGGAAGAAGAGGACTGGTTCGACCAGAAGGGCTTCCTGCTCGCGTTCAACGCGGACGAGCGGCTGGTGGGCTTCCACTGGACGAAGGTGCACACGCCGGACCTCGGCGAGGTCTACGTCGTCGGCGTCGACCCGGACAGCCAGGGCGGTGGTCTCGGCAAGGCGCTCACCCTCGTCGGTCTGCGTCACCTGCGCGAACAGGGCGTTAAAGAGGTGATGCTCTACGTCGAGTCGGACAACGCGGCGGCGGTGAGCGTGTACACGAAGCTCGGCTTCACGCTCTGGGACGCGGACGTCCAGTACGCCCGGTAGTCAACGGATCGTCACAAAACGCATACGCGCTGGTCACGCCCTCACTCGTTTGGCCGTGTGACCCGTCACTTCCCGTTCGGTGTTCACCTGTCGTTCACCCTGACTAGGTGGGCTGTCCACCATGGATACCTACCTTCCGAAGCGAGCGGCGACGTCCGTCGCGAAACCGCTAATGCTTCCGCAAGGTGGAGGACCAAGGTGAAGATCCAGCGGCACGGCGCCGTGCTCGGCCTCGTCGCGGCCAGCGCGCTTCTGCTCGGTGCGTGTGGCAGTGACAACAACACGGCGGCAGGCGGCTCCACGCCGGCCAGCGGTACCTCCGTGCCCGTCGAGTGTGGTGGTAAGCCCAAGCTGAACGCCGAGGGTTCCTCCGCGCAGAAGAACGCCGTCGACGCGTTCGTCCAGGCGTACAAGGCGGCTTGCCCGAGCGCCGACCTCGCGTACAACCCCTCCGGCTCCGGCGCGGGCGTGAAGAACTTCAACGCCGGTCTCGTCGACTTCGGTGGCTCGGACTCCGCGCTGAAGGACGGCGCCGAGACCGAGGCGGCCGCCAAGCGCTGCCAGACCAACCCGGCGTGGAACCTCCCGCTGGTGTTCGGCCCGGTCGCGATCGGCTACAAGGTCTCCGGTGTGGACAGCCTCGTGCTGGACGCCAAGACCACCGCCGCGATCTTCTCCGGCGCGGTCAAGAAGTGGAACGACCCGGCCATCAAGGCCCTCAACTCCTCCGCCGCCCTGCCGGACAAGGACATCGCGGTCATCTACCGCTCGGACGAGTCGGGCACCACCGACAACTTCCAGAAGTACCTGACCACCGCCGGTGGCTGGACCAAGGGTGACGGCAAGCAGTTCAAGGGCGGTGTCGGCGAGGGCAAGGAGAAGTCCGCCGGTGTCGCGCAGGCCGTCGGCTCGATCGACGGTGCGATCACCTACGTCGAGTGGTCGTTCGCGCAGGACAACAAGCTCTCGACCGCCAAGATCGACGCCGGTTCGGGCCCTGTCGAGCTGTCCGCCGAGTCGGCCGGCAAGGCCATCGACGGCGCGAAGGTCAAGGGCGAGGGCAACAACCTGGTCCTCGACCTGAACTCGATCTACGGCACCAAGGCCGCCGGTGCGTACCCGCTGCTGCTCGCGACCTACGAGATCGTCTGCTCGAAGGGCTACGACGCCGACACCGCCAAGGCCGTCAAGGCGTTCCTGACCGTCGCCGCCAGCACGGGCCAGGCGCAGCTCGCCGAGGCCGGTTACGTGCCGCTGCCCAAGGCGTTCCAGGACAAGATCCTGACCGCTGTGAAGGCGATCGCCTGAGGTTGATGCGAAACTTCGGCTGACGCAGACGCGATGAACGATCCCGTCGTGGCCAAGCGCCCCGCCGGCTCCGGAGACACCGGAGCCGTGCGGGGCGTTGCGGCTGCTCCCACTGCCACGGAGGCTCCGATTCCCCCGACACCGGAAGCTTCAGAGACTCAGACCAAAGTTCACGTTCGGCCTGGCGACCGGATCTTCCGCGGCCTGGCGACGGGTTCTGGTGTCTTCATCGTCGCGATCATCGGTGCGATCGGGCTCTTCCTGATCGTGCAGGCGATCCCGTCGCTCGGGTTGGACAACGTCAACTTCCTGACCAGCCGCGAGTGGAACACGACCGACCCGGCCAACCTCCGGTTCGGCATCCTCGACCTGCTGCTCGTGACGGTCGTGGTCGCGTTGCTGGCGCTGCTGATCGCGATGCCGATCGCGATGGGCATCGCGCTGTTCCTCACGCAGTACGCCCCGCGCAAGCTCGCCCGGCCGTTCGCGTACGTCGTCGACCTGCTGGCCGCGGTCCCTTCGATCGTCTTCGGCCTGTGGGGCCTGTTCGTGCTGGGGCCGGTGCTGTTCCCGATCTCCACGTGGCTGATCGACAACCTCGGCTGGATCCCGATCTTCGCCAAGGGCAACGTCAACGTGCAGCTCGGCGGGACCGTGTTCACCGCGGGCATCGTCGTCGCGGTGATGATCCTGCCGATCATCACGGCGGTCAGCCGCGAGGTCTTCGAGCGGACGCCGACCATGCACGTCGAGGGGGCCATCGCGCTCGGCGCGACCAAGTGGGAGGTCGTGCGCACGACGGTTCTGCCGTTCGGCAAGGCGGGTTACATCAGCGCCTCGATGCTCGGTCTCGGCCGCGCGCTCGGTGAGACCATCGCCGTCGCGGTCATCCTGAGCACGGCGACCAGCTCGTTCGGCTTCTCCCTCTTCGACGGCGGCAGCACGTTCGCCTCGAAGATCGCCCTGGCCGCGCCGGAGTTCAACGACGCGCGCTCCGCCGGTGCCTACATCGCCGCCGGTCTCGTGCTGTTCGTGCTGACCTTCGTGGTCAACGCCATCGCGCGCTCGATCGTCGCCGGCCACAAGGAGTACGAGTGAGCACCCTCTCCGCGGATCCCCAGCGCCTCGCGACGCCGCCGACGTTCCAGAAGGTCGGCGCCGCCCGTCGCTTCAAGAACGGTCTCGCCACGACGCTCGTGTGGGGCTCGTTCCTCGTCGCCGTCGTCCCGCTGGTGTGGGTGCTCTACACCGTCGTGCAGCGCGGCTTCCCGGTCATCCTCGACGGTGACTGGTGGTCGAAGTCGCTCTCCGGACTGCTGGCCCGTCAGCAGGGCGGCGGTGCGTACCACGCGATCTACGGCACCCTGGTCCAAGGCCTGGTGTGCGGTGTCATCTCCGTGCCGATCGGCATCATGGTCGCGATCTACCTCGTCGAGTACGGCGGCCGCTCGAGGCTGTCCCGCGCCACGACGTTCATGGTCGACATCCTGACCGGTGTGCCGTCGATCGTCGCCGCGCTGTTCGTCTACACGGTGTGGATCACGTACTTCGGCCTCGGCCGCAGCGCGCTCGCCGTGTCGCTCGCGCTGGTGCTGCTGATGGTGCCGGTCGTGGTGCGCACCACCGAGGAGATGCTCAAGATCGTCCCGGACGAGCTGCGCGAGGCCTCCTACGCGCTGGGTATTCCCAAGTGGAAGACGATCGTCAAGATCGTCATCCCGACGGCACTCTCCGGCATCCTCACCGGCATCATGCTCGCCCTCGCCCGCGTCATGGGTGAGACCGCGCCGGTGCTGGTGCTGGCGGCGTACGCCCCGTTCATCAACTTCAACATGTTCGACGGCCCGATGGCCTCGCTGCCGTTGCTGATGGTGAACGAGCGCAACAACCCGACGCAGGCGGGCTTCGAGCGCATCTGGGGCGCGGCGATCACCCTGGTGCTCCTCATCACCCTGTTCAACCTCCTGGCGACCGTGATCTCGCGGGCGCTGGCGCCGAAGACGAAGTGAGCGGGCGGACATGGCCAAGCGACTCGACATCAAGGACCTGAACCTCTTCTACGGCAAGTTCCACGCCGTCGAGAACGTCTCGCTCCAGGTACCTCCGAAGAACGTGACGGCGTTCATCGGCCCCTCCGGCTGCGGCAAGTCGACCGTGCTGCGGTCGCTCAACCGCATGCACGAGGTGGCCATCGGCGCGCGCGTCGAGGGCAAGGTGCTGCTCGACGGCGAGGACATCTACGCGTCCACTGTGGACCCGGTCGAGGTGCGCCGCACCATCGGCATGGTGTTCCAGCGGCCGAACCCGTTCCCCACGATGTCCATTCGCGACAACGTGGTGGCGGGTCTGAAGCTCGCGGGCGTGAAGAACAAGAAGGAGCTCGACGAGGTCGCCGAGCGCTCGTTGCGCGGCGCCAACCTCTGGAACGAGGTGAAGGACCGCCTCGACAAGCCGGGCGGCGGCCTCTCCGGTGGTCAGCAGCAGCGTCTGTGCATCGCCCGCGCGATCGCGGTGCAGCCGGACGTCCTGCTGATGGACGAGCCCTGCTCCGCGCTGGACCCGATCTCCACGCTGGCGATCGAGGACCTGATCACGGAGCTGAAGAAGGAGTACACGATCGTCATCGTGACTCACAACATGCAGCAGGCCGCGCGCGTGTCCGACCAGACCGCGTTCTTCAACCTGCTGGGTGTCGGTCAGCCGGGCCAGCTGATCGAGGTGGACGACACGGAGAAGATCTTCTCCAACCCCGGCCAGAAGGCGACTGAGGACTACATCTCCGGTCGCTTCGGCTAAATTGCTGGGCGTGAGCCCGCAAAGCAAGAGCCGCAAGAAGAAGCAAGGCAAGGCACCCGGCCGCCGGCCTCAGCAGCAGTCGCCCTACGCACCGCTGCTGGAGTCGGCGGCCGCGTTGCGTTCGGAGTCGTGGCTGCTGGCCGAGTCGTGGGCGAGCGAGCTGTTCGGCACGCTGTGGCTCGGTGCCTGGCGGTTCGAGGACTGGCTGGAGGCCTTCACGTCCGAGTACGGCCGGATGGTCGACGCCCTGAGCGAGATCGAGCAGCCGGAGGCGCTCACCGCGCTTCGTGCGCTGTCGGGCGTGGGCGACGCCGACCTCAGGGCCATGGTCACGACCGCGGCGAACGACCTGGCGGCCAAGGGTGTCGAGGATCCGGAGTGGTACTCGCCGGGCGCGCTGCCGGTGTTCCGCGACGCCTTCCTCGTCACGAACCTGTTGGGGGACGTGGAGGTCATCGCGTTCACCCAGGACCGCGCGGGTGTTCCCGAGACGATGATGTTCATGCGACAGCCGGTGCTCGGCGCCACCTCGATCGAGCTGTTCTCCACGCCGGACGAGGGCACGATCGCGTTGCTCGAGGACATGATCTCCTCGACGCCCCAGGCGTTCCGCAACCAGATCACGCCGCTGACCGCGGAGCAGGTGTTCGACCGCCTGTGGCCGGACGTCGAGCAGTTCTGGTCCGACGGTCCGGACGACGAAGCCGAAGAGAGCCTGATCGGCGACGACGAGGAGGCTCTGCACCCCGTTCAGCTGATGGCGCTCGCCGAGGCGCGCGTGAGTCTGCTGGTGCCGGGTGACTACGAGATTCCCGCCATCAGTCCGGAAAGGACGGATGAGGTCGTCGCGGCGTTCCTGGCTTCAGAGCACGGGATCGCTGACGTCGAGGCGGCGCGGGCGTTCGCTCAGCTCGTCGCTTCCGCTGCGGTGGAACAGAACCGCGACCCGGTCGAGTACGGGCCGGCCTCGCTCACCGCTGTGCTGATCATGAACTTGGCCGCGCGCGTGCACGTCTCGGACGAGGATTTGGCGCTGCTGCCGGAAATCGCGCGGGCGTGGGCGTACTTCACCGTCGAGGCACGGGATCTGCCGCGGGAGCAAGCCCTCGAGGAGTGGGACGAAGAACTGCCCACCGTGCTCGCCGAGTTCTCCGAGGCTTACGCCGATCCGGAGCTCGCGGCAGAACGCGATGGGCAGTTTCGTTGATCGAGGCTCAGAGGTTCTCGTCGCCACCGTAGCCGGGCATCCGGCCGGTGACGACGAAGACCGTGCGCTTGGCGACCGACACGGCGTGGTCGCCGTAGCGCTCGTAGAAGCGGCCGAGCAGCGTCGTGTCCACTGCGGACGCGACGCCGTGCTGCCACTCCTTGTCCATGATCACCGAGAACAGGTGGCGGTGGATGTCGTCCATCGCGTCGTCCTCTTCTTCGAGGTTGCGCGCGCGGTCGACGTCCTTGTGGCGGATGATCTCGGCCGCCTCCTTGGCGAGCTTGACCGCGATCCGGCCCATCTCCGCGAAGTACGGCTGGACGTCCGCCGGCACGGCGGACGCCGGGTGGCGGCGTCGCGCGGCCTTCGCCACGTGCAGCGCCAGGTCGCCCATGCGCTCGACGCTCTCGGCGGCGTGAATCACCGCGAGCACGGTGCGCAGGTCGGTCGCGACCGGTGCCTGCAGCGCGAGCAGCGCGTACGACTGCTCCTCGATGCTGGAGCGGACGTCGTCGACCTTCTGGTCACCGCTGATGACCTGCTCCGCGAGGCCGAGGTCGGCCTGCAGCAGTGCGGCGGTCGCGTTCTCCATCGCCGCCGCGACCATGCCGGTCATGTCGGCCAGTCGTCCGGCGAGCTCTTCTAGCTGGTCATGGTAGGCCTCGCGCATGGCGCCCAGCCTACGTCCCGACCATCGCGGCAGCGACATGCCAGGATGAACCCGAGGTGAACCCCAGGCGAATCACTTCGCGCAGGGGTCCTGTGCCGCGTTCACAATGGACAGATCGTTGCCCGCTTGTCCCTGGTTGGTGCCTGCCTGGGTACCCGCCTGCGGTGCCGCGACCTTGCCGTCGAAGTTCGCGCCGAGGGTCAGCAGGAGGGCTCCGCCCATCTCGGGCGCCTCCACCAGTTCCGCGGTGGGAATCGCGGCCCTGAGGGTTGCGGCCTTGTTCTCGTTGCCCTTCGCGTACTTGATGGTGGTCTTCGCTTCAGGCGCCGAGTCACCGACCTGGACGACCTTGAACCCTTGCCCCTGCAACGCGGTCGACGTGCGACCGGCTCCACCGGGGTTGGACTCGTCGCCGTTGCGCACCTGCACGGAGACCGTCTTGGGGTCGACCACCGTGCCGGGCTGGACCGGCGTGCTGTTCTGGTCACCCGGCTTCGACTCGACCGGCTTCTCCTGCGGCAGAGGCGTTCCGTCGATGATCGTCTGGAACAGCTTCTTGACGTCGTCGTCCCGCAGTCGCTCGATGTTGTCGTCGTTCGACTTCGTCGGGCCCTCGTCGGTCCAGTGCGGCATCGTCACGAACGAAACACGGCCGGCGTCCAGGCTCTGCAACGAGTTCGCGAGTTCCAGCAGCTGTGCGACACCGATGTTGTCGCCGACCGTGGACGTCGTGAGCGCGTTGATGAAGTTGTTGAGCTTGGTCGGGCTCAGCAGCACCTCGTTCGACAACGCCTGGCGCAGCATCGCCGACAGGAAACCCTGCTGCCGCTTGATGCGGTCGAAGTCTCCGCCGACGTCACCCGCGACCTTGCGGGCACGCACGTACGACAGGGCCTGGTCGCCCTTGAGCGTGTACTTGCCCGGCTTGTCGATGACGACACCGAGCTCGTCGTCCTTGATCGCCTTGGGCGCGCAGATCGTCACGCCGCCGATCGCCGTCGACATCTCGCGGAAGCCGCTGAAGTTGATGCTGACGAAGTGGTTGATGTTGAGGCCGGACAGCTGCGTCATCATGTTGGCCACGCACTCGGGCCCTCCGCTGCCGTAGACGGAGTTGGCCATGACCTCTTTCTCGGGAGCGAGAGGTCCGCCGTACTGGCCGTTGTCCGGGTTCCAGCTGCGGCACGCGGGCCGGTCGACCCGCACGTCGCGCGGCAGCGACACGATGACCATGCGCTTACGGTCCGCGGGGATGTGCGCGAGCATGATCACGTCCGACCGCGCGCCACCCTCCTCGGCCTGGGTGCCGACGTTGTCCTCCGGCTTCGCGCCCGCCCGGGTGTCCGAGCCGACGAGCAGGAAGTTCTCGTCACCGAGCTGCTTCTCCGCCTGCTGCACGGCCTGCGTGTTGCCGCCGAGCGCGTCGATCTTCGGGATCTTGGAGTCGGCGTAGATCGTCGCGGCCCAGGCGAAGCCGGTCGACACGAACACCACGGCCGCGGCGGCGATCGCCCCGACCTTGGCCCCGCGCATCAACCTGCGCTGCTGGGGCGTGCGGCCGGCGATCTTCTTCTCGCCTTCCTCGTCGCCCTCGGTCAGGCTCACCGGGTCGGCGAACTGGGTCGCCTCCTCCAGTTCGTCCTCGTCCTTGACCCACGGCATGAGCTTGGCGCGCCGTTCCTTGCGCTGGCGCTCCTGCTCGAGCAGTTCGTCGTGCACCGCAGAGAACCGCGCGAGCGTGTGGTCGACCTCGCGCCGCTTCTTGACGTCGTCGCCGATGGCCTCCATCTCGGTGGTGAGGCACATCGGGTCCATGTCCTCGCGCTTCTCGACCTTGGCCACCCCGACCGCCGCGGCGATCTGGGTGGCTTCAGGACCGGGCGCGTCGGCCTTGGGCTCCTCGGCAGCGGGCTTGTTCGGTGCCGAGGGGGCACCGCCTGCCGCAGGAGGGGACGCGGCAGGGCCACCAGGACCGGCGGGGCCACCAGGACCGGCCGGTCCGGCGGGAGCAGCACCGAGCCGGTTGGAGATGGCCGCACCACCGGGCGCGGGCCGGGGACCGCTCGACTCTGCCCGCGGGGGCATGGGCCGGGGACCGCTCGACTCCGCGCGGGACGGCATCGGATGCCTGCCGGTCAGGTCCCCGTTCGGGGGCACGGCACGGCGATCAGGCCCCTCGCCAGGGGCGGGCGGGCGCTGAATGCCGGTGGACGACGGCGCCTCACCCGGCAGCAGGCGGCGGGGCGGACCGGCGTCCGGCGCTTCCGGTGCCTTGGGAGCGGGCGGGCGCGGGATGCCGTTCTGCGACGGCGCGTCGCCAGGAGCGAGCCTGCGCGGCGGTGCGCCGTTGATGTCAGGCGCCGGGCGGCGGATCGTGCCGCTGGGCATGCCGTTCGCCTCTGGCACCCCGTTCGGCGCGGGACGCCGCGGGACACCGTTCGATGACGGTGCCTCGCCGGGAGGCATGCGGCGCGGGTCCCCGGGTGCCGGGGGGCGCTGGATGCCGTTGGACGACGGTGCGTCGCCGGGCACGAGCCTGCGCGGAACACCGTTCGGCACACCGTTGGGAGCGCCGTTCGGAGGCATGGGCCGTTGACCGGTCTGCTCACCAGGAGGAACCGGCCTGCGCTGCATCCCGGTCGCGTCGGGACGCGGGCGCGTCCCGGTCTGCTCACCAGGAGGAGGCGGGTAGGCACCGTTCTGGGCGGGCCGCGGCGGCGCCTGGTCGGCCATCGGCGGCCGCGGGCGCGTACCCGTCTGCTCACCAGGCCGGTGAGCGACGGGCGGCTGCTGCCGCGGTTGCTGTGGCTGCTGCACAGGCGGATCAGGCAGAGCGCGCCTGCCCGTTGCCGGCGCCACGGGCAGTGCACGCCTGCCCGTGGCGGGTGCGGGTGGGTCAGGCAGGGCACGCCTGCCTGTCGTGGGAGCGTCGGGCGAGCCTGGCGGGACGGGCCGGGGGATGTTCGTCCTGCTGTGCTGCTCGATGAGGTCCGAGACGCTCAGGCCCCCAGAGCCTTCCATCGAGCGACGTCTACGGCCGGTCGGCTGGTCCTGCTGCTGGGGATCCTGATCACCACGGGAAGAGGGGCCGCCACGTCGGGGGTCGTCGGGCACCCAATCTCCCTTCTGGGTCAGAAGCTGTAGCGGTTCGTCATTACGAGATGACGACGACCGGGACACAAGGGTTGCATCACCGGGCGTGTCAGTTGCGCCCGCGATACTACGGATGTAGGCGACTTCTGACGACCACTCCGGGTGATACGGCTTCGATCTATACGCGATTACGCGCAGTCCGCTTGCCCTGAACGGGTGAGCCAGCTCACTCAGTAGTAACCGAGAACACGTGTCTCGGTGATGGCACGCCGACCAGACGCCTCGCCTGCGAGACGGACCCGTCCGTCTGCACGGTACGCCACCGCGTTACGTCCCGACTGCTTGGCCGTGTAAAGCAGGCTGTCGGCGCGCAGCAGCTGCTGTTCGGCGCTCACCGCCGGGCGTTCAGGAGCCTCGTCGGCCGGCGGTTCGTAGGCGAGGCCCGCGCTGACGGTCACGCGCAGGCCCGGCGCGATCTCCTGCCACGGGTGACGCTCGACACGTTCGCGGGCCGCCTCGGCGATCTCCACGGCCGTCGCGGCGTCCACCCGCGGCAGCACGAGCACGAACTCCTCGCCGCCGTAGCGGGCGCAGAAAGCGTCCTCGGGCAGGCCCTGCTGGAGCAGCTCCACCACGCGTTGCAGCACGCGGTCGCCCAGCAGGTGCCCGAAGTTGTCGTTGACCTGTTTGAACCAGTCGAGGTCGATCAACGCGATGGCGAGCCCGTGCCGGCACGCGCCGTGCTCGGCCAGCAGGTCCATCAGCCGCTGGTCGAGGTAGCGGCGGTTGTAGGAGTCGGTGAGGCTGTCGCGCAGGCTCTGCTCGCGTGCCTCGGCGTGCTCCCTGCGCAGCCGGTCGACCTCGCGGCGCAGCTGTTCGGGAACGTGCGGCTCCTCGACCTGGTCGGCGTGCACGAGGTCGAGAGCGGAACGCAGGTGCTGGTAGGCCTGGCGCCACTGGCCGCGGGAGGCGAGCAACGTCGCGATGGACTCGTGCAGCCCCACCAGCCCAGGACCCTGCCGGTCGACGCTGGCGTCGTCCTGCGGGGTCTCTGCGATCTCGGGTCGCAGCGCGGTCATCGCGGTCACCTCCTTACTTGCCAGGTGTCGTCCCCTAAGAGGCAGCGCTTGAGCAAGAAGGACGCGTGGGGGTGGGATTTCCCCCGTCCGGTTGACCGTCAGCTGCTCCGATCCAGTGAGCTTGGGTGATCAACAACCCGTTCAGCCACCGAGACAGGGCGCGAACCCGTACACCTCGTCGTCCAGAAGCACGACGTGCAGCGATCCGATCTGGCTGCCGATCACCGCGTCGTCCTGGCGCAGCGTGACCGTCACCGCGACGACGTAGACCTCCCCGCGCGGATGGGCCTTCTCGCCAGGGGGTGCCCAGTCGGCGTCCACCCGAAGCGTCGACCAGGTCGGCTCGACCTTGATCGTGGCGCCGCGAAGATCGCACGTTTTCTGCCGGAAGTCCGGATGTTGGGTGTCCTTCAACAACTTCTGCTGCTGGGACGCACCCTCGTCGCCGGCCTTGTTCAGGTGTTCGTAGAACTCCTTGAACTTCGCCTTGCCGCCGTCGGTCAGCCGGACCGGTCGTGCCGTGCCCGCGACCGGACCGGCACAGCCCGCGAGGAGCGCGAGCGAGGCCAGCAAGACCGCGACCCGTTCAGCCACCGGAGTGCATCACGTCCGCGCCGGCCGGCACCGTCGCGTCCTCGGGGTCGTCCAGCCACCCCTCCGGCAGCACGACCTTGGCCGAGGAACCCTGCCGTCCGCGCGGCCCCTCCGCGTTCTCCGGGAAGGGAATGCTCGGGTCGAGCTGGCCGATCAGGTCGTCCAGCTGCTGCAGGCTCGAGACCATCGCGAACGCCCGGCGCGTGTCGCCGCCGACCGGGAAGCCGTGCCAGTACCAGGCCATGTGCTTGCGCAGGTCCCGCAGGCCCTTGTCCTCGCCGTAGTGGGCGGCGAGCAGCTGCGCGTGTGTGCGGAGGATTTCCGCGACCTCGCCGAGGTTCGGTCCCTCGGGGATCTCGTTGCCCTGGAACGCCGCCTGCAGGTCGCGGAACAACCACGGCCTGCCAAGGCATCCGCGCCCGACGACCACGCCGTCGCAGCCCGTCTCCGCGACCATGTCGAGGGCGTCCTGCGCGCTGAAGATGTCGCCGTTGCCCAGGACCGGGATGCTCGTGACGGCTTCCTTGAGCCGCGCGATCCTGCTCCAGTCGGCCTTGCCGGAGTACCGCTGCGACGCCGTGCGCGCGTGCAGTGCCACGGCCTGTGCGCCCTCGTCTGCCGCGATACGTCCCGCGTCGAGGTACGTCAGGTGGTCGTCGTCGATGCCGATGCGGAACTTCACCGTGACCGGCATGTCTCCGGCGTTGCGAACCGCGGCCCGCACGATCCGCCGGAACAGCTCGCGCTTGTACGGCAGCGCGGCCCCGCCACCCTTGCGCGTCACCTTGGGCACCGGGCAGCCGAAGTTCATGTCCATGTGGTCGGCGAGGTTCTCGTCCACGATCATCTTCGTGGCCTCGCCGACGTTCTTCGGGTCGACGCCGTAGAGCTGCATCGACCGCGGGTTCTCACCCTCGTCGAACGTGATCATGTGCATGGTCATGGCGTCGCGCTCGACCAGCGCCCGCGCCGTGATCATCTCGCAGACGTAGAGCCCTGCCCCGTACTGACGGCACAGCTGCCGGAACGCCACGTTGGTGATACCGGCCATGGGGGCCAGCACGACGGGCGGGTCGACGGCGAACGGGCCGATCTTCAGGGTGGAGGGAACGGACACGCCCCTCAGGTTACGGCACTGACCTGCCGTGATCTTCGCCCAGCGCGACCGCTGTGGTGAGCGCCTCGCAGGTCTCCTCGTCGAACGCCACCAGCCGGATCCGGTCGATGACAGGTAGCGACCGCACCGCCCGGGCCGCCACCTGTGCCGCTCGGCCGGTGGGGAACCCGTAGACGCCGGTCGCGATCGCCGGGATCGCGATGCTCCCGACACCGAGCTCCGCGGCCAGCTTCAGCGAGTTCAGGTAGCAGTTCGCGAGGATCTCGTCCTCACCCCGCTCGCCGTCCTCCCAGACCGGCCCGACCGTGTGGATCACGTACTTCACCGGCGCCAGGTCGAACGCGGGCGTGGCCACGGCGTTCCCCGGTTCGCACGGAGCGAGCTTCGCCCCGGCCTCCGCCAGCCTCGGCCCAGCCGCCCGGTGAACCGCCCCGTCCACTCCGCCGCCGCCCAGCAGCGACTCGTTCGCCGCCGTCACGATCGCGTCCACGTCCTCGGCCGTGATGTCGCCCAGCACAACTTCGATCGTCCCCATGCCAGGAAGCCTTGCACCTGCGCACTTCCGTCCGGGCGGACTTCACGCAGCGCGAACACCCCGGTGCCCCGATCGGGTGTCAGAGCCTTCTGCCAACATGCCCCTTGGAGGTGGCCTACGCGTGGGGGCGGTTCAACTGATCAGGTCCGGGTTCGAGCGGTTCTTCGTCGACGGACCAGTCGGCAAGGCGACCGGCGGCGGCGAACAGCAGGTCGTGGCCGTGCAGCAGGTGGGCGAACTGGCGTTGCCGACCGGCAGGCTCGTGGCAGCTGACCCGTTCGTGGTGTGGCCGGAGGATGCCGAGGCGTTCACCGAGACGGTCGCGCCGGGCACGTACCCGGTGTCGGTCTCCCTGGTCTCGTGGGTGGACGGCGACGGCTACCCGGATCTGCGCCAGGGCTATCGCGTCGCCGCGGCCAAGGTGACGGTGCAGGACGAGCCCGCGTACTCGTGGACGCCGGCCGTGCTGCCGGGCGAGCTCGTGCCGATGCAGGAGGAGTTCGGCTACGACGTGAAGTCGAGCACCGGCGCGTTCTTCGACCTCTCGGCCGCTCCGGCGATCGACCGCCTGGCGAGCGACGACGAGGCCGGCAACTGCGACCTCATCGACGCTCTGGGCAAGGTGGGCGGTGGCCGCGGCCCGGCCAACGTCACGGATCTCGAGTCCGGTCTGAACGTCGTGGCCTTCTCGACCGGGTGGGGTGACGGGGTCTACCCGACCTGGGTCGGCCGCAACACCGCGGGCGACCCGGTCGCGTTCGTCACCGACTTTTTTGTGATCAACCGCTTTTAGAAGGCCACGTTGACGCAGGCGAGTCGCGGGCCGGCCGTTCCTGCCTCGCCGGGCTTGGTGTGCGTGTGTTCGTTGTGGACGACGACGGACTGCGCATGCCGGTCGGTGAACTGCCAGTCCACAGTGGACGAGGTGTACGCGAACCCGTTGCCGTCCGTGTGCACGTCGAGCCAGATCTCGTTGTGCGGGTTGGCATACGCGGGATCCACGGACGGCTGCTTCGGGTCCGCGACGTGCTGGAAGTGCGGCCCGGCGGCTGCTGGTTCCTTGCCGCACTTGTTGACGTGCACGTGCGCGCCGTACGCCCGGTGTGGCAGCAATCCCTTGAGCGTCAGGATGACCGTCGTGCCACCGCTGATCGTCGGCACGCCGAGCACGAGCACCTTGGCTCCGCTCGGGACCTTCTCGTCGTACGTGACGGCTTTGGCCGTCTCGCTGTACTTCTCGAACTTGCCGGACGCGTGGGCCACGTGCGCGGGTTCTGCCTGTGCGGTCCCCGTGAACAGGAGAACGGCGGCTGCCGCGACTGCGAACGTCTTCATGGATCTCTTGCATAGTGGTATCGGCTTTGTTCCGCCATTTTTGAGACGCGTTTCAGTGTTTCAACTGGCTCTTTCGGGGTACTTTTGCGCGGTGAGCGAAGCCGAGGAATCCGACCAGAGCAGACTCGCCCGCAACGTGAACGAGCTGCTCCAGGAGCTCCGCGTGGCCCAGGCCGGCGTGCAGATCCTCTTCGGTTTCCTGCTCTCCATCGCGTTCACCGACAAATACGCCTCGATCAGCGGATACGTGCGTGTCACCCATCTGGCCACGGTTCTGTGCGCCGCGGCCGCGGTGGCCTTCCTGACCGCTCCGGCCGCGTGGCACCGCGTGCTGTTCCGCCAGGGCCGCCGCGAGGAGGTGGTCCAGGCGGGCAACACGTTCGCCCTGGTCGGCCTCGCGTTCCTGGCGCTGGCCATGACCGGGACCGTCCTGCTGCTGGCCGAGGTCATCCTGCCGACGTGGGGAGCGATCGTCGTGGGCGTGCTGGCCCTGCTCGTCTTCACCGGTCTCTGGTTCGCCGCGCCGATCTCAACCAAAGGTGCTCAGTACCGCAAGCGCCCCTAGTCCGAGCGTGGCCGGCAGCGCGATGAGCACCTGCCGTTTGGTGGGCTTCTGCTCGGCCAGCACGCGAATTCCCAGCGGTACCAAGGCAACGCACAGCCCGACCGTTCCCACGATGGACATCACCTCAGTGCCCTTCAACACGCCGAGCGGCAGCAGTCCCATCGCCGCCAGCGCCACCGAGCGCACTTTGCCGAGCTCGCCGCTGAGGTAGGCCGCGATCGCGAGCACGAACCAGCCGAACATGATCGTGAACGACAGGAAGCTGAACAGGTGCAGGTCGCCGTACCCGTTGGCGACCAGCTCCGTCGCTCGGTCGAGACCGAGATGCTTTGAGGCGCTGAACGCCGCGTGGTCCACCCCGGCGTGGAACGTCCGCGCGAACAACCCGACCGTCACCAGCATCCCGGCCCAGGTCGCCCACGCCGGCCTGCTGACGCCGATCCGTTGCACGAGGAGCGCCACCGCGGGCCACATCACCACATTTCCTGCCAGAAAAGAGGTGTAGGCCGCCGTCATGAGTGCCGGATGTTCCGCGGCGGCCCTCAGCTGGTCCGGAAAGAAGAAGTGGAACGGCGACCGCGCCAGCGTTCCGGCCAGCAGCAGCACCGGACCGAGCACCAACGCCGTTCCACCAACCCACGCCCCAGGAAATCTCATGCCCGAACGTTGGCACCGCCGGCGCCCCGGCGGATCGGACCACGGTCCGAGTCAGCTCGTCGCCGCGGCGGCGATCTGCTGGACGATCAACGGCTGGCCGTCCGCCGACTTCACCGTCGGGTTCACCGAGTACACCAGCTTCCGCTCCAGACCACGCGTGGCGAAGACGCCGCTCGAGTAGCCGTGCCGGCTGCCGGTCTTCCCCCACACCTCGACGCCGTTCACGACGATCCTCATCAGGCCCTGGCTGTAGAGCGCCGGACCGCCTCCGCCGAACGTGGGCACGTCCGGAACGGTGAAGAGCCTCGTCATCATCTCGCGGCCCAGCAGACGGCCGCGGAACAAGCCGGTGATGAATCCGTCCAGGTCCTCGGCGGTGGAGACGAGCGCGCCGGCCGCGCCCGGAATCGACTGGTTCATCTCGGTCGCGTCGACCAGCTCGCCGTCCACGTCGAGATACCCGCGCGCCGCCGCGCCGGGCAGGCTCGGGTCGTCTCCCGGGTCATAGGTGTCGCACAAACCCAGCGGCCCGGTGATCCGTTCGCGCAGGTTCCGCGCGTAGGAACGTCCGGTCACCTTCTCGACGATCATGCCGGCCGTGACGTAGGCGGTGTTCGTGTACTTCTGGGCGGTGCCGGGCGGGAAGTCGATCGGATGCCGCAACGCGGTGTCCACCACCTGACGCGGGCTCCAGTGCTCGAAGCGGTGTTCGAGGACCCAGCGCGGGTCGGTCAGCCCCGGGATGTCCACCGACGGCAGGCCGGACGTGTGATCGAGCAGCGTGTGCACGGGAACGGGCGGGTAGTCGGCCGGCAACACGCCTGGCAGATACCGCTGCACGGGCTCGTCGAGGTCGATCCGCCGCTCCTGGGCCAGCTGCAGCACCATCACAGCGGTGAAGACCTTGGTGGTGCTGCCGATCCGGAAGCGCCCACCAGCTCGCACCGGCGCACCGGTGCGCACGTCGGACACCCCGGCAACCCCGGACCAGGCACCCGCCGACCCGGTGATCCTGACCAGCGCCCCGGTCGTCTCCTGGTTGGGCAACCCGCTGATCGCGGCTCGCAGCGCGGCGTCGTTGGGCGGCGGTAGTTGAGGTGCGGCACCCGCGGGCACCGCACTGACGGCAGCCGCGACGGCGGCGATGATCGTGACAACTGCGGTTCTCATGTCGATCAGCCTGTCGGCTCCGGACCTCGCGAAACATGGAGCTTCCCGGCGTTGTTGGGGTAGGGCCAGCCGCATGATCATCCGTCGATCCCGGATTCGCGTGAGCCGGATGTCGATTCGAGCTCTCGCGGTTCGACGTATGAGCAGACGGACAAGCATCCGGTCCGCTGCGGGCGGAATTCGGATGAGACCGGCACGGATCTGAGGAAGACTCGGCAGCACCGATGACTTGCTTCAGATCCACCGGTCTCTACCGGTGTCACCCAGACGCCGGCGGCCTTGGCCGCGACACGACTGCCAGCTACCTAGTGAGGGCCTGACATGCCTGCAGCGATCCAAGACCGCCCGACCGCGCAAGCGGCCAGAACACCCCTGGTGGTGCGCCTGCTGGTGCTGGCCACGTTCGTGGTGATCCTCAACGAGACCTTGATGATCAACGCGATCCCGCGCCTGATGGAGTCCTTGCAGGTCACCGAACAGGCAGCGCAGTGGGTCTCCACCGCGTTCATGCTCACCATGGCCGCGGTCATCCCGATCTCCGGCTGGTTCCTGCAGCGAGTGACCACCCGCCAGGGCTACGCGATCGCGATGGGCGTCTTCCTGGCCGGAACCGCCATCTGCGCCGCGGCCCCGATCTTCCCGATCCTGCTGGTGGGCCGGATCGTCCAGGCCGCAGGCACCGCCGTGATGATGCCGCTGCTGATGACGACCCTGATGACCGTCGTGCCAGAACAGGACCGCGGCCGCGTCATGGGCAACGTGACCCTCGCCATCTCCGTCGCCCCGGCTCTCGGCCCGGCCGTCTCTGGCCTGATCCTCCAACTGGGCAGCTGGCGCCTGCTCTTCGTGGCCGTCCTCCCGATCGCCGGCGCTGTCACGTACTTCGGCCTCCGCCAGATGACCAACATCGGCGAACCGAAGGTCAGCTCGATCGACTGGTACAGCGCAGTCGCCGCCACCCTGGGCTTCGGCAGCCTCGTCTACGGCCTGAGCCTCTTCGGTGAACGCCAGCCGGACCTGGGCCTGGTCTTCGTGGTCGCAGGCGCCGCCACCATCACGTTCTTCGTGCTCCGCCAGCTCAAACTGCAGCGCACCGGCGCTCCGCTGATGGACCTGCGCACCCTCACCAACCGCACCTTCACCCTGGCACTGGTCCTGCTGTGCATCGGCATGCTGGCCATGCTCGGCTCGATGATCCTGCTCCCGTTGTACCTGCAGAACCTCCGAGGCCTGACCCCGCTCGAAACCGGCCTGCTCCTGATGCCGGGCGGCCTGGCCATGGGCCTGCTCGGCCCCACGGTCGGCAAGCTCTACGACCGCCTGGGCAGCCGCCCGCTGGTCCTCCCCGGCGCGATCGGCATGGTCCTCTCCCTGGCAGGCTTCACCCAGGTCTCCAGCTCGATGCCGTACTGGCAGATCCTGTGCCTGCACGCCCTCCTGATGGTGAGCCTGGCCGCCACCTTCACCCCGCTGTTCACCCTGGGCATGGGCGCTCTGCCGCCCGACCTCTACCCGCACGGCAGTTCGATCCTGGGCACCCTCCAACAGGTGGCAGCAGCTCTGGGCACCGCCCTCGTCGTGACCGTCATGTCCGCCCGAGCCACCCACCTGGTGTCCGACGGCGTTGGTGCCGCTGCCGCCCAGCTGAGCGGCATGAAGCTGGCCTTCGTCGTAGCCACCGTGATCGCCGTGGCAACGATCGTCGTAGCGGTGATGCTGCCCAGCCGCACCACCACCTCGCCCGATGCCGAGGCCCACGCCCACTGAGCTCGAACTCGAAGGCCCTCAGGTCGCCGACCTGGGGGCCTTCTCTCTTTTCAGCGGCGCATCCACACGCGCAACGGCCCAAGCGCGACAAACCCGCACGCGAGTGCGTGCTCGAGATCATCCCCATGCTCATAACCGGCAAGGGGCAGCTCAGGCCAACGTGCCGCAGCCGCCGCAACCGCTGCCGACCAAACCGCCGTCTCCTCGCCGTCGACCGCGAAGAGGTTGCTGAGCCCGACCACGCCCGAACCGCGGTTCAACACAACGCCCCCAGCAAGTTCTTCACCGCTACGCAGAGCCAGCACCACCACGTCCGGCTCGTCGAGCAACGCAGGCCTGAACACATCGGGCGCGTCATCCCCACCGTGCCAAGCACTCTGCCAAGCGCGAAGCCCAGCAGCCGTCCCAACCTCCTCAGCCCGCAGTCCAGAAGCCGGACGAGCTTCTGGCAGCCGGTAGATCCAGTGGGCCGTGAACAGCTCGGCAAAGCCGTGGGAGGTGAAGTCCTGGGCGGCGAAACTGTCCTTGATCGAGCACCCGGGCGACGTGTCGATGCCGGCAAGCACGTCGCTCGGCACCGCATCAGCCAGCAACGTGACGGCATCGGGGTAATACAGCGGCGTGCGGCGCGCACTGCGCCACACCCGCTCGCCAAAGGTGCTGGGAATGCCGTGGGACCTGCATACCGACGCACACCAGTCGGCGTTGTTCCGGGCAGCGGCTTGAAGAGAGGCCGTCTCACTCGTGATCACACAGACAGGCTGGCACCGCTCATGCCGGCCACGCATCCGGTTTCTGCCCGCCGCAAGACGAAACGCCCAGGCCGGTGACCTGGGGGTTCGTCAGGAGCGGCCCTAACGCATCAGCATGCGAACCGCTCGGTGCAGGCCAAAGGGGCGACCGGCTCACCGTGTGTTCGCCTGCACGGGCCGACGCGAGTCAGGCGGCCGTGACGTCATAGGTGTGGCCGGCGATGCGGAGGCGGTCGATCAGGGCACGGCCCATGGCCGTCGCCGGTGTGAGCGAGCCGGATCGCTGCGGGAGGTCGTCCAGAGCCAGGCAGAGGGCGCTCTGCCCGAGCATGACGGCCGTGGCCGCATAGCCGGGATCGCCCGGCCCGGCGACCGTGGCCCGGTAGCGGCGCCCCGAACTGGTGGTGGCGTGCAGCACCGAGCGGAACCAGCCCTTCGCGCGGGCCTGCTCGCCGGGCCCGGTGCCGGGTGCGGGCAGCACCCGGTCGAGCAGGCCGCGGACGGGCTTGACCGACATGGCGCCGACCAGCCCGACCAGCCCACCGGTGATGCCGGCCGCCGCGAGCGCTCCGGTGACGCCCGACCCGGTGCCCATGACCTCGCCGTAACGCAGCGCCGGCCCGTAGGCCCAGTCGAGCAGGGCGTTGCTGCGCCGCACGATGCGCGTGTTGAACGGGGCCATGACGAACGGCGCGTGCCATGACCCGTCGGCGGCGCGGGAGGGCATCCCGGCGTCACGGGGCTGGCCCGGCGTCGGCTCGGCAGCGCGGTCGGGGCTGAGCGCGTGCGGGTCTGCAGCGACTCGCCGCAGACCCGGGTTGCTCTCGTAGGCCTCGATCTGCGCCCGCAGCGAGTCGATCGTGCCGCCGCTGAACCCGCCCCTGACGGTCGCCACCAGCCGCACATCGGTGAGCTGACCAGCACCGTCGGCCTCAGCCTGCTCGTGCAGCATCAACGTGCCCAGGTCAGACGGGATCGAGTCGTAGCCGCAGGCGTGCACGATCCGGGCACCGGACTCCCGGCCCAGCTCGTTCACGGCGTCGATCGCGTCGCGGACGAACAACACCTCGCCGGTCAGGTCCGCGTAGTGCGTGCCGGCCCGCGCGCAGGCCTCGACGACCGGCAGCCCGTAGCGCGCGTACGGCCCGACGGTGGTGGCGAGCACCCGCGTCGACGCGGCCAGCCCCGCCAGCGCGGCCGGATCCCCCGAGTCCGCGACAACCAGCGGCCACTCCCGCGCCGCCAGGGGGAGCCCGGCCCGAGTGGCGGCCAGCTTGTCCGCCGACCGCCCGGCCAGCGCGATCCGAACGCCCGCAGGGGCGTGCCGGGCCAGATGTTCGGCGGTCAGTGCCCCGACGAACCCGGTGGCGCCGTAGAGGACGACGTCATGCTCACGATCCATGCCCGCCAGCATGCTCCCAGGGGCCGGCGGCTCAGCCGGTCGGGTAGCGGCGGTCTACCTCGGTGAGCTGAGAACAGTCGTCGTCGTGCGGGTTCGCGCGGAGAGCGAACTGGTGGGACGCGCAGGTCAGCATAAGAACCCCGTTGTTGCAGCTCAGGGGCCGCAGCTAGCCATCAAGGCCGTTGGACCCCGTGGAACCAACCAATGGGCTTCAAGGGGATGGCGGCTCGATGTAAAGAGGGAGCGAGTCCATGACGCTCGTCGGCTGCCACTCGACGACGGTCGGCCGGACGCCGCCCTTCCGCACGAACTCATGCGCAGCGGTCCCAGGGGTCGGATCAGGGAACGATCGGGGTGATCACCGATGGGCGACGGCGGCCAGGCACAGCAAAGTCGACGCCGTCATCAAGATCCCCTCACACCGGAGTAGCCCACAATGCGCCCACGCCGCGCCTCCGCCACCCTGGCTTTGGCCACCGCTTTCGCGATCGGCGCGGCGTTCCCCGCGACCGCCGCCACATCTGTGGGTCCCGGTGTCCAGAGCGTCCTGGATCGGTTGCCCGACGACGTGGTGGCGGGCGCGCTGGTCAGCCGGGACGGCGTGGGGGCCACCGCCGGTCCGGTCACCGCCAACGCACACTTCCGGATCGGCAGCGTCACCAAGGTGTTCACCAACACCGTGGTGCTCCAGCTCGCCGCCGAACACCGCGTCGACATTGACGCACCGGCACGGCGCTACGTCCCAGGGTTGATGCCCCGCGAGTACGACGGTGTCACTGTGCGCCAGCTCCTCAACCACACCAGCGGCCTGCCCAAGCCCGCCGCGGCCCCCGGTCCGGCGGACGGTCCTGGGTGGTGGCTCAAGGCCGTTGCGCCCCGCGACGCCCTGCGTGACTCGTTCGCCGCGACCATCGGCGCGCCGCCCCCTCCTGGCTCCGAGCAGCAGTACAACGGGCTCAACTCGCTCGTCCTCGGCCTGCTCGTCGAGGAGGTCACGGGCCACTCGTTCACCCACGAGCTGCAGCACCGGATCATCCGGCCACTGAAACTGAGGCACACCAGCCTCCCCGCCGCCGACGATCCGACGATCCCTTCTCCTCACGCACGGGTGTACGTCGGCGGGCACGACGTGACCGAGCAGAGCCCGTATCCGTGGGCCGAGGGCGGCGTGATCTCCACCGCCGCCGACCTGGACCGCTTCCTCACCGCGCTGTTCCGAGGCCGCCTGCTGCCGCCCGCCCAGCAGGAGCTGCTGTTCCACGTGCCGGACGTGAAGGGTGCGGCGACCAACACGAGGTACTGCTTCGGCCCCGAGGCGTGCTACAGCGTCGGCGGCCTGATGCGCTATCGACTCTCGAGCGGTGAGTACGCGTGGGGCAAGACCGGCTCCCGCCCTGGCTGGGACAACGGGTTCTTCGCCACGAAGAACCTGCGTCACCGCGTGGTGTACTCGCTGAACCCGACCGGGCAGGGCTCCGACCTAGACCACATCATGGCGATCGTCGGTGCCGGGCTCGCCGACTGAACCGCCACGCCGCCGGCTTGCCGCTGTCTAACGCGTGACCGACAGAACGGTCCCGTCAGAACCGACGGGCCGCACGAGGTCATTGATCGCCGGCAAACCTACGACAACCAGGCCGGAACGTCCGGGCTGATGCTCGCATCTCCGGAGGGCATCTGGGATTGTTCGTCTGGCGTGAAGATCCCGATTTTCCTGCGATCTTCGAAGCTCATGAAGTCGAGCGCGAGGCGTCGGACCACGTAGTCCATGACCGAAGAGGCTTCCGGAATCTCGGGGTCGTCGGTCATCCCCATCGGTTCATACCGCGTGTTGGTCAGCTTCTCGACAATGACGGGAAACGGGACGCCGTACTGGAGGCCGTCGCGAGCTTCTACCGCAATCAGCACCAACTCATCCGCGGCGCCGTCGAACTCGCGATCAAGCAGCACGAGTCCAGCCACGACGACCTGAAGGCCGAGCTGAAGGTCATCGAAGGCGACCTCAGCAACGTCACCAGAAGGTCGACCGCTACATCGACGCGTTCGAGGACGGCAAGCTCGACCCCGACGACGAGACCTTCAAACAGCGGATGCTGCAACACCGCACCACCCAGAAGAGCCTTCGCGCCCGCCGTGAAGAGCTTCAGCACGAGCTCACCGCTGAACCCGCCATGCCGGACGCCGCACTGCTTGATCAGGTCACCGAGCACATCTCAGAGGTGCTGGACGCCGGGAACCACAACCAGTGGAAAGCCCTGATGGAAGCTCTGGTGGTTGAGGTCAAGGTCCTCAGCCCGGACAGGCTGGTCCCGGTCTTCCGGGTGCCTCAGCCGGACCCTGAAAGGGCAGACACCGACCTGCCGGTACCTGCCCCCGAGGGTTCGCGTAGAGAGCGAACTGGTGGGCCGCCAGGGACTCGAACCCTGAACCCGAAGAGTAAGAGCACTCGCTTGGCGTTGTTCGTTGATCTTCTTCGACAGTGCTCACTACCTGCGTGAATGGACTCTTGATCTGAGCACCGTGGACAGTCGCTTCGCGACGTTTATCGACGTTTTACGAGACTAGAGCGCATCATGATCTTGGTCCTTCTGCGCCGTCTGCACCCCTGCCATCATCCCGACTAGGGTCGCCGATCGCGTTCGGCTCAAGACTGAAATTGCGTACGGCTGACGACTGCGGCAGCTATGAGCGCTACGAGGTTGTCGGTCCAGCAGTCCGACTCCTTGGTGGCGACCTCGGCACTGCAGCTTGCACAGACGAGGTTGGGGCCGCCTTGGCCGTCAAGCCCGCAGCAACCGGCGCGCCGCTTGCGGTCGGGATGCAGAGCAGTGCCTGGCACGTCGTCAGGATGCAGGATGAAGAGCGTGGCGTTGTAGTTGATCGCGTAGGTGCCCTGCGCCACCCGCGGGTCTGCGATGCGATGGTCGGACAGGTGATCGCCAGCCGGGAATGCCGCTGACTCCAGGAGATCGCCGGTGAGAGGGTGCTCGCAGGTCGCGCAGAGATAGAGGGTCACCGGGACATTGTGCGGAATCATGACCATGCTTTAGTCGAGATCGCTCACCTCGGCCGGTGATGCTGGCTCAAGGTACTCGTTCCAGCCTTGACGCAGCGCCGCCGGCCGTTGTCATGCTCGCGGCGTCGGGGTGGCGCTCGTTCGGAAGTCAGTCAGCCAGTCGGTTACCTGCTCATCGCTATGCAAGTAGGGGAGGTTGGGTCCGTGGCGGAGATCGACACCGTGGAGTCGCTCGATCGCCGTTCGCACCGCAACGTCGGTGATGCTGACGTCACCAGTCAACTGAGCCGCAGCCCAACGGTCCACCTCGTCGCGGCTCGTTTCGCCACTCAGGAGGCGCACGAACTGCGACTCGACATCAGCGCGGGACACACCGGCGTGGCTCATGGGAGCAGTCTGCCAGCGCGTGGTCGCCGAGCGGGCTTCGTTGATCGGTGGCAAGGCGGCGCAGCCGTCGCGGCAGTCGAGCGCCAGGACCAGCAGTCCGCGGTGACCCTGACGGCGCTCGTAGGAGCTGCTGGCCGACATGGCTCTACGGGTGAGCTCGTCGGCTGGGATGGGCGCGCTGCGCCGCCCGGCCGACCGGCGCAGCGAAGCGGATGCCGGGAGTGCCGGGATGGAAGGTGTTCGCCGTACACGCGGAGCGTGCCGCCAGCGGCGGCCTTGATCCTGTAGAGCCAAATTCGGCAGTTGTGGCAGGTCGGAAGTGGTCAGCGGCCGTAGACTGCGCAAAGATCACGTTGGTTCGGGACGTTGCGATCGTGACCGACTTCTACGTTGAAGGTGGCAAACGTGAGATTGTGGAAGGCTTGGCAATCGTGAAGGTATCTCTAACGAATGTGGGGCCTGTAAGGTCGGCAAACATCGAAATAAAGCCGATGACAATTTTTATGGGCCCTAATAACTCTGGTAAGTCGCTCCTGGCTACCGTGATGTATGCCGCACTTGCGCGCGCTGGGTCCGAATTGCCAATCAGGTCCGTGCGGGCCATCAGGCAAATGTTGGCGCTTTCTGATCAGGATGCAACGGAAATTGGCGCGTACCTATACGAGGCGATCGATGACTCAAGTATCCATGATTATGAAACTGTCCCGAAAAAGCTGCGAGAGATTCTTCAGCGTCGCTTGGATCAGGTCCTCCATCAATATGGTGCAGCAGTGGTTGATGAGCTGGAGCGGGCTACAGGGGCCGCTGCCGCCAGCCTACGCCGTGTGCACGATCGCCCGCAGCGTGCGTCTGTGACTGTTTCTAGCGCACGACCTAACTGGTCAATTAAGATATCTCTGCTTAGTCGCGGGCCAAAGATTGAGGTCGTCGCGAGCCCGGACTTGCGTGAAGTCTGGAGCTCGGTAAATAGGCGAGCATGGGCTCGTATGAGGACACGCAGAGTAGGGGTTCGGGAAGTTCCAAGGACCTACCTGCTTCGTGAACTAGCTACAGAAATCGCACGAGCTTTGTTTAGGGACGCTCCGGCGCATACGCGGTACATGCCAGCTGCTAGGTCGGGCCTGATGCAGTCGCATAAAGTTCTGGCTGGAACGCTTATTAGGCGGTCTTCTCTGGCGGGCCTGGAGGACGTGCGGATTCCGTCAATGAGTGGCGTTGTGACGGACTTCCTCAGTGAACTCATCGAGATCGACCCGCACTTCACTAGCCCGTTCGATCAAGACGCCAAGTACCTAGAGAGTGAGGTGTTGAACGGTAATATTCGTCTTGATGAAACCGTAGGTGGATATCCTGAAGTTGTGTATGAAACTGAGGCTGGAGACTTTCCGCTGACTCGCACTTCCTCGATGGTCTCAGAGCTTGCGCCGGTGGTTGTATATCTGCGAAGCATCTTGAAGCCGAGGGATTTGCTTATTATCGAAGAGCCTGAGGCGCATCTTCACCCGGCCAGTCAGATCATCCTAGCGAGGTTGCTGGTGCGCCTAGTCAACAGAGGGCTTTCGGTCGCCCTGACAAGCCACAGCGAGTTTTTCTTGCAGCAAATAAATAACTGCATTGTTGCTGGTTTTCTCAAGAAGCCAAGCGCTGCGTCGGTCGATTTTGGTGATGAGATCAGGTTGGACGCTTCCAAGGTTAATGCCTACCTTTTCTCTCCTGGAAGTGCAGGTTCAGGAACGATTGTATCCAGCCTTGAAATGACACCCACCGAAGGAATCTCCGACAGCGGATTCGAGGTGGTTGCTGAGCATCTTTACAATGAGACTGTTGCTCTGGATAGGCGGATGAATGCCCAGTCCTGAGTGGCCGAAGGAACTGGCTCGGCATAGTGATTGCTGTGCGGTGAGAAGATTTGTGGAGAATCAGTGTAGGGTCGCTTTTCCTTCGGATCAGTCTTCGTGGATATGTATATGTGGCACCACGTATCAGAGGGTGCATGCGTACGATGAGAAGCTGTGTGACCTAATTTTTTTCTGGCAGATTGATGTTGCCAGAAGACTGGCTTTGGCTGTTGAATTGAAGGGTGGCGGTGCCAGTATTGATCATGTAAGGCAGCAGCTTCAAAGTGGTGCCGATCTGATTTCCGAGCTGGCGGGGCCTGAAGTGCAGTTCGCTCCCGTCCTGGTGCATAAGCGAATGCAGACGATGCAAATGCGGGCATTGGAGAAGGCTAAGGTCCGCTATCGTGGAAAAACCTATGGTATTATCTTGATGAGATGTGGTGGCGATCTATCCAAGCTGAAGGTATAAAAGCCCGATGATAGCTTCAGTAGCAAGACAGCTGCCGGGGCGACGATCTTCAGCGCGCTAGCTGCATGATCGCCGACGATGTTTGATCTTTCGCCGCTCTGTTTACGTACGTCTTGGTAGTCGACGCTGAAGCAGGTGCGTAGGGTTGCCGAGTGGATCTCGTCGCTTGGGCTACGTGCGTCGTCACGGATGAACTCGCTGAACCGCTGCCTCGCAGGTTCGCTCATGTGCGTGGAGTCGGGCGCAAGGCGAAGCTTGCGGCACCGTTGTTCGACCCGGAGGAACAGGAAATCCTGGTCGCCTCAGCCTTGCTTCATGACATCGGCTACGCCCCACGGTTGGCGGCCTCCGGGTTTCACCCTCTGGACGGGGCAAGCTTCTTGGCTGACAGTCATGTGAACGGCCGGCTGTGCTCGTTGGTGGCGCACCATTCGTGCGCGTACCGGGAAGCTGAACTTCGAGGGTTGTCGGCCGAACTCGCGCGCTGGACGGACGAGAGCACCCCTCTGCGGGATGCCCTCTGGTGGGCAGACATGACCACCACGCCAGACGGTGAACCCACGAGCGTGCACGACCGGATCGAGGAGATTCAGAGGCGCTACGGTCCGGAAGACTTGGTGACCTTCTTCATCCGGCAGGCCAAGCCTGAATTGGTCTGTGCGGTCGAGCGCACCGAGGAACGGCTACGCGCGGCGGGAGTCGACTACACCGCGAAGTAGGGCGTCGTGCGCTTCTCGAACCCGTGCTCGATCCGAAGCCGGATGGACGGATGGATGTTGAGCGCGTCGAGATCTCCGCGGCTGATCCAGTGAACTTCGCTCGACTCGTCACTCGTCCGCAGTTCCCCGCCGATCAGCCGCGCCCGGAAGCAGATGGAGAACTGCTGCCGTACCTCGCCGTCGGTGTAAGCGATGACGTGCTTGGGGTCGGAGTACACGCCAATGATGTCGATGGGCTCGACGTCGATCCCGGTCTCTTCCTTGACCTCGCGGACGACGGTCTGGCCGATGGTCTCGCCAACGTCCTGCATCCCACCGGGGATCGAGTACAGGCCGTTGTCGGTGCGCCGGATCATCAACAGCCGGCCGTGCTCGTCCTGCACGAACGCGGTCACCGCCACCACGATGTTGGTCGCCTTGGGGGCGTTCGGGTCGTTGTAGTGATCGGTGCGCGCCATACCTACGTGCCTACCACTTCGGCGGCTTCGCGCCGTCCCACACGCCCTGGAAGCTCTCGGCGTACGTCTCGAACAGGTCGCCACCGGACAGTCGGCGTAGATGCAGAACCGGGGCGTGAGCTGCCATGAAGCCGTGGACGTGCGTGTTCACGAGCATCTCGTCATCGAACCGGTAGATCGAGTTGTAGAGCGTCGTGCCGTGCACGCGGATCTCTGCGCCCGGTGTCTCGGCCAACGGCTTGTAGACGGCTAGGGCGTTTCGGATCTTGGCCGAGAGCGTCCCCTTGCCGATGCCTTCTTCCTCGCTGCGGCGTGCTACCTCGCGGCTCGTGGGGTCGCCGAGCAACAGGCGGATCTTCACGCCCTCGCTGGCCTTCTGCCGCAGGGTCTTGAGGAGTCTTGAGGAGAGCTGGGTTGTCCACCAGGAACATGCCTGCGTAGACGAGGATCGAGATGCTGATCTTCGACTCTTCGATCAGGTGAGACCAGATGTCTTGCGGTACGGCGTGGCGGTGCGCGTAGACCTGCACGACCTCGGACTCGTTGATCTCTTTCTTCTTCTCCGGCGCGACGGCGTCCGGCCAGAGGTAGGTCTCCGTTTCGCGGACCATGGCGGCGATGGCGTGCCGGTGGCGCGGGTACGGCGTGCGGTCCTGGGTGATCCAGCGTTCGACCGTCTTCGGGTCGACGCCGGTGGCCTTGGCGACCTCTTCGAAGCCCAAAGTGTTGCGTAGCAACGCATCTCGTAGGCGTTGGTTTGGCATGGCCATACCCTCCGTACAACTAGGGACGTCTTCAAGCTAGCAGAGACGTCTGTAGTTGTCCTGTTGTGTGGTGTTGACGTCCTGCGGATTCGTCGAAAGTCGTAGGTGTCGAAATGTCGGGGAGCGGCCCCGGCCGGCACGAACGACAGGAGAACGACGATGGCGATCACAGGTGGGAGCAGGCTTCCGGCGGGTCACGACTTCGTGTTTCCGAGGGGCGCGCTCGTGATGGGTGTCGAGCCGGTGTTGAAGTTCCAGTCCGCGGAGGATCGCGCCAAGGGTCTGCCCGTTGAGCAGGAGGTCGACAAGGACAACGGCCAGCTCGTGTGGTCCGTCCTGGTGATCGACCAGGCTGCGGAGCGCAAGACGGACGCCGCGGTCACGGTCAAGATCTCCGCGCCTCACCGGCCGGTGCCGCCAGAGGCCATCCCCGGCACGGACATTCGCCCGGCTGTGTTCGAAGGGCTGACGGTTACGCCGTGGATCGATGACAAGGGTTGCCGTGGTGGCCACGTCGGTGAGCGTCACCGCTGCCGGGCGAAGCTGGGCTACAGCCTGCGCGCCACCGGCATGAAGGCGGCCGTCGCGGCTAAGCCTGCATCTAAGGCAGCGTGATCCGTGGCCGACTTGATGCGCCTGCACCTGACGGCGAACTTGCCGATTCGGGTGGAACCGCTCGTCTTCGCCGGACGGGTTGAGTTCCGGCTGGGCAACGCCTTCCCTGCGGTGCTGGTCGTCGACGCGGAAGCACTTCCTCGGCTCGCTGAGGCGGTCGCGGAAGGCCAGGCCGCTCTTGATGCCGCTCGTGGCGGTGGTCAGTGATGGGGTTCAACGCCACGTGCACGCCTGGCAAGGACGCGGGCGCGGCCATGATCAAGGTGACGCCCGACGTTCCAGCTCTGGCGATCTACCTCGACCCGGTCAACATCGCGATCCAGCTCCCGCCCTTCCCCGGCGGCTTGGACGTGCTGATGCGGTTCTGTCGGGAGTTGTCGCGCGAGGCGGCGAAGCTGGCCGATCACCTCGGCAACCAGGAAGGTCGTCACGCGCTCGCGGAGGGAGACCAGGATGTCCGCGGTTGAGGTCATGACCTGGGGGCGGGCTGAGCAGGTCAAGACGCTGAGCGAGGCGCACGACGTGCTGAGCAAGCTGCTGCCCAATCCCAAGTCCAAGCCCGAAGTGCTGAAGGACTACTACCTCCGCTCGGCTGCCATCTACGCGCGCGTCGCGGAGACCGATCGCAGCCACCACCACGAGGCCATCTATTGGGCCAACCGTGAGCGTGAGAAGGGCGAGGCGATCAAGCTCCGCAAGAGCTAAGGAAGTCCTGTTTAGACAGAGCGTGTGACCGTGCTGGGTCACGCGGCGATGCCGCACATCTTGTTGTGGCACACAGAGAACCTGAGACGCAGGAGCGGAAACCGGCTACCAACCTCGCCGCTCCTGCGTTGCTCACCCAACTGGGAGTGAACAACGATGAGCGTAGAGCCTGAGCGCATTCGTGCGCTAGACGGGGCCACGAAGCAACTGCTGTGGGATCGGATGATCTCCGGCAAGCAGACCGTCTCCAGCTATGTCGTGATCCTTGACGGCGGCACCGTGGAGACGTTGGAACTCACCGCCGCACAGGCTGAGGGCTTCGAGTGTCTGACCTGTAGGGCGCAGTGCTCCAACGGAGCGGGAACCTTCGTTCCTGTCGGACGCATCCCGAGCGTTGGCAGTGTCTTTCAGTGCATCGCGTGCTCGGTCGGTGTGCGATGAAGGGCAACCGGTGGGTCGACCCCGCGCCGTTCGAGGGCGCACGTCCGCAGGTTCCTTGGTGGGTATGGCTTCCCGGCTGGGTGAAGCTCGTGCTTGCGCCGTTCGTGGTGCTGTGGCTGGCGCTCCGCCTGGCCGCGAAGTTCGTGATGCTGACCGTTCGGTACCCGATCGCCGTCACGACCGGACTCGGCGGGTACGTCGCCTATCGGCAGTTCGGGCTGTCGCCGTTGGTGCTGGCGCTGCTGTCGCTCATGTGTGCCCTGACCGTCTGGTACGGACTCGACCGGAACTCGTTCCTGCGGCATGGCTGGTACCGAGTCCTGACCGAATGGCGGCGGCTCTCGGTCTACGTGCCGCAGTGGCGGACCGTGATGCGCCTCGCTGAGCTGACCAAGGAAGTCCGCGGGAAGGAGTACCTCCCGAAGCTGCGCCGCGTCCGCTCCGAGGGCTGGCGGGACAAGGTGCGCGTGCGGATGATCCCGGCGCAGTCGCCTGAGCAGTGGGAAGCAAGGCGGGACAACCTCGCGCACTCGTTCAACGCTCGGTCCTGCCGGGTCCGGGTATTGAAGCCTCGGTCGCTTGAGCTCGACTTCATTCATGCGGACCCGCTGGCCCGGCCTGTTGCCGTGCCGCCGCTCGCCGACGCCGGAGAGGTCGACCTCAAGCGCGTAGTCGTCGGCCGGACGGAGACCGGCAAACCTTGGCGGCTGAAGCTGCTCGGCTCACAGGTCCTCGTCGTGGGCGTGCCCGGTGCTGGCAAGGGCTCGGTCCTGTGGTCGATCGTCTGGCAGCTCGCCCCGGCCATCAAAGCCGGCATGGTCCGGCTCGTCGGCATCGACCCCAAGGGCGGCATGGAGCTGGGGCAGTGCCCGGACGCTTTCGAGAAGGTCATCTACGACAACGGGCCGGAAGCCGTTGCCCTGCTTGAAGAAATCGCCACAGAGGTCAAGGAACGCGCTTCCCGATACCGGGGCATTCGGCGGCTCTGGGCGCGCAGCACGGGCGAGCCGTTCACGGTCCTCATCGTGGATGAGCTGGCTGACCTGATCGCCTACCAGCCCGACCGGAACCTCCGCGAACGCGCCACGCGGGCTATTCAGACGATCACCTCGCAGGGACGTGCTCCCGGCTATGCCGTGGTGGGCCTGGTCCAGGACCCGCGCAAGGAAGTAGTCGCGTTCCGGCACCTATTCACCACTCGCGTCGCGCTGCGGCTCGACGAACCGGTCCAGGTCGACATGGTCCTGGGCGATGGCGTTCGCCAACGCGGCGCGGCTGCACACGAGATCAGCGAGAACACCCCCGGCGTCGCGTGGAACAAGGAAGACGGACAGCGCGAACCTGAGCGGGCGCGGGCCTTCAACGTCACCGACGCGAACCTGGTCGAGCTGGGCGCCTACCTCGCCCCAGCAACCGTGCACACCTTCCCTGAGCTGTCCGAAGGGAGTGCGGCGGCATGACCGAGTACCTGAACCGCTCCGAGCGGATGAAACAGCCGGCCGCGCTCGACGTCGCTCGGGCTGTCGCAGAAGAACACGGCGTGTGCGTTCGGCCACTGGCCAAGGAACGGATCGACCTCGACACCGGGCGCGTAGACATCGTGCCCGTGCCGTGCGGCTCGACGGTCGCGAGTGTCTGCCCGACCTGCGCGGAGAAGAACCGGCGTCTACGGATGGCGCAGTGCCGTGAGGGTTGGCACCTCACCGAGGAACCCGACTTCACGCCCAATGCACCGACGAACGATCAGCAGGAACTGACTGCGTACCGGGCTGACCTGGTCAAGGCCTTCCGCCTGGCCCTCGATGAGGGTGACGAGGTTGGCGCGGAGGAGGTGAGGGAAGAGGTCGCGGAGGTCGACGAAGAACTTCGGCAACTCGGAGTCCGCGGCTCACTCCCCTCCCTGGAAGTGCCGCTCAAGGCTGCTCGGAAGCGGTCGACCAGGCGGCGGCAGGATGCGCCCAACCTGCCTCGACGGCCGGTCAGCAAGCGCACGGTTGGCAGGGTCTTCGGAGGTAAGTACCAGCCCTCGACGTTCCTCACGCTGACGCTGGACAGCTACGGGAAGGTTCGGAGCGACGGCACGCCTGTTGATCCGGCCAAGTACGACTACCGGCGTGCAGCTCGGGACGCGGTGCACTTCGCCGCACTGCTGGACCGCTTCGTGCAGAACCTTCGGCGCTGCGTTGGCTGGGAGGTCCAGTACTTCTCGGCGGTAGAGCCGCAGAGGCGGTTGGCTCCGCACTGGCACGCGGCGGTTCGCGGCTCTATCTCGCGGGCGGAGCTGCGGGCGGTCGCTGAGGCCACCTATCACCAGGTCTGGTGGCCGGAGCACAACGAGATCAAGTACAGCCGCGAGAACCTGCCGGTCTGGGACGTCCGGGCCAAGGGCTTCGTTGATCCGCACACGCGAAGGGCCTTGCCTACCTGGGAAGACGCGTTGGATCAGGTCGAGCGACCAGCGCACGTCGCACGGTTCGGGGTGCAGGTGCACTCCAAGGGCATCCTCGGCGGCACCGAAGAGGCCGGCCGTCACATCGGCTACCTGACGAAGTACCTGACCAAGAGCATTGACGAGTGTTTCCAGGCGCAGACCGCGCGGCAGGAAGATCACGCCGAACGACTGTGCGCGGAGCTCGCGGTCACGCCCTGCTCGCCGCAGTGTCCGATCTGGCTGCTCTACGGCGTCCAGCCTCGTGGCGCTCGCCTCTCGACAACTCCCGGCAAGTGCAAGGGCAAGGCGCACAAGCGGACCACGCTCGGAGTGGCTGGGCGGCGGGTCCTGGTGTCGCGGAAGTGGTCCGGGAAGTCGCTCGCTGACCACAAGCACGACCGCAAGGCGTTCGTTCGGCAACTGCTGGCCGATGTCGGGATCAAGCCTGATGACCAGCCACAACGCCTCGTCTGGAACAACATCCAGCACGGCGATCCGAATGTGCCTCCGCGGGCGCACCTGCTGTTGAGCGCCGTAGCAGAGCGCCGCAGGTGGAAGGCCGAGTACACGGCCGCGCTGCTCGCATCCGCCGGACCTCCGGGGAGTTCGGCAACACCGCAAGCTGCTTGATCTAGGGGGAGAACATCATGGACGCACACCAGTTTGAGCCACTGTGGACAGTCAGTGACGTTGCAACCTACTTGAACGTCCCGGTCCACACGCTCTATGGCTGGCGAACGAAGAACTACGGCCCTCCTGCTCGGAGGTTGGGCAAGCATCTGCGGTACCTGCCGTCTGAGGTTCGGAGCTGGTTCGAGCACTTGCTTGAGGAGGCGGCCTGATGGGACGTCCGCCGCTCGACATCGGCACCTACGGCAAGATTCGTTGCTATCAAACAGAAACAGGGTGGGCTGCCGTCACGAACTATCGCGACTACGACGGCAAGACGCGGCCGGTGTTGCGGCGTGGGAAGACCAAGCCGGAGGCAGAGCGGAAGCTCAAGAAGGCGCTCACCGAACGCAAGGGGCCGGTTGGCGACTCGCTGACGCCGAACAGCCGGTTCAAGGACGCGCTGGAGATGTGGCAGGTCAAGTTTCAGAAGCTCGTGGACATGGGCAAGCGGTCCCCAAGCAGCCTCGACACGTACACCAGCATCCTCAACCGACACGTCCTGCCGGGCCTTGGTGAGGTGCGGATTCGTGAGATGACCGTCGCGAGGATCGACGCGTTCCTCACAGCGTTGTGGCGCTCGGTCGGTGTCGACAGCGCCAAGACGGCTCGCTCGGTGATCTCGGGTGCCTTGCGGATCGCTGTGAAGGACAAGGCGCTCGAAACGAACCCCGTGAGGGACACGGACCCGCTGGAGAGCGGGAGGAAGAAGAGTCCGCGGGCGCTCACGCGGGAAGAGCGGCTCCTGTGGCTGGAGATGCTGGAGTCCGACCCGGTGGCGGTCCGGAAGGACCTGCCTGACCTCTCCCGATTCATGATGGCCACGGGCGTGCGCATCGGTGAAGCGCTGGCCGTCTACTGGGACGACATCGACTTCGTGGCGGGCACGGTCGACGTGAACTACACGGTCATCCGGGTCAAGGAGCAGGGGCTGATCCGGAAGTCGACCAAGACGGAGGCGGGCGAGAGGACGCTTCCGCTGCCCAAGTGGGCGCTCGACATGTTGTGGCGGCGACGCGGGGTCACGCTGTTCCCCAACGGCCCGGTCTTCCCGAACAGCCTCGGCGGGCTGCGTGACCCGGCCAACACGCGTAGGGACCTCCGGAACGCTCGCGGAGGAGATGAGTTCGCGTGGGTCACCTCGCACGTCTTCCGGAAGACGGCGGCCACCATCCTTGATGAGGCCGGCCTCTCCGCGCGGGTTGTCGCGGACCAGCTCGGGCACGCTCGGCCCTCGATGACCCAGGACACCTACCTGGCTCGCAAACAGGTCGATCGGAAGGCTGCTGACGCGCTTGAGAGCGCCCTCGACAAGCCCGAGGAAGACAAGTCAGCCACCCCTGACCAGGACGAACAGAGCGGTCCGCCCGATGCCGCTGCTTAAGGAGTCAGGGCGTAAAGCGCATCAAAGGTGTATCAGCGATCACCCAATACGAAACCCCCAGGTCCAGGACCTGGGGGTTTGGTGGGCCGCCAGGGACTCGAACCCTGAACCCGAAGATTAAAAGTCTCCTGCTCTGCCAATTGAGCTAGCAGCCCTCGACGCGACAGCCTACCGATCGTGCTCCGCAGGTGTCGCACGGGTTGTCCATCTCACGGTTGACCGATCACACCAACCCAAACGACCAGCAAGCCTGTGAAGAGAGGATTAGGCAAGAGCAAGAGCGGATCGAAGTACCGCGACACCCACCGCACGGGCTTCCATTGGAGTACGCGAACAGCGACGATGAGGAGCCAAGAAGATGCCGCTCGACCACTACGTCACGCTCGGCCGGTCCGGTCTGCGGGTGAGCCCGTTCGCACTCGGCGCGATGACCTTCGGGAAGGATCCGGGCGCCGCCGGATGCAGTGTCGAGGAGTCCGAGAAGATCCTCGCCGCGTACCTGGACCGAGGCGGGAACTTCATCGACACCGCCAACTTCTACACCAACGGGCACTCCGAGAAGATCCTCGGCGACTTCTTCCACGCCACCAAGAAGCGCGACCGGGTCGTGCTCGCGTCCAAGTTCTTCTTCAACATGTTCCCCGGCGACCCGAACGGGGGCGGGGCCGGGCGCGGGGCCATCAGGAAGCAGCTCGACGAGACGTTGCGGCGCCTGCGGACGGACTACCTGGACCTCTATTGGATGCACAACTGGGATCGGAACACGCCAGTAGAAGAAACGATGCGGACGCTCGACGACTTGGTGGGATCGGGCAAGATCAGGTACATCGGGTTCTCCAACGTGCCCGCTTGGGTGACGGCTCAGGCGCAGACGATGGCGACGCTCAGGAACTGGACGCCGCTGATCGCGCTGCAAGTCGAGTACTCGCTGCTGCAGCGAGAGGTCGAGGGCGAGATCGCGCCGATGGCACAGAACATGGGTATGTCGCTGGTGCCGTGGAGTCCGCTCAAGAACGGGTTCCTGAGCGGCAAGTACCGGAGGAACGCCGTGGTCAGCGACTCGGAGCGGGCCAAGTTCGTCCAGCCGCCGACCGAGGACCAGTTCAAGGTCATCGACGTCGTCACCAACACAGCCGAACTCCACAACACGACTGCGGCGGCCGTGTCGTTGGCGTGGCTCAGGGCGAAAGGAGCAGTGCCGATCATCGGCGCGCGAAAGCTGGAGCACCTCATCAGCAACCTCGAGGAGGTCACGCTCACCGAGGAGCAACTAGAAGCCCTCGACGACGTGTCCCGCCCGAGCCTCAACTACCCCGCACCGCTGCACGGCGAGCTCAGGGCGATGCTGCAGTTCGCGGGCACCACGGTCGACGGCGAACCGTCGGCGATCTACCCGCCGCTGCTGCAGAGCGCCACGAGGTACTGACGGTAGAGCCTGCTCCACCTGATCAACGGCAGCGTGCGTGACTGTGCCAGGAAGCAAAAATTGAAAACCTCTCCTCACACACCGAAGGGGAGGCGCAGGATGAAGAAGACGCTGGTAGGCGTGTTGGCGGCGGCCATGTTGTGCAGCGGAACGGCCATGGCCGCGCCAGCCGAAGTCAACAGCACGCAGAAGCAGCTCGACGGCCTGACCAAGCAGTACAAGTTCCCGGCCGCGCTCGCGACGACCACGAACGCCGACGGCAGGACGACACACCTGACCTCGGGCACGGCCGAGCTCAACAAGCGCGTCCCGGTGCCGAAGAACGGCGAAGTCAGGGCGGGGTCGAACACCAAGACGTTCGTGGCCGCGGTCATCCTGCAGCTCAACGCCGAGGGCAAGGTCGAGCTGGACGCGCCGGTCACCAAGTACCTGCCGAACGCCATCAAGGACAACAGCATCACCGTGAGGCAGTTGCTCAACCACACCAGCGGGCTCGCGAACTACACGCAGTACATGGGACTCGACAAGTTCGAGGAGCAGCAGCACCGCTACTACGAGCCGCGCGAGCTGCTGGACATCGCCAACGCGCACGAGCCCACCAACCAGCCGGGCGAGAAGTTCAAGTACAGCAACACGAACTACGTGCTGCTCGGCCTCATCATCCAGAAGACGACGGGGCGGCCGGTCGCGGAGAACGTCGACCAGCGGATCATCAAGAAGCTGAACCTCAAGAACACCTACTGGCCGGCCGTGGGTGAGCAGACGATCCGGGGCAGGCACCCGCACGGATATGCCAGGACCAGCAACGGAATCGAGGACGTCACCGAGCTCGACCCCTCGTGGGGCTGGGCGGCCGGGCAGATCGTCTCCACGACGAAGGACCTCAACATCTTCTTCAACGCACTGGTCAACGGTGATCTGTTGCCCGAGCAGCAGCGCAAGGAGATGCAGAAGACCGTGGACACCAAGGGCGAGATGTGGCCGGGCGCCGAATACGGCCTCGGGATCGCGAGCACGCCGCTCAGCTGCGGTGGCAGGTACTGGGGCCACGGCGGCGACATCCCCGGCTACGAGACGCGCGGCGGTGTCAACGCACAGGGCAAGGCGTTCTCCGTTGCCGTCACGGCACTTCCGGGCACGACGCAGGACACGCCGGAGGAAGCGATGAAGGCCCACGACGCAATTCTGACCACTGTGGACACCGCGCTCTGCCAGAAGTGATCAGCCGCGGGCGTACCGGAGCACCCAGAGCATGTCCTGCTCGGTCACCGGTCCGTCCGCGACACACGCCAGCAGCCAGTCGGTCAACGAGTCCGCATCGATGCCCGCCCCGATCAGCACCAGCTGAGTCGGGGCGTCGGCAACTGGCGTGAACGAGACGTACGCACCAACGGTGTGCAGCATGAACGTGCCACCAGGAAACTGCACAAAACCCTTGGCGCGGAACAACCCCTCGGGCCGCGCCTGCAGGAAGTCCATGAACAGCTTGGGGTGCAACGGATCAGGGGACTCGAACGTCACGCTGTCGTACCGGGCGTGGTCGTGCGAGGAGTGGTCTTCAAGGTCGTCGAAGGAAAGCTGACGAGGCCCCAGATCCGGCGGCCGCACCTCGAACAGCAACGAGGGATCGATCCGCCCGTACGAAACGGGCAGCACCGGCACCGGGCAGTCCAGCGAAGGCAACGACGAAACCCGGTCGACCTTGTTCAGCACCACCAGGTCAGCCAACGCCAGCGAGCGGTCCAGGTGAGGCACGGCAGCGAACTCCACGGTGTCCACCACGTAGATCAGCCCGCCGTAGGAAACCCCGGGCGCCTGCAACACCATCCGCACCAACGCCGCCGGCTCGGCCAGCCCGGACGCCTCGATCACGATGACGTCCAGGTCCGCCGAGGCCAGCTTGACCAGCATGGAATCCAGTTCCGTGCCGTCCACCGCGCAGCACAGGCAGCCGTTCGACAGCGACACCATCGAGTCGACCTGGGCCGACACGGCGAACGCGTCGATGTTGATCCGCCCGAAGTCGTTCACCACGACGCCGATCCGGGTGCCGCCCGACGTGCGCAGCAGGTGGTTCAGCAGGGTGGTCTTGCCGGCACCGAGGAAGCCGGCGAGCACGACAACGGGGATCACGGCGAAGAAGGCTACTGAACCAGCCCGATGGTCTTCTCCAGCACCTCGTCCACCGGCAGGTCGGACCCACCCGGATAGGTGATCAGCTGGGACACGCCGAGATCCTCGTACTCGCGCACGACGGACGCGTCCAGCGGAACGGTCGCGATGATGTTGATCTCCAGCGCGCCGAGCGAGTCAGGCCGCGAGGTGATCGCCGACAGCCGACGCAGCCGCTTCAGGTTCGCCGCGGTCTCCGCGGGCGAGCCGATGCCGAGCCACGCGTTCGCCCTCGTCAACGCTCGGCGCAGGGCCGCGTCCGAAGCGCCACCAACGGCGACCCGAACAGAAGCAGGCCTCGGGTGCGCGTCTACGCCAGAAAAAGACACGTATTTGCCTGAAAACTCAGGCGAAGGCATGTGCCACAACGCGCGCATCGCGTCGATGTACTCGTCCGTCCGGCGCCCCCGATCCGCGAACGGCACGCCCAGCGCCGCGAACTCCGGCTCCAGGTACCCGGTCCCGACGCCCAGCGTGAACCGGCCACCGCTCAGCACGTCCAGCGTGGCCACCTCCTTGGCCAGCACCACCGGGTTGCGCTGCGGCAGGATCACGATCCCGGTCCCCAGTTCGAGCCGTGACGTCACCCCGGCCACGAACCCCAGCCCGACCAGCGGATCCAGCATCGGCGTGTCCGGATCGGCCGGCGAGGCGTCAACCCGCGGCGACGGCAGCACCACGTGCTCCACCGCCCACCATGATCGATAGCCGAGCGACTCCACGAGTGAAGCCAGCCGGCGAGTTTCCTCAGGCGAGACCGAGTCGCCCGCGTTGAGTCCCTGCACCCCCATGTCCATGATCAGCACAACGGCCCTGTGACGCCCGTCATTCCCGAAAAACCCAGGTATCAGTGCAACGGATCAGCACTCAAATACATCTGAGGGGGCAAGAAGGGGGTGGAGGGGTGACCGAGTTCGTTGCTGCCGCGCTGGCGTTCCCGACGGTGCTGTTCAGCTTCCTGATGCTCGTGGTGCTGGCGTACTGGCTCACGGTCGTGCTGGTGGGCATCGACTTCGACGCCCCGGTGCTGCCGCTCTCGATCTCCATGTTCGTGCTGATCACGTGGTTCGCCGCGCTGGCCGGCACGGTGCTGACGCCGGAGGGCAAGCTCCGCTACGCCGTCCTCGCCGGAGCGCTCCTGGCAGGCGCGCTCATCACCAAGATCCTCAGCATTCCGCTCAGGAACTGGACGAGGCCCGAGAAACCCGCTTCCCGCAACGACTTCGTGGGTCGCACGGCGATCGTGAAGACGACGCGGGTCACCGAGAACTACGGACAGGCCGAGGTCACCGCCGACGACGGTGGCACGGCTGTCGTGCAAGTGCGAGCAGCACAGAGCACCGAACTGACAGCGGGACAGACCGCGCTGATCTTCGACTACGACGCAGAGGGCGAGTTCTTCTGGGTCGTGGACATCACCACAGGGGGCTGACATGGGTGCGATCTCAACGGGGTTGCTCGTGCTGATCGCGGGGATCGTCGTCGTGCTGATCCTCGCGACGATCACGCTGAGCAGGTTGTTCAAGAAGTGCGAGCAGGGCAAGGCGCTGATCGTCTCGAAGATGCGCAAGGTCGACGTGACCTTCACCGGCACCGTCGTACTACCTGTCCTGCACAGATGCGAGACGATGGACATCTCGGTGAAGACCATCGAGATCCGCCGGGCCGGCAACGAAGGCCTGATCTGCAAGGACAACATCCGCGCGGACATCCGCATCACGTTCTTCGTGCGGGTCAACAAGACCGTCGAGGACGTCATCAAGGTCGCGCAGGCGATCGGCACCGAACGCGCGAGCCACGAGGCCACGCTGCAGGAGCTGTTCAACGCCAAGTTCTCCGAGGCGCTCAAGACGGTCGGCAAGCAGCTCGACTTCGTGGACCTCTACACGCACCGCGACGAGTTCCGCGACCGGATCGTCCAGGTCATCGGCACCGACCTCAACGGCTACAGCCTCGAGGACGCGGCCATCGACTACCTGGAGCAGACGCCGCTCAAGCAGCTCGACCCGGCGAACATCCTGGACGCGCAGGGCATTCGCAAGATCACCGAGCTGACCGCGATCGAGCACGTCAAGACCAACGAGTTCACCCGCAACGAGGAGAAGGAGATCACGCGCCAGAACGTCAGCGCGCGTGAGGCGATCCTGGAGCTCGAACGTCGTCAGGCGGACGCGGAGATCCGGCAGAAGCGCGAGATCGAGACCGCCCGCGCGCAGCAGGAGGCGGAGACCCAGAAGGTCCAGGCCGAGGAACGCCTCAAGGCCAACACCGCGTTCATCCGCACCGAGGAACAGCTCGGCATCCAGACCGAGAACAAGGCCCGCGAGATCGCCGTCGCCGAGAAGAACCGCGAGCGCGTGATCGCCGTCGAGACCGAGCGCATCGAGAAGGACCGCCTGCTGGAGGTCATCGCCCGCGAACGCGAGACGTCCCTGCGGATGATCGAGAAGGACAAGGAGCTCGAGCACGAGCGGCGCGCGATCGCCGACCTGGTGCGCGAGCGGGTCGCGGTCGAGAAGACCGTGGCCGAGCAGGAGGAGAACATCAAGCGCCTGCGTGCGGTCGAGGAGGCCGAACGCGAGCGCCAGCAGATCGTGATCATGGCGGAGGCCGAGGCGCAGCAGTCGCTGGTCAAGGACATCAAGGCCGCAGAGGCCGCGGAACAGTCGGCGCAGCACAAGGCCCGCGAAGAGGTCGTGCTCGCCGAGGCCCGCAACCAGGCCGCCGAACTGGACACCCGTTCCAAGATCCGTCTCGCGGAGGGCACGCAGGCCGAGGCCGCGGCGAAGGGCCTGGCGGACGCGCTGGTCAAGGAACGCGACGCCGCCGCGTCCGAGGCGCTCGGTCGCGCCGAGGCCGTGGTCGACCGCGAGAAGGCCCTGGCCGATGCCGAGGGCATCAAGGAACGCCTCAAGGGCGAAGCGGAAGGCTTGTCGCACAAGGCAGAGGCGATGGCCGCGCTCGACACCGCGACCCGCGAGCACGAGGAGTACCGCCTGCGTCTCGAGGCCGAGAAGGAGATCAGGCTCAAGGGCATCGACGTGCAGCGTCAGGTCGCCGAGGCCCAGGCCATGGTCCTCGCGGCCGGGCTGGAGAAGGCCGACATCGACATCGTCGGTGGCGACACCATGTTCTTCGACAAGATCGCGAACGCCATCACCGCGGGCAAGCAGGTCGACAGCTTCGTCGGCAACTCGAACGTGGTGCAGGCACTCGGTTCCAAGTGGATGGACGGGACCTCGAACTTCCCGGAGGATCTGACCAAGATCCTCAGCTCGTTCACCACGGGTGACGCGCAGAACATCGCCGCGGCGATCGCGCTGACCCAGATGGCCAAGAACAACGGCCAGACCGCATGACCCAGCTCGACGCCGGCACTTACGAGGTGCTGCGGGCGAGGCTGGCCGACCAGGCCGCCGAGCTCGCCCGCAGCACCGAGGCGCTGAACGCCCAGCGCGTCGAGACGTTCGGCAGCACCGCGCTGGAACTCCTGTCCACCGAACGGATCCGCACCGAGAACAACTGCGTTCCGCGCGACATCGTGCCGCTCGGCGACCTGATGTTGTTCGGCTACAACGTCTTCATGGGCCTCAAGCCCGAGACGACGGTCGCCGACGTCTTCGCGGTGCACGGCAGGGACTTCAGCGCGGTCGAGGCACCCTTCCTGCAGGACCCCAAGTTCCGCAACGACTTCGCGGAGCTCTACCGGTACTACCGCGAGACCCGGCTGCTGCAGTTGCGGATCGTCGAGTCACGGCTGCTCGCGGTGTTCCAGACCGGCGCGCGGATCGAGGACATCCGCGTGCTGCGCTGGGACATCGCGGTCGACGGCACGGTCACGTACGTCGACAACCGCGGCGACCGCGACCACGTGTTCCCGCCCTCGCACGACGTCACGTGGGTCGAGACCACGCGTGAGCAGCACGTTCTCGGCCGGCACCCGCACATCGCCATCGAGAACGAGGTCTTCGTCGAGACGGTCGGCGGCACGCTGACCGTCAAGATCGAGAACAACACCGAGGTCGGCCAGGGCATCTACGACGAGCCCGTCGACGAGCCGTTGCAGAGCCTCGCGGACGCCGACGTGCACTACGCCCGCGTCGGCCCGTTGATCCTGCTCAGGATCCGCCCGTACAACGAGACGGTCTGGCGGCACCTGGTCTTCAACACCCGCACCAGGACCGTGGCGAGGCTCGACGGCATCGGCCAAGCGTGCCAACGGCTTCCCGAGGACCAGGGGATCATCTTCCCCGGCGGCTACTACCTCGTCACCGGCGCGGACAAGACGTTCGACGTCGACACGGACGAGCTGGAGTTCGAGCGGGTCATCAGGTCGGCGAACGGCGAGGACGTGCTGTTCGTCTACCACGCCCGCCGCGAGGGCCGCAGCTTGCTGTTGCCCTACAACGTGATCCGCAAAGAGGTCGCGACGCCGATCACCTGCCACGGCTACTCGCTCTTCGCCGACGGCACGCTGGTGGTCTTCCGCGAGACCAGCACGGAACCGGTTCGCGTGCACCCGATGCAGGTCTGGCGCACGCCGTTCCTGCAAGACGAGGTGCTGCCGGAGCAGGCAGGTCCGCTCGCCCGCATCGGCAACGCCGAACTGGTCCGCGGCATCTCGGACTGCCTGTCCATCACCAGGATGAGCGCCGAGATGACCCCGAGCGCGCCGGTGTTCGAGGGCCTGATCGCGCTGTGCACCAGGGTGATCGACGGCGTGCACTGGCTCGACGAGCTGGGGCTCAAACAGGACGTCCTGGCCGTCCGGGCCACCGCCGAGCAGGTGCTGGACGAGTTCGAGGCCGTCCGCACGCTCACGGAACACGCTGCTCAGCAACTCCACGAGGCCGCCGAGAAGCTCGCCTCGCTCATCCGGCTCGCCAGATCGGCGTCTCCGAAGAGCGCCGACGAGTGGGTGCGGCTGCTGGCCGATCTCCGGTCCGCTCAAGGCCGTCTGATCACCCTCAAGGATCTCAAGTACGTCGACCTCGAAGAGATCGGCCGCCGCGAAGCCGAACTGGTCGAGGAACTGGGCGCATCCGCACGACGGGCCGTCGCGTTCCTCAGCGGCGAGGGCGCGTTCGCCCAGTACCACGAGGAGATCGAGCAGATCGCGGCCGCGGAGCTCAAGACCGCAGCCGAGGCCAAGCCGTTGCGCGAACGCCTGGCGCAGCAGCAGACCGGCCTGGAGGTGCTGACCGAGGTCGTCAGCACGCTCGACGCCGCCGACACGACCACCCGCACGCAGATCCTGGCGAGCATCGGCGAGGTCCTCGCCGCGGTCAACCGGGCACGGGCCACTGTGGACGGTCGCAGGGCACAACTCGCGAACGCCGAGGGCAGGGCCGAGTTCGCGGCGGAGTTCGCGCTGCTCGGCCAGGCCATCACGGGCGCACTGTCGGTCGCGGACAGTCCGCAGCGCTGCGACGACCAGCTCGGCAGGCTGTTGCTGCAGCTGGAGAACCTGGAGTCGCGGTTCGGCGAGTTCGACGACTTCCTCGCCCAGGTCGGTGCCAAGCGCACGGACGTCTACGAGGCGTTCTCCGCGCGCAAACAGACGCTGCTCGACGAACGTGCGCGCAAGGCCGACCGGCTCGTGCAGTCGGCCGAACGCGTGCTCGGTACGATCCGCCGTCGCGTCGGCAAGCTGACCTCGACCGACGAGATCAACACGTACTTCGCGGGCGACCCGATGGTCGCCAAGGTCCGCAACGTGGCCGAGGAGCTCAGGAACCTCGGCGATGTGCGGGCAGACGAGCTCGACGCGAGTCTGCGCGATGCCCGGCAAGAGGGAGGCCGGGCACTGCGCGACCGGGCCGATCTGTACGACGGCGCGTCGATCGTGCTCGGTCGTCACCGTTTCCCGGTGACGACCGAGCCGATGAACCTCACCCTCGTCCCACGCGACGGCAGGCTGTTCTACGCGGTGACCGGCACGGACTACCGCAGCGAGGTCACCGGTTTCCAGCACACCCGCCAGTTCTGGGACCAGCTGCTCGTCTCGGAAACGGCAGACGTCTACCGGTCCGAGCACCTGGCCGGCTGCCTGCTCGCCGAGGGGCGCGACGACGTGGTGAACGCCGCCGCGGAACGTTACGACGAGGGCTACGAGAAGGGCGTCCACGACCACGACGCCGCGAAGATCCTCGCTGTCCTGCAACGACTCCACGTCGGTGCCGGACTCCTGAGGTATCCGCCGGAAACCCGTGCGAAGGCCCAGATCTTCTGGTCAGAACAGCCCGAGGACCAACGCGCGGTGTGGGCTCGCAAGGCCGAGTCGCTGGCCCGTGCCCGCACGATCTTCGGTGGCACGCACGGCATCCCCGAGCTCACCGAGCAGTTCGGCCTCGACGACCTGGCCGGCGAGTACCTGTTCGAGGAACTCGCCTGCGAGCCACGAGGATTCGTCACCAGCAAGGCCGCCCGAACGGTGATCGACAGGTTCAAAGCCGTCGTCACCGAGGAACTCCACGACCGCGACCTGATCGAGGCGTGGCTGCACGCGTTCCTCAAAGACGAGGACTGCCCGGAGCTCCCCGAGGTCGTCGCGGTCCTGCTCACCGACCTGCCGCGCTACGACTCCAGCGCCGCGCTGACCGAGTCGGTGACGGGCCTGCTCGGCACGCACCCGCGCGTCAGCAACCAGTCCATGGAACTCCGCCTGGACGAAACCCTGACGAGGCTGCGCAAGTTCCAACTGGAGCAGGTCCCAGCCTTCCGCGCCTACCAACGCCAACGCGACGAGCTGCTCGCCGAGGAACGCCGGCGCCTGAGGCTCGACGACTACCGCCCCGCGGTGCTGAACACGTTCGTGCGCAACAGGTTGCTGAACGAGGTCTACCTGCCGCTGATCGGCGACAACCTCGCCAAGCAGCTGAACGACGGCACGGGCCTGCTGATGCTGATCTCCCCGCCCGGCTACGGCAAGACGACGCTGATGGAGTACGTCGCGAACCGCCTCGGCATGGTGTTCGTCAAGGTCAACGGCCCGGCCCTGGGCAGCGGCGTCACCTCACTCGACCCGGAGGACGCACCGAATGCCACCGCACGCCAGGAGGTCGAGCGCATCAACTTCGCGTTCGCCCTGGGCAGCAACGTTCTGCTGCACCTCGACGACATCCAGCACACATCGCCTGAGCTGCTGCAGAAGTTCATCTCGCTGTGCGACGCACAACGACGCGTTGACGGCGTGTGGGACGGCGAGGCACGGACGTTCGACCTGCGGGGCAAGCGCTTCGCCGTGTCGATGGCCGGCAACCCGTACACCGAGACGGGCCGCGCGTTCCGCGTCCCGGACATGCTCGCGAACCGCGCGGACGTGTGGAACCTCGGCGACGTGCTGTCCGGTCGCGACGCCCTCTTTGCGTTGAGCTACCTGGAGAACGCGTCGGCCTCCAACCCGACGCTCAACGGTGTCGACGTGGAACCGCTGGTGCGCCTGACAAATGGCGAAAGCGCTAGCCACGACCACGAAACCGTCGAGCTGGAACGGATGCTGTCCGTGGTCCGCAAGCTGCAACGGATCCAGGAAGTGGTTCTCAAGGTCAACCAGGAGTACATCGCGTCGGCCGCCAGCGGTGGCGATTTCCTCCTTCAAGGCAGCTATCGCAACATGAACCGCATGGCCGCGCGGATCGTTCCCGCCATGAACGACGCCGAGGTCGAGGCGTTGATCGACGACCACTACCTCGGCGAGGCCCAGCTGCTCGGCACCAGGGCGGAGGCGAACCTCACGAGGCTGCGGGAGCTGAAGGCCTAGTCGCAGTCGAGGCCGAAGTCGTCGAGCTTGCGGCCGTCAGGACCGCGCAGGTCGATCGGCTGGAGGTGGTGCTCGTCCAGGAAGTCGCAGAGCTCGTCGGTGTCGAACGGCCAGTCCAGGCACCGCTCGAAGTCGGCGTCCCCGAAGTACTTCGAGTCGCACCGAAGCAGGTCGTAGATCGTCGGAGGACGGGGCTTCGACGGCGGCGCGGACGAGGCCGGAGCCGGTTTCGGCCGGGGCAACGGCTTTGCGGGCGGCGGTGGAGGTGGTGGCGGAGGAGGAGGCATCAACACCGGACCGACCGCGGAGACGGTGGTCGTGGCGGTCGCGGTGATGAACGGTGGGGGTGGTGGCGGCGGAGCCACCAGACGGATGTCCACGGGTCTCTCCGGGGGCGCGGCGAACAACGCTGCGAACAGGGCAGCGCCCATCACCGCCACCGCGGCTGCGAAATAGCCGCGGCGTCTGACACCAGTCATCGCTAACGCTCCCCAGGTTCCGCCTGCCCGGTAGCCGCCGTGCCCGTGGAATCGTTTCGCCCGCTAACGGTGTTACGGGCAAAATCTCAACCTGTCTTGTCAGGCCCCGCACCGGTCAATGAAATGCGCAGGATCACCCGCTGCTCGCGTTCCATGGCCGCCCGGTAGTCGTTCCAGTCGGAGTGCTCGCCGGAGATCGTCCGGTAGTACTTGACCAGCAGGTCCATCGCTTCTGGCAACGGCACGACGGTCGCGGTGCCGTTGATCTGGATCCACCGCCCGAAGAAGCTGTCCGGCAGTACGCACAGCGAAACCTCCGGCGAGCGTTGGACCTGCTTGGTCTTGTAGGCCGTCGCTCGCGTCGAGACGAGCACATCACCGTTGTCGTCCAACGCGACGAGCACCGGCGACATGGCCGGCGTGCCGTCCGACTTCAGCGCGCAGAACACCGCGCGGTGCTGGCTGCGAAGCACTTCCCGTGCCTGGTCCAGGTCCATGGTCTTCATCTTGGCGAGGCGGGACGATGTGCGCATGCTCGAGCCGAACGACCCGAACTCCGTGAGCTGGCAGATGTACGCAGACCCGACGATGTGGGTCGCCGGCATCTCCAGCCTCTACCTGCAGTCCCTGCACCCGAAAGCGGTCGCGGGCGTCGTGCAGAACTCGAACTTCAAGACCGACCCGTTCGGGCGGCTGCGGCGCACGGCGGACTTCGTGGGCCTCGGCGTCTACGGCACGGACGAGGCCATCGAGGCCGCCGCGGCACGGGTGAGAGCCACCCACCGCGGCCTGCGCGGGGTGATCGACGGCAGGACCTTCCGGGTCGATGAGCCGGAGCTGCTGCTGTGGGTGCATTGCTCGGAGGTCTACAGCTTCGAGACGGTTCTCAACCGCGCCGGTTATGGGTTAACAGACCGGCAGAAGGACCGGTACTACGCAGAGCAACGCTTCGCGGCGACTCTCGTGGGTCTGCACGCGGACGAAGTTCCGGGGTCGAAGCGCGAGATGGAGGAGTACTTCGAGGCCACCAGGCCGATCTTGAAGAAGACCCCCGACTCCGAGTTGATCTACGACTTCCTGCACGGACCGGCGACGCAGGGTGTTCTGCGCCACGGCATGCCCGTCTACAAGGTGCTGGTCGGGCACCTGGCGTACTCGGTGCTGCCCGAATGGGCAACGGAACTGCACGGTCACGCTCCGTACCGGCACGCGACCCTTTGGCTGCGGATGCTGCGCCGAACGGCTCTGCTCGTCCCGCCTGGACTGCGCCGCTTGGTCCCGCCCGGCCACATCCGCAGGGCCATCGCCCGCGACGGCCGCGGTGTGACACCCAGTAAGGCTCGGCTGCCGTAGTTGTCACACATCACAGTTGATCATCGCCGCAGGTCCGTAGCATTGCGCACGAAATCTCGAACTCCCATTCGGAAGGCCTGTCGTGATCCGTCGTGCTGCGCTCATCACTGCCGTAGCGGTGCTCGCCACCGCCTGTGGGAGCGGTGACACGAGCACAGTCATCGGACGTGCCGACACCGGCAAGCTCACCATCGGCATCCGCTACGACCAGCCCGGCTTGAGTCAGAAGCGCCTCGACGGCCGGTATGTCGGCTTCGACGTCGACGTGGCCCGGTACGTGGCGAACGAGCTCGGCGTGAAGGACACCGGCATCACGTTCAAGGAGGCCCGCGGCGCGGCCCGCGAGTCGATGCTGCAGACCGGCGAGGCCGACCTGATCATCGCCTCGTACTCGATCACCGACGCACGCAAGGAGAAGGTGGGCTTCGCGGGCCCGTACTTCGAGACCGGCCAGGGCATGCTGGTCCGCTTCACCGAGCAGGCCATCCAGGGCCCGGAGACCCTGAACGGCCGCAAGCTGTGCTCGGTCAAGGGATCCACGTCCGCGCAGAAGGTGAAGAGCGACTACGCCAAGGACGCGCAGCTCATCGAGTACGGCCAGTACTCGGACTGCGTGATCGCGCTGATGGCCGGCAACGTCGACGCCGTCACGACCGACGAGGTCATCCTCGCCGGGTTCGCCGCCGAGAACCCCGAGCTGCTCAAGCTCGTCGGGAAACCGTTCTCCAAGGAGCGCTACGGCATCGGCGTTCCCAAGGGGGACAGCAAGTCCCGTGACGCCGTCAACGAGGCCATCGAGAAGATGATCTCAAGCGGTGAGTGGAAGCGGGCCCTCGAACGCAACGTCGGTCCGTCGGGTTACGAGATCCCGCAGCCACCCGCCATCACCGAGAAGTCCTAAGGAGTGGCAGCGGACTTCGACGTCCAGGTCGCCCAGTCGAACGCCCAGTCGTAGTAGTCGCCATCCGCTGCCTGCAACGGCACCGAAGATCCGGTGACCTCGACCGGGTCACCGATCATCGTGAGGTCGAAGAAGGCCTTCGCGTTGGCACCGGACAGGTTCGCGCACCCGTGCGAGACGTTCTCCCTGCCCTGCGACGAGATCGTGCCGTTGTTCTCGTGCACGAACTCGCCGTTCTGGGAGATCAGCACGGCCCAGGTGACCGGGACGTCCTTGTAGCCGAACACGGTGCTGGACATCTTCCGCGACGATTCCTTCTGCTGCACCACGTGAATTCCGTTGTGGGTGACGCGCCGGACGTCGCTCTCCGCGCCGTAGGACGCCGGGAAGTCGTGCAGCAGCACGCCATCGCGGTAGATCTCGAACCGGTGCGTCTGCGTGTTCGCCTTGGCCACGAGTGCGCGGTCCGTGATCTTGAACTGCACGTGCACGTCGTCGGCACCGTACGCGCCGCCCCCGAACGGCACGCCGTACACGTTGACGTCAACGGAAACCTCGGTGTTCAGCTTCCAGTACTCGCGCGGCCGCCAGTGCGCCTCGGTGTCGGACAGCCACGCCCACGCGCCCTCGGTCGGCACGGAGGTCTTGACCGTCATGGCCTTCTGCACCGCGGCCTTGTCCTGCACCGGCGAGCTGAACGTGACCTTGAGCGGCATGGCGATGCCGTACGTCTCGTGGTCGCCGACGTTCATCGACGCGTTGATGATCCGCTGCGGCTTGATCGTGCGGAACGAGCCGGTGACGGGCACGTCCTTGCCGTCCTCGCCCTTCGCGCTGCCCGACCACGTGTAGACCTTGTCGTAACCCAGGTCCTCGGTGGCGACCCACTTGCCGGCGGCCAGCTCCCCCTGGACCACCCTCCCGTCCGCACCGGTGAGCGCGACCGAGGTGAGCGAACCCCCAGTCACCCCAACCTGAAACGGACCTGCCGGGCTCACCCCTTCGCCCTCAGCCGGCGTCACGGTGAGTGCGGCCTTCGCCTTGTTCTCCTCGACCTGCGCGGTGGGCGCAGACGGTGCGTCAGGTGCCGCACTGCAAGCGGTCAATCCCAGTAGTAGAGCCAAAATCAGTGGCCGCAACACGCGTTCCCCCCAAGATCCCCTCATCCAACGATCAGAAGACGCACGGGGCGCGAACACGTTGCTCGTGAAATCGCGATCACCCACCCGGACCAGCGGGTTTCCTCCTATTGAGGCAGCCAACTGGCCAGTAATGACCTGTAGTGCTATGACGCATCACACGTTAGGCTGACCCGCGCAGGCCGTGGTTTCTGTGTTCGTGCTTCACACGCTCGCGGAACGACACGCGGGCGTGATGCGCGCTCTCACGAGCTCACTGACCGCCCCCGGGACGGCCGGGGTTGCACGGTGCAGCCCCAAGCTTTCCTGCGATGGAGGCAGGTACATGGCACAGGGCACTGTCAAGTGGTTCAACTCCGAGAAGGGCTTCGGCTTCATCGCCCAGGACAACGG
>NZ_JYJG01000013.1 GCF_000955955.1 Lentzea aerocolonigenes
ATCTTGACCGTGCCGTCGTCGCCGAGCAGCACGTTGCCGGGCTTGATGTCGCGGTGCACGATGCCGGCGTTGTGCGCGGCGGCCAGTGCGGACGCGACCTGCATGCCGATCGACGCCACGTCGCGCGGCGGGAGCGTGCCGCGTTCGGAGAGCACCGCGGAGAGGCTCTTGGACGGTAGGTATTCCATGATCAGCCACGGCTGGCTGTCGTCCTCGGCGACGTCGTACACGGCAACCGCGTGCGGGTGTTGCAGCCGCGCGGCGATGCGGCCCTCGCGCATGGCCCGTCTCTTCGCCTCGTCCGTGTCGGCTTCGGCCAGTCCGGGCTGCAGGAGCAGCTGCTTGACCGCGACGGTGCGGTGCAGGCGTTCGTCGTGCGCTGTCCAGACGACGCCCATGGCGCCACTACCGATCCGCTGGCTCAATCGGTAGCGACCAGCGACCAATCGGCCATCGTCGGTCACAGTTGCTCCCCGCTGTGCGGTCACTTGCTCTCTGTTCAACGGCTCGTCACACCAATGGGTTCAGATCACCCCAACGGTGCGGGTACCCACCTTACGAGATATCTACGACGGAACGTGCTCAGCCACCCGGCTTGGCGGACGGCGGAGTCGTGGTGGTCGTCGTAGTAGTCGTGCTCGACGGCGGCGGTGTGGTTGTCGTCGTCGTAGTCGTCGTTGTGGTGGTCGTAGTTGTAGTCGTCGTAGTGCTAGACGTCGTTTCGCGCGTAGTCGTTGCCTCGGGCGTGGTGGTCGTCACCTCAGGAGTCGTGGTCGTCGTCGGCACCACCGACGACGAGGAGGCCGGCGGTACGACCGGTGTCTCCTTCTCCTTGTTGAACACGCCCAGCGCGACCAGCAGGCCACCGATCACCAGCAACAGAGCCAAAACCACCGCGGCGATGACCAGCGGCCGGTTGTCCTGCTGCTTGCCGGCGGGGACCATCGGCGGCGCGGTGCGAGGCGGCGACGTGCGCGGCGCCGGCCGGACCACGCGGGTCCGCTCGGGCTCGATCATCGTCGTCGGGTCGGGTCCGGCGACCGCCGCCAGTCCGCTGAACGACGGCGAGCGACCGTTCGCGACCGCCGCCAGCAGCTCGCGCGCCTGCGGCATCGTCGGCCGGTCGGCCGGCTCGTAGTTCAGCAGGTACAGCAGCGTGTCGGAGAGCGGGTGGTCGACGGTCGGCGGGTTGATCCGCCCGGCCGCGACTGCGTGCAGAACACCGAGAGTGTTCTCGCTCACTCCATAGGGCGGTTCGCCCTCCATCGCGGCGAACAGCGTCGAGCCGAGCGAGTAGACGTCGGAGGCCGGCGTCGGGTCCTGGCCCCGCGCGATCTCCGGCGCGAGGTACGCGGGCGTGCCGGCGATCAGGCCGGTCTTGGTGACCGTGATGTCGTCCGAAGCCCGCGAGATGCCGAAGTCGGTGATCTTGACGACGCCGTTGTCGGCGATCAGCACGTTGCCGGGCTTGATGTCGCGGTGCACGATGCCCGCCGCGTGGGCCGCCGCCAGTGCCGCCGCGCACTGGGCGCCGATGGAGGCGACCTCGACCGGGTCCATCGGCCCGCCCTCGGCCAGCGCGTCGGCCAGGCTGTAGGACGGCAGGTACTCCATGACCAGGCACGGGACGCCGTCTTCCTCGACGACGTCGTACACGGCGATGGCGTTCGGGTGGTGCAGCTTGGCGGCGATGCGGCCCTCGCGCATGGCGCGCTGGATGGCCTCGTCCTGCTCGGCCTCGTCCAGTCCGGGGGCCAGCAGCAGCTGCTTGATGGCGACCTCGCGGCCGAGGCGTTCGTCGTGGGCGCGCCAGACGATGCCCATCGCGCCGGAACCGATGCGGTCGAGGAAGCGGTAGCGATCGGCGATCAGACGGCCGTCGGTGGCGTCGGACGTCGTCACTCGACCACCTCGGGGGTGCTCGACAGCGAGACTGCGGCTGCGGCAGCAGATCCCACGCTCGTGCTCCTCGTGCGGTAGTCAGCGGTCGTCCGGAATGCCCGCACAGGGTACCCCTGCCGTGGGCGGTTGCTGAGCTACCGGGTTGTGCCTCAGTTCACCGGTGCGAAGAAGTCGAAGCCGCCGACGGTGTCGCCCACGGTGTTGAGCACCGGGTCGAGGATGCCGAGGTCCACGCTGACGTCGACCGGGTTGGACGGCGGGGGCAGCGGGGTCGAGGCGGGCGGGGTGCTGCTGCTCGGCGGGTTCACGGACGAGCTGGGCGGCGGAGGCGTCTCGCTCGACGGCGGCGTGCTCGGCTTGCTGGTCTCCGACGACGGCGTGCTCGTGGACGGCGACTGCGTCTGCGAGGTCGGCTGTTGCGTCGGCTGCTGGGTCTGCGTCTGCGGCGCGGGGGCCTTCGGCTGCTGGGTCTGGACGTACGGGGCGACGCGCGTCTGGGTCTGCTCCGTCGTCGGGTCGGCCGCCTGGGTCTCGGTGGCGTCTTCCTGCTGCGTCTTGTTCGACGGCAGCTTCACGACGCCCTCGGTGCCGGCGCTGGCGCCACGGGCCTGAGTGCGCTCGTCGAACCGCACCTCGGCGAGCGGGCGCTCGTCTGTCGGGGACAGCCACGAGGAGGCGGCGAAGGCCACGGAACCGCAGAGGACCACGCCGCCGCTGGCCGCGACGGCCAGCTTGCCGACGGTGAACCCGCTGCGCTGCGTGTCGTCGGAACGGCCCTCACGGCGCAGCAGCTCCGTGATGTGCAGCTCCTTCATGGGCTGCTTCTTCTTGCCGCCCGGCGCCTTGACCGGCTTGAACTTGATCGTCGGCTCGAAAGCCTCCGGGGTGATGTCGTCGGTGATCACCGGGATCTCCACGGTTTCCGCCTCGCGGCGGGCGATCAGCTCGGCGACGGACAGCTGGCCGGTCGACTCCGCCGTTCCGTTCAGCCGCCGACGATGGTCCTCAATCGACACCGCTCGTTCACCCTTCCAAGTTCGCGTTCGCGCACTGGCGGGATCATGGATACCGAATCGTGACCCGAGATGTAACCCCTTCGGGGGAATTTTCACGTCCGGAACCAAGTTTTCGCGACGAGCGGTCACCGTTCGACTGCGAACGGCGAGACCAGTTGGGTGCGGCCTAACTCCTCTGCGCCGAAAGGACCTCGGTGCCGATGATCCGCGGCTGGGTGGTGTCGGTGAGCCAGAAGAGCTGTTCGATGCGCAGCCAGCTGCCGTCGAGCTCCTGCATCGAGACGACCGCGAGCACCGATCCGTCCGGCCGGACGGAGGTCTGGTCGACGTTGACCGTCTTGATGATCCCCCAGGACTCGACGAACTCCTTGGGGTTCGCGCCGACGAGGTCCGGGGAGAGCAGCTTGGCCGCCGAGTTGGGCTTGGTCGTGAGCAGCTCGTAGAACCGCTTCACCACGTCGACCTGCGGCTGAGGGCCGACCGAGACCTCCGGAGTGGTCGGTTCGGGCGTCTCCAGCAGCAGCGCGGACGGCTGCGGCAGCGGGGTGTCGGCGGCGGTCTGCAGCGGCTTGTTCTCGTTCGGCAGCTGGGCCGAGAGGACGTCGGGCCGCAGCGCGCTCGCGCCGGACAGCGCGACGGGCCGTTCGGTGACCGGGATGCCCTGGTTCGCCGGCCGCTTGCCCGCGAGGATCGCCGCGCCCGAAACTGCGCTGACCAGCACGATCGCGCCCGTCAGCAGGCCGATGGCCTTGGCGGTGCGGCTCTTGCGGTTGCGGCGGCGGCGGCCGGGAACGGCGGGGATGACCGCAGTGGTCGCGGTCATGTTCGTCATGGTCTCGGTGGGACCGAGCAGTGATGTGACGAGAGCGTCGGTGGCGGCTTCCTCGTTCGACAGGATGCGCATCGGGGTCGGCTGCTGTTTGATCAGCTCAGCCACGCTGATCGAGCCGGCGCGGGTGTGCCTCCGGCCGGTCGTCGCGGGACGCTGCACTGGTCTCGTCCTCCGTACTGTCCGTGGTCACCAGAAGACGTACCGTGGCTCCGCGTGACTACGCCAGCATCTCGGTGGACTTCAGCCGTCCGTGGCGTTGGGCGGTGCTCGGGATTCGCTCGATGGTGCTACCTACTACGGTCGGTAACTCGGGCCGTGACCTTTAGCCACTTCAGCCGCCCAGCTTCAACCGTTCACCGTTGATCAAGGGCAGGTCGCCGAGCGTGAAGCTCAGCTCGCGCTTCTCGGTGCTGATCGAGCCGTCCTTCTTCGTCACCTGCAGCAGGCTGACGGTGAGGCCCTTGCTCGGGTCGACGACGATCTCCTTGACCTCGATCAGCGAGATGTCGGCGAGCCTGCCCTCGAGCAGCGCGCCGGCGTTCGACTTGACCGTGTCCGTGGTCATGGCGAGCGCGGTGTCCGCGTTCGTCGCCATCTCGCGGTAGAAGTGCTCGGTCTGCTGGGCGATCTTGGCGCCGTCGACGACCGGCGCCTGGGTGACCGGCACGGTCGTGATCACGGGCGGCGCGGTGCCGGACGGCGGCTTGGTGCTGACGGCCGGACCGCTCGAGCCGGGCGCGCTGGAACCCGTGCCCGGCACGGCAGCGCCCTTGCCGGTGCCCGCGGCGGACGGCTTCGTGCCGGTGACCGAGGGGCTGGTGCCGCCGGTGGGCAGCGCGGAGATCAGCGGCACGTCCGACGGGTAGCCGGGCAGGCCGACGGTCTCGACCGCGCCGCCACCGCCGACCAGCTTGGCCGCGGCGACGCTCAGCCCGACCAGCACGAGCACCGACGAGACGACGGCGAACCAGGCCGCGCGCTTCCAGGTGCGCGGCGGCGTGACCGAGGCGGGCACCAGGCCGATGTTGAACTTCCGCAGGCCGTCGGTGTCCTGCAGCGGGTCGATCTGGCGGCGGCGGGGCAGCGGGATGCGGTCGCCACCGACGACGGGGCGCGCCTGCTCTTGCTGCGGCTGCGCGACACCGTGGTCGAGACGATGTTTGCCCGGCAGTAGTTCGTCCATCCCCGACACCCCTCTGCGACGCAATCAGAGTAGGGCCGTCCGGACGTACCGAACCAACCAAAAGGGGGCGTTCAGGACGAGTGACACACGAAAGTGTGGTTTTACTACCTCGGCGGGAGTTGGGCTTGACCGCTGTTCAGCTGCTTGTGCGTCTTCTGGACGCCGTTGAGCGCGGCCAGACCACTGCCGCCCGCGATGATCGCGCCGATCACGTCGGCGCTGACCGTGTCGCCGTTGGTGATCAACAGGCCGATCACCGCGCCCACCGTCGTGATGATGGCGATCTTCCAGCGGCTGCGGACGAACTGCGAGACAGGGGCTCCGGCGAGGCCCTTCTTGTTCGCGGCCGAACCGAGCAAGCCCAGATATGCGTCGTGCGCCAAGGCGGCGAGCAGGCCGGCGATGGCGATCAGTGCGGCGATGAGGCCCATGCCTCCAGTGTGCCTCCAGTTTTTTGCGGTGGACCATCCGTGATCGCCCTGATATCCGATTCGGGTGGACATGTTCTGGCACGACGACTGCCTCGAGCACGACGCCGGCGAAGGCCTGTGGGAGCTGCCGGGCCTCTGGCCGTGGCTCGACGTCGCCGAACCGCACCCGGAGAACGCCGCGCGGCTGCGCACGTTCCGGCACGCGCTGACGCACGGTCCGGTCGCTGAGCACCTCACGTGGCACGAGGGGCGGCATGCGTCCGTTGACGAGCTTCTGCGCGTGCACACGGCCGGCTACCTCGACTCGTTGCGGGTCTCGGAGCGTGTGGCGCTGGAGGTGAACACGGTCGTGGGGCCTGAAACGTGGCGTGCGGCGTGCGCGGCGGCGGGAACGTCGTTGGCAGCGCTGGAATCCGGTGCACCGCTTGCCTACGCGCTCGTACGGCCGCCCGGGCACCACGCGCAGCCGGACATGGCGGACGGCTACTGCTTCGTGAACAACGCGGCGCTGGTGGCGGAAACCGCGCGACGCCAAGGGATGCGGGTCGCCGTGCTGGACTGGGACGTACATCACGGCAACGGCACGCAGGAGGTGTTCTACGACCGTCCGGACGTGCTGACGATCTCTCTGCACATGCGGCACGGCTCGTGGGGCACGAACCACCCGCAGACGGGCGCGCCGTCGGAGGTGGGCGCTGACGGCCGGAACGTGAACATCGAGCTGTCACTGGGCGCGGGCGACACGGCGTACCTGCGCGCGCTCGACGAGATCGCGTTCCCGCTGCTGCGCGAGTTCGCACCGGACCTGCTGGTGTGCGCGTCCGGGTTCGACGGGTCCGCGTTCGACCCCAACGGCCGCCACAACATCACCGCATCGGGCTACCGCGAGATCGGCCGCCGGGTGGCGTCGTTCGGGACGCGGGTCGTGCTCACCCAGGAGGGCGGCTACCTGCGCGGCTACTCCGCGCTGTGCCTGCACGCGCTGGTGGAGGGCCTGCTGCGGCTGCCGGAGCCGTTGCTCGAGGACCCGCTGGCCTACGTGCCGGACGACTCCCAGCTCGTGGACGCGGATTTCGCGCTTCTCCGCAAGGCGCTCAAGCCTTTTTGGCCCGGCGTGCTGTGACGCCGGGCCGAGGGCTTTCCGACTACCTGCCGAGCGGGCCGCGGCCCATCTTGAGCAGGATCATCGCCAGATCCTTGCCCTCCGGACCGAGCGGCTTGTAGCGGCTGAGGACGTCGATCTCGCGGTTGTGCACGATCTTCGTGCCGCCGGCTGCCATGCGGGCGGCGCCGATGATCTTGGAGACCTCGACGCGGCGTTGCACGAGACGCAGTATCTCGGCGTCCAGGTGGTCGATCTCCTGGCGCAGCTCGTTGATGTCCGGCTCGGTGGTGGTGTCCATCGTGGTGACCTCTCGACTCTTCGAGTCCTGGCCCGGAAGCGAACGAAGCCCCGGGGTCCGAGGACTCCGGGGCTTCGTGGTGGCTTTGTCAGCGCTAGACGACCACGGGAGCCGGAGTCCGGATCCCGTAGAAAAACTCGAAGAACGTCGCGCGCACGAACTCAGTGTTGCACAGAACCGCCGCCGCCCGCCAAACCCGCCCGGAGGGTGGGAACCGGCCGCTCATCGAACACATGGTCGGGTGGTACGAGTTTTGTCGGTGGCGCCCGGTACCGTGGATGGACGATGAGCGCCTTGTTCGACTTGCCCTCAAGTCCCCCCGTTTCCCGCGCGGGCCACCTGCTCGACGACCTGAACCCCGCGCAGCGCCGTGCCGTGGAGCACGCCGGCTCGCCCCTGCTCGTGGTGGCGGGCGCCGGCTCCGGCAAGACGCGCGTCCTCACCAGGCGGATCGCCTACCTGCTCGCGGAACGCGACGTGCACCCCGGCCAGATCATGGCCATCACGTTCACGAACAAGGCCGCCGCGGAGATGAAGGAGCGCGTGGCCGACATGGTGGGCGCCCGCGCCCGCTCGATGTGGGTGTCGACGTTCCACTCGATGTGCGTCCGCGTCATGCGCCGCGAGGCCAAGACCCTGGGCATGTCGTCGAACTTCTCGATCTACGACAGCGACGACACCCGCCGACTCATCACCCTCGTCGCCCGAGACCTCGATCTCGACCCGAAGAAGTACGCGGCCCGCACCCTCGCCATCCACATCTCGAACCTCAAGAACGAGCTCATCGACCCGGAGACCGCCGCCGCCCAGGCCACCAACGACCTGGAACGCCGCGTCGCCGAGGTCTACGCGGTCTACCAACGCCGCCTGGGCGAGTCGAACTCGCTCGACTTCGACGACCTCATCATGCGCACGGTCGAGCTCCTCCAGACGTTCCCGGACGTGGCCGAGCACTACCGCCGCCGCTTCCGCCACGTGATGGTCGACGAGTACCAGGACACGAACCACGCCCAGTACACGCTGGTGCGCGAGCTCGTCGGCAAGGCGGGCGGCGAGATCCCCCCGGCGGAGCTGTGCGTGGTCGGCGACGCGGACCAGTCCATCTACGCCTTCCGCGGCGCCACGATCCGCAACATCGTGGAGTTCGAGCGCGACTACCCGGACGCCACCACGATCCTGCTGGAGCAGAACTACCGCTCCACCCAGAACATCCTCACGGCGGCCAACGCGGTCATCTCCCGCAACCCGAACCGCCGCGACAAGACCCTCTGGTCCGACCTCGGCGAGGGCGAGAAGATCGTCGGCTATGTGGCCGACAACGAACACGACGAAGCCGCCTTCGTGGCTGGCGAGATCGACCGCCTGGTCGACGGCGGCGAGGTCAACAACAGCGAGATCGCCGTCTTCTACCGCACCAACAACCAGTCCCGCGTCTTCGAGGAAATCTTCATCCGCCTGGGCCTCCCGTACCGCGTGGTGGGCGGCGTCCGCTTCTACGAGCGCCGAGAAGTCCGCGACGCCCTGGCGTACCTGAGGACCTTGGCCAACCCCGAGGACACGGTCTCCCTCCGCCGAATCCTCAACGTCCCCAAGCGAGGCATCGGCGACCGAGCCGAAGCCTGCGTCAGCGCCTACGCCGAACGCGAACGAATCAGCTTCGCCGCAGCCCTCCGCGAAGCCGTGGACGACCGCGTCCCGATGCTGAACCCGCGCTCCCGCAACGCAATCGCCGGCTTCGTCGAACTGATGGACCAACTCGGCGAGATGGTCGAGCGCGAGGACGACGTGGCCGACATCCTCGAAGCCGTCCTGGAGAAGACCGGCTACCGCACCGAACTGGAAGCCAGCGAGGACCCGCAGGACCACACCAGGGTCGAAAACCTGAACGAGCTGGTCACCGTCGCCCGCGAGTTCACCGAACTGGAACTCCCAGAAGGCGCCGACCCGGTCCCCTCCCTCCCAGCCTTCCTGGAACGCGTCTCCCTGGTAGCCGACGCCGACTCGATCCCAGACGCCGAGTCCGACGGCGTGGTAACCCTGATGACCATCCACACGGCAAAGGGCCTCGAGTACCCGGTCGTCTTCAGCACAGGCTGGGAAGACGGCGTCTTCCCCCACATGCGAGCCCTGGGCGACCCAGCCGAACTGGCCGAAGAACGCCGCCTCGCCTACGTGGGCATCACCCGAGCCCAGCAACGTCTCTACCTGTCCCGGGCCCTGGTCCGCTCAGCCTGGGGCCAACCCTCAGCCAACCCGGCCTCCCGCTTCCTGGGCGAGATCCCCCAAGACCTGATCGACTGGCGCCGAGTGGAGCCCTCCCGCTCGGCCCCGGCAGCCGCCACAACCTGGGGCCGCTCAGCCTCAGGCGGCATAGCCTCACGCGGCCTCTCCCGCCCAGCCCCAGGCAAGGCGGGCTGGAAGGACGCCCCAGCGATGAAGCTGGAACCGGGCGACCGCGTAACCCACGACAAGTACGGCCTGGGCCGAGTAGTAGCGGTAGACGGCGCGGGCCTACGAGCCACCGCCACGATCGACTTCGGCAACTCGGGCACAGTCCGCCTGATGCTGATCGGCAGCGTCCCCATGACCAAGCTCTAGCCCACTCCACCCACCCCACGCCACGACCCCGACGGTGCACCGCCGGGGTCGGCGCATGTTGGTGGTAGCTAGAGACATTCTGATCATGAGTTGGTAGTACTTGCAGACG